>CALUIQ010000148.1 GCA_944320735.1 uncultured Bacteroides sp. | reverse complement strand
CACCTCCACAGCTTACCGCTGAACATATAGTCATAGACGGGCTCTTCGGAAGCGGGCTGAACAAGCCTCTGTCCGGAGGATTTGCCGCAGTGGTGAAATACATCAATGCGGCACCTGCCCAAGTAGTGGCCATTGATGTTCCTTCGGGATTGATGGGCGAGGACAATTCTTATAACGTACTGGCAAACATCATCCGCGCGGACTTGACCTTGAGTCTTCAACTGCCCAAACTGGCTTTTCTGTTCGCTGAAAATGAGCCTTACGTAGGCAAGTGGGAATTACTGGACATCGGACTGAGTGCCGAAGCGATGGAGCAGACGGAAACGGATTATGCGCTGACCGAGGACAATGACATACCGCCTATGCTAAAGCCACGCGGCAAGTTCGCCCATAAAGGCAACTTCGGAAGAGCGTTACTGATTGCAGGCTCACAAGGGATGGCAGGAGCGTCCATACTGGCGGCAAAAGCTTGCCTGCGCTCCGGCGTAGGGTTGCTGACGGTACACGTTCCTTTCTGCAACAACGGTATTGTTCAAACCGCAGTACCGGAAGCGATGACGGAACTGGACTACAGCGAAACTTGTTTCTCGGAGTATACAGATACGGACGATTACCAAGCCGTGGCCATCGGGCCGGGTCTGGGACAAAGAGCCGAAACGGTGGATGCCGTGCTGCAGCAGATAGAATCTTGCCAAACGCCTATAGTCATTGATGCCGACGCGCTGAACATCTTAGGCGAACATCGGGAATTTCTGAACCGCCTGCCCCAAGGCAGCATCCTGACCCCGCACCCCAAAGAACTGGAACGCCTGGCAGGAACCTGCCGCAACTCCTACGAGCGTCTGGAAAAGGCACGCCAACTGGCTCGTACCGCCGGAGTACATATCGTACTAAAAGGAGCTTATTCAGCCATCATTACCCCCGAAGGGAAGTGTTGGTTCAACCCTACCGGCAATCCGGGAATGGCTACAGGCGGCAGCGGCGATGTGTTGACTGGCGTATTATTAGCACTCTTGGCACAAGGATATGACACGACTACCGCGGCCCGTCTGGGCGTGTATATTCACGGATTAGCGGGTGATATGTGCCGGAAACGCCAGGGTATGACCGGTATGACAGCAGGAGACCTCGCACAGATGTTACCCACCGCCTGGCGTATGTTGGAAGAAGCTACGGCCGGCGAGTTGTGATGTGAAAACAAGCTTGCCGAATCTCGTATTTGATGTAGCAACATTCCGTCCGGCGCAAGTCGCGCAACACTTCGGCCAGCACCAGTTTCAATGTATCGGGGGCGACGTCCTGCATAGGACGTCCGTCCTCGTCTTCCACTTTCTCAAAACGTTTCCAACTGATGTCGAAAGTCGTGCCATACATATGGGTAGAACGAGCGGAGGCATTCGTGTTGCGACGGCGAAGGCGTTTCACATCATTACCGGTGCGAAGTACGGAAGTCACAATGATTTTGTTCGGGTTCAATCCCTTGGATGCCAAAGAATCCAGGAAATTCTGCCCGATAGTGTCCAGCAAAGAAGCGGCACCGGGTATCAGATAAGGAATGGAATGAGTCAACGAGTCGATGGCATAACGTTCGTTTTCCTCAATTTGTACCAACCGGTCAGTCATACGTTCCGCATCCGCCCGCGAAGTTATGGGCTCAATGCCGATGGTCTGCGCAATGTTCAATTGCTTCTGGTTCAAGTCACCGAAAGTACGGCCGAAATTGGCCACTCCGCGAATGTTGCGCGGCTCATTCATCTTCATAGACATATCCTTCTCCTTGCATCCGGACAAGGTAGAAGTCAGCGTAAGTACCCCTACCAAAAGAGCGGGTAAAAGGGGACGTACCAATGCGTTTCTTTTCATCTTTCTATTTCATTTTTATAAAAAAACAGGGCAAAGATAGCCATTGCAGATTAAATCTGCAATGGCCTCTTCACCCTATTGAAGAAATAATATCCGCCTATCAGAAACGCATTCCTATCGTTAAAAGAACCTTGCTACGGCTAAATTTCATTTTAGCGACCGGAGGAAGTTCACTATAACCCACGTTTCCCACATTGTCGGCCAACTCATAATATACGAACGGATAAAAATCCGCTTTCTGGGAACTTAGTTGATAAGCCAAATCCGCATAAAACATCGAACCCCGATAGCCGATACCCAACGTATAATTGTTCAGTGATTTCAGATTCATAAAATCCGTATCCGTACGGATGGAATTGAGCGGAAGGACTTTCATCGCCTCGTCTTTGTAGGGAGAGGTTTGCAAATTATATCCCACACGCAATGCAAACTGGGGAATTACTTTGTATTCCGCACCCACACGCAAAGTATGAACACCCTTTAAGTTATTCCGCGCCTGCTGCGTCTCGAACGCCATATTCATCCCCCCTGGATCATCAAACTTCATACTGCCATAATCCTGATACTCATACTCTGCACCCAAAGCCAGATAATTTCCTACCGTATAGCCCAAACTGACGTTATAAGTCCACGGTGTCTTCAGTTGGTATTCCATCTTCATATCACCGCCATTCAAATAATCGTAGGTGTCGATGACGTCTGTCGCAAAGTCGGAAATCATACTGGCAGACGTACTGTGAGTCAACTTATAGAATATCGGGGTGTGAAAAGCCAACCCTATGCGCAACGGCGAGTATTGGAACGGGCGCAAGATGGCCCCAAACTTCACATCCACACCGGCACCACTGATGTTGTTGAAACTTTCTATCTGATAACCATAACCTCCTTCACCTTGGCTATCTTCATTATACAAGGTATATTTGTTATAATCCAAATCATAGACTCCCACGGTCACCCCTAAATAAACACGGTCATTGAAGTTGAAAGCTACATTGAAATCGTACTCGTCAATGCCTCCGCTCTCCCGTGAACGATACTCGCGCAAATAAGGGGAAGTTCCTACAACATCCGGCTCTGTCTGGTAAAGTCCGTAATCTTCGTAAGCCAAACTGTTGGGTTTTCCATCCGCTCCTACCGCATCGAACGTCAGATTATTGTTGGAGTCTATATAGTATTGTTGTCCGTTGGCGTCTTGATGCAAATATCCTGTATTCTCACCGGTAATACTGGGACCTATCAAGTAACCTTCCCACGCCAAAGCCGAAAGCCATCCAATGTCATTATCGTCAAAGATAGAACCATTGTTCCAATACTCCGGCGTAAGGCCATCGCTCAGTCCGGCTATCTGAAACAGTTGCGACTGGCCTCCCAAATCCCCCGCCATCGTCATATTCCGATGGAAGTTTTTGGCCTTATGATAATTGAATCCGAAATTAACATACCGCAATGGTGTCTTGTTGCCTATTTTTGAGGAATAGACCAAACCCACGTTATCAAAGTTCCAACGGTTTTTGCTTGCCGAATAAGTTCCTCCGCCATAATCGGCTTCCGCATCCAAAGCAGAATATCCAAAGGAGACCATTATGTCATTGCTCCGATAAATTCCTATGCCCGCAGGATTGGTGCCTATCGTTGAAATGTCACCGCCCAAAGCGCCCATGGCACCGCCCATACCGACAAAACGGGCACTTCCGTTCAAATCTTTGGCAGTAAAATCAGCTCCGTCATACACCGTTTGCGTATGACCTTGTGTCAATGCCAACAATAGCATCGACACTCCCATTATAATTTTTTTCATACTATCTACTACAAAATAAAATAGAACTATCCATCAATCTTCCTCACCTTACCTTCTACGGCTACTTCCGCCTCCACCGGAACGGGAAGCTCCTCCACCGCCAGATGAACGAAAACTACTTCCTCCGCCACCCGTAGAGAATGAAGAACGGCTTTGGCTTGAACGACTGTTATAACTGCGCGTATTATTATTGTTGTTATAATTGTTATAATTATTATTACGGCGCGATTGTGACTGATACGTGCGTGAAGGCATCGTTGAACTTCCCCGATTATAGGAAGGTGCGCCACGCCTGCTCGACCCGTTCACCGTAGTAGACTGACGACGAGAAGTTGAAGTTCCTTGTCCCACTTCATACGACGAACTGCGTGTACTGCTGGGACGAGTATAAGTACCACGGCGCGAACCTGCAGAAGTAGCACGCACACCACTACTACGTGTTGTAGAACGCGTACCCACTACACGGCCTGATGAAGAACCCGCCGTGCGTCTTGCCTGACCTGCCACACGAGTCGCTGCACCGCTTGTCGTACGCGAGCCCGATGAATAGCGTGAAGTTCCTCCTCCGCCGCGTACACCGACAGAGCGTCGAGCGGTATAGGTGTTACGCGGTCCCCAATAACCGGGATGATGGTGGTGATGATGCCAACCCCAATCGGGACCATAGTAAGGATGATGCCAGCCCCAGCCAGGACCGTACCAACCGCCCCAACCGGCATAGAATCCGCCCCAACCAAAGTAGAAGCCATTCCAGCCCCAATTCCATCCGTAATAAGGCCAGCCCCAATCCCAACCATAGCGCCAATCCCACCACAAGCGGTTGGTGAATGTCGGGAAAGCGTATGCATAAAGCCCATCGGTGTAGACATTCCAATCCCAAGAGTTCAACCCATAGACCACATCCCAATAAAGCGGGCTGCTAATGCTGATGGCATAACGCGGATTGCGGAAGCGGATAATGCGCATGGCATATTCATAGTCGTCCTGCGAACCGTCGAAACCGTTGACCCACTCGCCATCGGGATCGGGCACTGCTTTCTCTTCGATATAGAGCGTATCTTCAGCCTGAGCAAAGTTGTATTCCTTCGCGTCATAGCGGCGATTGTACTCGTCCACATCGCGCACATTCCCTTTCCTGTCCTTCACGACCACCGTAGTTGTCCCCGAAGAAGCCACACTGACCACCGGTTTCCGTGTTTCCACCACTATCACGTTGTCGGACGTACTGCGACGTATGCCCGAATCATTTTTCCGTTCCTTTTTCTGCTCCGTCTTCTTCTTGGAAGGCACGTAGTAAAGGTCGTCCTCCACGGTCTGCGCCATAAGCGTCCACGGCAGACACAGAGCCACAAGTAATAAAAAAACAATCTTTTTCATATACGTAAGTTTTAAGTTCCACACCTAAATATTCCTAAGAAGGCACTTTGTCCTCCACTTGCCCAAAGATAGAAAAAACCTTCGCCAAGTATAGGTATTTTCCTAAAATCGGCCTATCTTTGCAAGCACTGTATTCTTAGGACAAACAAATATACTAAAAGTTTAAGAACTACACTAATCTACCTACTGTATTTAACATACTAACGTCAAAACAATGAAATATTTAGAATTTATTTTCCACACGAATCCTTGCAACGAGACTGTAAACGATGTGCTAAGCGCCGTATTGGCCGACGTAGGTTTTGAAAGCTTCGTAGAACAACCGGACGGCATCGCCGCCTATATCCAAGCCGACCTGTATCATAAAGAGGATGTCCAACAGGCGATAGCTGCATATCCCCTACCCCATACCGACATCACATATAGTTATACGGAAGCCGAAGACAAGGACTGGAACGAGGAATGGGAGAAGAACTTCTTCCAGCCCATCGTGATAGGCGACCGTTGTGTCATCCACAGCACTTTCCACCACGATGTGCCCCAAGCAGAGTATGACATCGTCATCAATCCACAGATGGCTTTCGGCACGGGACACCACGAGACAACCAGCCTCATCATCGGTGAACTGCTAAACACGGACTTACAAGGGAAAAACGTACTCGACATGGGATGCGGCACGTCCATCCTCGCCATCCTGGCACGAATGCGCGGAGCCAAGTCTTGCACCGCAGTGGACATAGACGATTGGTGCGTGCGCAACTCACAGGAAAACATCGCGCTCAACCACTTGGACAACATTGAAGTCTACCAAGGCGATGCTTCTTCCTTAGCCGAAAAAGGTCCGTTCGATGTCATAATAGCCAACATCAACCGCAACATCCTACTGCAGGACATGCGTCATTATGTGGCACGCATGACTGCAGGAGCCATGCTGCTAATCAGCGGATTCTATACGGAAGACATCCCTGCGCTGCGGGCCGAGGCCGAAAGGTTGGGGTTACAGTATGACGGACAACAAGAGAAAAACCGATGGGCTACCGTAAAATTCATCTTAGCCTAAGTGAGTCAAGCTGTTCCAATGTGCCGTTGAACACATCCAGGTCTACTTCTTCCTCCACCCCGGGAACAGTCCCCACATCTGTATGTTGCCAAAAGTGCCAACGGCCTTTATAGCGCACAGAATCTACGTAATAATGGGCAATCCAGTAAGGATAGGCGTCAAAGACCGGATTGTCCAAATGACGCATCTTAAACTTATAGGAAGTATAGAGGATAGGTTTCACCCCATAATGAGCTTCCACGTCATCCAGCCACGTCTTTACCGCTTGCTGGAATTCCTCCTTGCTACGTTTCCCGCGATCTTCCACATCCAGGACGGGAGGAAGGTCGCCGGGAAGCAACTTCACGTTGCGAATGAAAAAATCCGCCTGTTTGCGCGCGTCCGTATGAGGGCGAAAGAAATGATAGGCACCCCGAATAAAATTATACTTGTAGGCCGAATCGAAGTGTTGCCGGAAAGTATCATCCCGATGGTCGCCGCCCTCCGTGGCTTTCATAAAGATAAAACGAATGGGGAATTCCCCGGCATGCGTCTGCGCCAATTGCCTCCAATCAATGCCACCCTGGTAATGTGAGATGTCGATGCCATGCACCTCATAATCGCAAGGCATACACACGCCATAGCCTTTTAAGCCATAACACGGTTTCCAACGATAAGCGTAGGGACGAATAAAGAAATAGTAAAAGCCTGCGGAAAACACCAGCACGATACACAGTGCCAACAGATTACGCACCCACACAGGCATATTCCGCACTTCCCGCACCACCTTCTCCTGCTGTTTCTTCTTTGGAGTGGTAGTACGACGACGTGCTTTTGTTGATGCCTTCGGAGCGGGAGCTTTTCCTTTAGTCGGTGTAGCCATACTTGATTTCTAAAAACGAACACAAAGGTACACAGTTTATCGTAAAATCGAATAAAGAGAGGCGGATTTATCTTTTATCCTAATAAAAATGGGAATTTAGCGGGCTTTGCCCGCAGCTACAAGTTGCTACGCACAGCATACTCAGTGACTTTACTCGTAGCTTGTAGCTCGTAACTGCGCACTCCGTGCGCCAAATTATCATTTAATGTCCCGCTTCATTCCTTTAAATGAAAGTGTCCTTATGTTTAAATGTAAATCACCGTTTGTAAGCTTCACGCCTTCACCCCCTTATAACAATCTGATTATGAATAAAATATTGTGAAAGATACATCCTTCACAAATATTCCACATTCCCTAAACATCTCTCTGTGTGAAACAACCGTGAAGGAGGCATCTTTCACCTTTCCGTTCTCGAATTCAACGAGTTGCAGGGACTTGAAGGCGTGAAAGCAGATAAAGGTTCTTGCGAATTTTCAATTAAGCGATTAAGACAAGCTATATGTAATAAGTCAAGACTTGTTCTGACATTTTAAAGAGTTCAGTTCAGTATGTCCCAGTACTTCTATAATCGGTACTGCAGTACTTCTATAGAGAGGACTCCAGTACTTCTATATAAGTACTGAGTAGTGCTCTATAGTTCATTTCCCAGCCGCATTACAACGGGGCAGCTCGGGAACTCGGTTGCAAATCATTAATGGAAATGGCGACAAACTTGTGGACTATGGATTTTCGAACTGAATGAACCATAAAAAATCAGCGGGAAACGCCTTAAAAGCTTCCCGCTGATCCATCAAAAACAAAATTCAAATATTTTACTTTGCCTGCTCCAACTGCAGAGTCTTGGTAGGTTGGTCGCAAACTTCCGTAGGACCAAAGTACTGGATAGGACCGGGATAAACATAGTCCGTTTCCTTTGCCCAACGGTCACGCTGAGCGACAAATGCCTTGAAAGGCGCGCCATCCAGTTTCACCAACGCTTTCTGGATAACCGGCTTCATCTCGCCGTGACGACGCTCCATATTCATCATCATCGTGATGGGCACACCGCCAGCAATCCATTCAGCGGCAGGCGCGGTCGTGTTGCGTACGGACGACATATAGCCTGTCTTGCCATTGCCAATCAAAGCAGCGGCCGTGTAACCCAATGAGTAGCAATAATCTGCATCGAAGTTAGACGGAGCGGCGCAACGGCCTTCGTAGCCGAAGAAATGGTGCTGTGCGGCAAACTTGCCTGCATACTTGCCTTCTTCTTTCCACTGAGCCAACTTGGTTGCCACCATCTCTGAAAGCAGTTTCTCTGTCTCGATAAGCGATACTTGTACATTGCCGTGCGGGTCGCGATCCAACGTCAACTGGCGAGCAACGCCTTCGGGCAGGCTGGCATAAACGGCAGAGTTCTCCGGAGAGAGCTTGCGGATGATGTAGTCACGCTGTGCCGAACGCTTCACTTGAGAGAATTCTACGGCGTTGGCGGCCAAGAAATCATTCAATTCAGCAATCAGTCGCTTCATAGCGGGGATAAACTCAATCAAGCCTTCGGGGATAAGCACCGTACCGAAGTTATTGCCTTGGGCGGCACGGTCGGCCACAATCTGAGCAATGTAAGTCACGACGTCATCCAATGACATATTCTTGGCTTCTATTTCTTCCGAAATGAGACAGATATTAGGCTGCACCTGCAAAGCACACTCCAAAGCGATGTGAGAAGCCGAACGTCCCATCAGCTTGATGAAGTGCCAATACTTGCGGGCAGAATTACAATCGCGTTGGATATTACCGATAACCTCCGAGTAGGTCTTGCAAGCTGTATCGAAACCGAAAGAAGTCTCAATCATCTCGTTCTTCAAATCACCGTCAATAGTTTTGGGGCAACCAATCACCTGCACGCCGTACTGCTTGGCGGCATAGTATTCGGCCAACACACAAGCATTGGTATTGGAGTCGTCACCGCCAATGATAACCAACGCCTTAATGCCCAGTTCCTTCAGGATTTCGTATCCCTTCTCAAACTGATCCACTTTCTCCAACTTCGTACGGCCTGAACCGATGATGTCGAAACCACCCGTGTTGCGATACTCATCGATGATGTCAGCCGTCAGTTCCATATACTTGTGGTCAACCAATCCGCCGGGACCCAAGATGAAACCATACAGACGGTTGGCGGGATTCAACTTCTTGATGCCGTCGAAGAGACCGGAAATGACGTTGTGTCCACCGGGAGCCTGGCCACCGGAAAGGATGACACCCACGTTCATTGTGGGGAATTCCATTGGTTCGTCTGTAGCTTCGAACTTGATAACCGGCATTCCGTACGTGTTGGGGAACAATTCTTTGATTTCCTCTTGATTGGCCACCGACTGGGTAGCTGCGCCTTCCACGGCCTTTACGTGGCCTTTCAGCGCTTGGGGGAGTTTGGGCTGATAGGCAGCCCGTGCGATTTGCAATGCACTTTTTGTCATATTTCAATCTTTATTTAAAGGTGTTATAATCTGCTTCTTAAAAAAGGCGGGACAAAGTTCGCTTTTTCTCTGAAAAAATGCAAACGACTATAAGATATTTTTCTACTTTTGCAGCAACTTAACGCATATACCTGTATGACTGACACCGAAACGCCCTCATTCTTTAGCCACTTGCTAAAGCGACTGAACGAACGGGGCGTCTTGCGGTTGACTCCTGCAGCCATCGAAAAGATGTAGAAATGTTTTATAATTTGAGAGGTTCATCTGATATTCAAAAGAGGATTATCCTATATGACAAAGAGGATTATCCTCTTTTCAAAATAGGATAATCCTCTCTGGAAAGGAAAAAAATGCGTTGATATGCCGTTATTCCCAGCCTCCGCCTAAAGCCTTGTATAAGTGCACGATGGTAATCTGCTTGTCACGTACGGCATTGCTCAAACCAATCTGCGCATCAAGGTAACTACGTTGCGCATCGAGCAAATCCATATACCCAATAACTCCATTGACGTATTGCAACTGAGCCAACTCCAATGCCGAGCGGGAGGATTTCTCCAACAAAAGGCGGGAGTCATATATTTCCTGCATTTTATTGAAAGCCGCTATCGCATCGTAAGCATCCTTAAAAGCGGACAAAACCGCTTTCTCGTAGGCGTAAAGAGCACGCTCGCGGGCTGCTTTCTGCGCCTTCAGACGAGCACGATTCTTCGCGATGCCGACAATGGGCTGTAAAAGACTTCCGGCAACCAGGTGGTAGGGCGACTTTAACAAGTCAGACAATTCTTCACTCTCGGCACCCAACTGAGACGTAAGGGAAATGGTTGGGAAAAGGCTGGTATAAGCTATGCCGACAGCCGCATTGGCCGCAATAAGCTGTTGCTCGGCCTGACGGACATCGGGACGACGCTCCAACAGAGTGCTTGGCAAGCCTACAGGCAATGTCTCAGGCAAGCGCACGTCTTCAGGCAAGATGGTACGCTTCATACTATGGGGATATTCACCGACAAGCAAGGCAAGGTCATTCTCTTTCAAAGTAATCTGACGCTCAAGGTCGGGCACCAAGGTCTCCGTTCGCGCCAACTCCACTTGCGCCTGACGAAAAGCTGTCTCTGAAGTCAATCCACCCTCATAACGAATACGAGCCAGATGTAGGCTCTCCCGACGGGCATCTACGGTTTGACGGACAATTTTCAGCTCGTTGTCCAACGCCACCAATTCAAAATAAGCTTGAGCTACATCGGCTATCAGACTCATCTGCAAGGCACGCTGATTTTCCATAGAAGCGCGAAAATCGGCCAAACTCTCGTCACGCGCCCAACGCAACTTACCCCAAAGGTCGAGCTCCCAAGAGACCGTAGCTTTCAGGTCAAACTGATTATCAGAGGAAGCATTGTTTCCGCCGTAATTATCCTCTTCTTTCTCCGCATAGGCCCGAAGACCGACTTCGGGAAAAAAGTTAGCCACGTCAATACGCTTTAATGCGGCCAATTCCTTCACCCGGGCTGTAGCCATCAGGAGATCCTTATTGTATTCCAACGTACGGCGTATAAGGTCATGCAACAACGTATCGGTATATAACTGCTCCCAAGGCAAATCCGCAATGGAAAGCGTATCGGTGCCCAAGGTATCGGGTTGCCCACTCAAGCTACGAGGCAAATCCATATCCGGGCGAACGTAATGCTTGCCCAACTTGCACCCACCCAACGTGATGAGGACGGCGCATAAAGACAATATATATAATATGGTGTATTTTCTCATATCAGTTATCATTGTTTATCGTTATCATTCGTATGATGATGGGTAATGGTGCGTGCCAATTTGGCCACTCCTCGTTTAGCTTTTGCCGGGATAGCTCCGTGCATGGTATTCTTCGCTTTGTAAATGGCCACAAAGAAGAAAGGAATGAGCAGGATGCCTACCGTGACGGCAGCTATCATACCAAAGAACACGCCCGTGCCAATCGCTTGTCGGCTGGCAGAACCGGGACCGGTGGCGATAACCATAGGTAAGATACCTAAAATAAAGGCAAGCGAAGTCATCAGAATGGGACGGAAGCGTAACCGTGCCGCATGAAGAGCCGCCTTCAATACATTCACTCCCGCATCAGCTTCATCCTTGGCAAACTCGACAATAAGAATGGCATTCTTGGCGGCCAAGCCCATCAACATCACCAAACCAATTTGGAAATATGTGTCATTCTCCAACCCACATACCATAATGCCTATGTAAGCGCCTAACGCAGCTATAGGAAGCGAAAGCAAAACGGCGACCGGAATACTCCAACTCTCGTATAATGCTGCCAAGAAGAGGAATACAAAAATAAACACCAAACCCAAGATGATGCCCGTCTGTCCGCCGGCCTGCTTCTCCTGATAGGAAAGGCCACTCCACTCGATGCCTATATTGTCCGGCAGATGCTGACGCACCACTTCCTCCAATGCCTCCATGGCTTGTCCGGAACTGTAACCTTGTGCGGAAGTTCCCCGGATAATAGCCGTATTGAACATATTAAAACGCTTAATGCTACCGGGACCTGTGGTGTATTCCGTATTGCCTAATGCGGTAAGCGGTATCATGTCCCCATCACTGCTCCGCACGAAGTAAAGCCCGATGTTATCTCTATGCTCGCGATAAGGAGCCTCCGCTTGCACATAGACACGATAGATGCGGTTGAACATATTGAAATCGTTCACGTACACCGACCCCGTAAAGGCTTTCATCGTGTTGAACACATCGGCCATAGGCACTCCTAACATCTTCACTTTGTCGCGGTCTACGTCAAAATAGAGTTGAGGTATTTCAGCTTGAAGCGAGGATGAAAGGCCACTCAATTCTTTGCGCTGTGCGGCATAATACATCAACGTATCTGCTGCCTGCACTAAGTTATCGTACGTAGCGTCACCACGTGCCTCGAGCTGCATTTCGAATCCGCCCGATGTTCCTAAGCCAGGGATAACCGGCGGCGTGGAAAGGTAGAATTTACATTCGGGATAATCGGTCAGCTCCCGACTAACACCGGCCATAATATCTTCAATAGTAGTATCATCACGCTCTTTCCATTCTTTCAAAATAACGGTCAGCTGGGCGCGCGCCTGATTGGTGCCCACACGCGGACTGGTTCCCGCTACGCTTTGCACATATTCCACTGAAGGATTTTCCATCAGGAAAGCAATAGCCCGATTAGTCACGGCCCGTGTACGCTCCAACGTCGTTCCTTCGGGCATTTCCAATTCGACGGTAAAATAGCCTTGGTCTTCCGTGGGAAGGAAACTGGTAGGAATGATTCGATAGAGAACAAATATCAATATCAACACCATGCAGAAACCGGCTCCTACCCGGCGGGGATTCTTAATGACGTGACCAATGCCTGCCAAATATTTCCCATTGCCAAAGTCCAACCAGCGGTTGATGGTGCGGAAGAAACGGTTCGTCGGTTTGTCGGGATTCTTGGGCTTTAAGATGAGCGAGCACATCACCGGACTCAACGTTAAAGCTACAACCGTAGACAACAACACGGATACGGCTATCGTCACACTAAACTGACGATACAACTGACCGGAGATGCCGGAAAGGAAACTCACCGGCACAAATACGGCACAAAGCACCAATGAGGTAGCTATCAAGGCGGAAGTCAATCCATTCATGGCTTTCTTGGTGGCCTCGTAAGGACTCAGATGTTCTTCTTCCATAATACGCTCCACATTCTCAACCACCACGATGGCATCGTCCACCACCAAACCAATGGCAAGCACCAAACCCAACAACGTCAGCATATTGAGCGAGAAGCCGAATATCAGCATAAAACCAAAGGTGCCTATCAGCGAAATGGGCACAGCCACCAAAGGAATAATCGTAGCCCGCCAATTTTGCAGGAAAAGGAAAACCACCACAATCACCAATATCAAAGCTTCGTACAAAGTCTTATACACCTCATGGATGGACTCGTTGATGTAAGTGGTCAAGTCAAAAGGAATCTCGTATTGCATACCATCCGGAAAAGTGCGGCTTATCTCGGCCATGGCGTTCTTTACATTCTCGGCCACCTCCATAGCGTTGGCTCCCGGCAGCATATAAACACCCAACACAGCAGCGTTGCCGCCATTGATGCCACTCTCCGTATTATA
This sequence comes from uncultured Bacteroides sp., assembly GCA_944320735.1. Lineage (GTDB taxonomy): Bacteria > Bacteroidota > Bacteroidia > Bacteroidales > Bacteroidaceae > Bacteroides. The sequence goes on along the minus strand of CALUIQ010000148.1, from coordinate 18,574 downwards.
GGATTGAGCCTCAAGCGACACACGAGCCACGTCGCGCATACGAATCATAGAGCCGTCCGCATTGGCACGAAGCACAATTTCTTCAAACTGGGCGGCACTGGACAGACGTCCCTGCGCCGTGATAGGAATGGTAAAATCCAGCCCTGTTACAGGTTGCTGTCCCAACACTCCGGCTGCCGACTCACGGTTTTGATCCTTCAACGCATTTTGCAAGTCCTGTACAGTCAAATCATAATTAGCCAATCGGGCAGGATCCACCCATATCTGCATGGCATAATAACGGCTGCCGATATTGGACACACGCCCTACACCCGGTATACGTCGCAAGAGGTCGAGCACGTTCAACGTTGCAAAGTTACTCAAATAAATTTCGTCGAACTTCGGGTCGGACGAGGTGAGGCAAATGGTCATCAACTGACTGGCGGCCTGCTTTTCTATTTCGATACCATTTTGCACCACCTCGGCAGGCAATCGCGATTCGGCCAACTTCACTCGGTTTTGAATCTCGACGGCTGCCAAATCGGGATCGGAAGAGATATCGAAAGTTATTGTAGCGGAAAAGCCTCCTGAGTTGGAACTGTTAGACTCCATATAGAGCATCCCCGGCGTACCGTTCAACTCTTGTTCAATGGGAGTGGCCACAGCCTGGGAGACTGTAAGTGCACTGGCTCCCGGATAGGATGCGCTGATTTTAACCACCGGAGGCGTGATTTGCGGATATTGGTCAATAGGGAGCATCGTCAGTCCAATGAGGCCTACGATGACTATGAGTATAGATATGACAGCCGAAAATACCGGACGGTCGATGAAAAAGCTTACTTTCATGCGATGCTATATTCTATTAGGGAGGTTACTCTGCTTTCTTTTCTTCATTCTTGATTTCATCGGGACGGCCTACACGAACCTTTATGCCCGGAGTCAACTTATGATATCCTTCCGTCACGATATTCTCGCCCGGGATTATGCCTCGCTCTACCACCACATTATTGCCAAATTCAGGGCCAAGCTCGATAAAGCGGCGCTCCACCGTAGAGTCTCGACGCATCACAAAAACATAAGCCCCGCCCTTTTCGATAATCAAAGCTTTTTGCGGCACCACCGTAGCCCGTTCGCGCACGTCCAATAAGGCACGCACTTTGGTAAATTGCCCCGGAAGTAGAACACGGTCCGGATTGGGCATCTCAGCGCGTACAGAGAATGTTCCTGTCTTAGGATTCACTTGCGGGTCGGCAAAATCGACCAAGCCCTTGTAGGGATATTCGCTATCATCCGCCAATGTCACTGTCACCGTAGGTTGCCATGAACGGGTAGAGTCACGCTGGCCCAAGAATACGTTACGCTCCCTGCTCTTCAGATAATCCAACGCCGTCATACTGAAATCCACCAACACGGTGTCGCTCTTGACTATAGTAGCCAACAATGACTGGCCACCAGTGCCAACCAATGTGCCCAAATCGACATGGCGTTCACTGATATGTCCCGATATGGGCGAGCGCACCCACGTATAGCCTAATTCCTGTTCCGCTTGATCCAAGTCCGCCTGACTCATACCCATACTGGCAACAGCCGTTTCGTAAGCGGCAATGGCATTGTCCAAATCCAACTGGCTGGCGGCATTTTGCTCAAACAAAGGGCGAATGCGGTCCAAATCGCGCTTGGTTTTGCGCACTTGTGCCGAGTCTTTACGCAACTGCGCACGTGCTTTGTCCGCCTTGGCTCGATATTGCTTTTGGTCAATGACAAACAACACTTGATTTTTTTTCACATACGTACCTTCCTCGAAAGCCATACTCTCAAGGAAACCTTCCACACGGGCACGCACCTCTACAAATTGCTGGGCACGGATACGCCCCACATAGTCACCATAGATTTCCACATCTTCTTGCTCCACGGGCTGTATGGCCACAACCGGAGGCACCGGCACCACTTCCTTTTCCCATGACAATACGATGTACAACGCCAGCACCACGGCCATGCACACCAGCATAGCCACCAGACGTTTCTTTCTCACTCTTAATTCTTTCTTCGTAAAAAATAGTCTCATGTATGTTTGTTTAGTCAATTAAATACTAAAAGCCCATTCTTTTATGGTGCAAAAATAATACCTTTTTCAGATTGTGACAAGAATATCGAGACAACTTGCTAATTTTCAGTGCCTATTAAACAACCATTTTCCTTCTTGACTTTTTCCACCCTATGTAGAATCATCTACAAAATGTAGAATATTTCCCCACGGGAAAAGCCATGTCTTTCATCGCTTCACCAACCCTATCTTCGCATTGAGTTTGAAATACCACGTGCCATTCTCCCGCTCCAAGAATCCGTATTTGTCTTTTTCCAGCGGACCTTTTTCAAAGCGTGAATTCCGGTAAAGGAAGTCGGCAAGCACTTGGCGGCGTGACTGGTGGTAACACAACACTTCCCCTTGTCCGTCCACCAAGAACAGGCCCTCTACGGCCGAATCCGTGCCGTTGAATATCTTGGCGGGACGCATACCCAAGGCCAAGGCCAGAAGGAATTGCTTCATCTTATATTCGTAAAACCGATGTTTCTGTATCAGCTCGTCCTTTATCTTCAGGGGATTGATTTCCTTGATGCGCTCCGTCAGCTCGGGCACGCGGGTGATGCCTTCCAGATGCATAAGGCGCACCATCTCGGCCAGCATACGAGGAAAATGCAGGTCTATCATCAGGAGGTTGCAACGGAATACACGGTCGGCCACGTCACTATACTTCAGCACGCCGCCCAAGCGCTCTATCATCCGCATGCGCTCGGCCACTTCGGTGGGCGACTCAGGCAAGGCGTTAATCTTGTTCACCGTGGGCACGGCGAACTTCACCCCCGTCTGTTCCAATTTGAGGTTGGCCGTACGTCCTCCGTCCAACAAGGGATTCATCGGGCTGAGGCGACACCGCACAAAGAAGCCCGAAAGCGGAGCTTCCACATCCCAAAAGGCCACTTTAAAGTCCGTCCGGTCATCAGACTTTGCCTCCAAATCGTAAATGCGCACGGCATCGAGGAATCCTTCCAGCGCATCGCTCACTTCCACTTCCTCGCCCGACGTTCCTTGAAGCAACTCCAACACCATGCGGGCGGCTTCGTCAAAATCGGCGCGGGGAAAGCGTTCAGGCTCCCTTTCTGTCTTGGGAACAAACACTCCGTCTCTATTCGTCTCGCCCGACACCATCCGGATGTCTTCCTCCTCTATATAATAACGCCGGGTGCCGTCATGCTCCTCACGTTGCACAAGGGCTATCCGCCAACGGTTGTTCTCGTCTTTCTGGACGTCGGGTGTCCCCATGCACACTTCTCCATCGGCCAACAGGCGGAAGAAAGCATATACTTCGCCCAATTCTCTTTTCGTAGCTGTAAACATAGTCTATATGTCATCTATATGAGATAAAACCTAATTTTCGTCCTCAAAGCGCAACGTCTCCACTTTCTCCAGCCGGGCTCGGAGTTTCGGCATCAGGGAGGAACGTATGCGGAGCTTCATGTTGCAATCCGTGTCATAGCCTTGCGCCACAATCTCCGGCCCTTCTTCCTTGACAATGCGCATCACGTCGTTCATGAATGGATATTCAAACCAAAAACTTACCTCGGCGTCCACCGTTCGCTCCTCTATCTGCGCGGATGCAAGGGCTTCGGCCGCCGCGGCTTTGTAGGCCACTATCAATCCGCTGGTGCCCAGCTTGATGCCTCCGAAGTAACGCACCACGATAATCAATATGTCCGTCAGCTCGTGGGAGTTGATTTGTCCCAATATGGGGCGTCCCGCCGTGCCGGAAGGCTCTCCATTGTCGTTCGCGCGAAAGTCCTTGCGTTCAGGGCCCAGCATATAGGCATAGCACACATGGCGCGCATCGTAATATTTCTTCTGATACGTTTCCAAGTGCGCTTTCACTTCGTCCACCGTCCGCACGGGCAAGGCGATGGCGATGAATTTGCTGCGCTTCTCGGTGTAAACACCCTCGGCGGGTGCAGTGATGGTTTTATATGTATCTCCGTTCATAGGGGACAAAGATACGGATTTTTATATAACTTTGCAACCATGAAAAAGATTGTACTTGCCATCGATTCCTTCAAGGGATGCCTCACCTCTGCCGAAGCCGAAGCGGCCTGTGCGGAAGGCATCCGCAGCGTGTGTCCACATTGCTCCATCATTTGCGTGCCGATAGCCGACGGGGGCGAAGGTATGTTGGACGCGCTCCGAGGCTTGGGAGGGAAAGAGGTGCGTATGCGCGTGAAAGGCCCGCTGGAGGAGGAAGTGGACGCACGTTACCTGCTCTCGCCCGACGAACGGACGGCGTACATCGAAATGGCTTCGGCCAGCGGACTGACTTTGGTGCCTCCGGAAAAACGAAATCCGATGCTGACATCGACCTACGGCACGGGGCAACTGATGTGTCACGCCATCGGGCAAGGATGCCGCCACCTGGTCATCGGGCTGGGCGGAAGTGCCACCAACGATGGAGGGATGGGAATGTTAAGGGCGTTGGGCTATCAGCTTCTCGATCACGAAGGAAAGGCGCTGGAAGGTTGTGGCGAAGACTTGGACAAGGTTTGTCGGATAGACGACCGATTCGTGCTTCCCGCCTTGAAAGACGTGCGATGCACCGCCGCCTGCGACGTGCGCAATCCTTTCTACGGCCCGCAAGGAGCCGCTTGCGTCTTTGCCCCGCAAAAGGGAGCCGACTCGGATAAAGTGGGCCTCTTGGACAAAGGGCTAAGAAATTGGGCAAAGGTCATAGCGAAAGCCACGGGACGGGACATCGCCTCCTTGCCCGGTGCCGGCGCGGCGGGCGGATTGGGAGGAGCCTTGGCGGCTTTCCTGCAAGCCGAACTCAGGCCGGGCATTGACCTGCTGTTGGAAGCCAATCACTTCGCGGAGTTGATAAAGGATGCCGACTGGGTCATCACCGGCGAAGGCAAGGCCGACCGACAGACACTGATGGGCAAAGTGCCAGCCGGGGTGCTTAGGGCAACCCGACAAGCGGGCATCCCCACCCTGCTGATAGCCGGACAAATAGAAAACCGGGAAGATTTGCTAAGCGCAGGCTTTCACCGGCTCCGTGCCATTACCCCGCCCGACATACCCTTGCAACAAGCCATGCGAAAAGAGGTGGCCGAAGCGAACCTAAGGCACACCTTGGCGGAAATTCTTAAAGAGGAAATTAACGGAATCCCCGATGCCGATAAACGACCTGCACGTATCTGCGAGCCGTCTGCAACAAAGGACGGGCAGCCACAATCAAAGTGACCGCCACCAAAATCATGAACACGCCCAACGCGATGCGCGGAGTGAATTGCTCGCCAAACACGATGACTCCTATGAACAAGGCGGTCACCGGTTCTAATGCCCCCAAGATGGCCGTGGGCGTAGAGCCAATGTAGTGGATGGCCTGCGTCATGGTTATCAAAGACACAATGGTGGGAAACAATGCCAACGACACGGCGTTGATGTAATAAATAGGCGCGGGGATGGCTTGAAGTTCGGTGCAAAAATCCAACCGAACCACATAAATCAGGATGCCGAACAGCAAGGCATAAAAGGTCAGCTTTGCGGTAGAAAGCTCGCGCAACGAAGAGCGGTTGACCCCCACAATGTAGATGGCGTAAGTCAGCGAAGAAAGGAACACGAACAGGACGCCCGTCAGGTTCAACGTAGTGCCATCCCCTCCCTGATAGAGCATGGAGATGCCCCACAAGGCCAAACCTATGGACAAGCCCGTCACTACCGACACCTTTTCGTGGAAAAACACGGCCATAATAACGGCCACCAACACCGGATAGACAAACAACAACGTGGAAGCGATGCCGGCATCCATATAGTTATAGCTCTCGAACAGGAAAAGTGAAGAGGAAGAGAACAACAGCCCCATCACCGCCAAAGGCAAGACATCGGCCTTGCGCAAAGCGAAAGACTCACCTTTGATCTTCATCATAACACCCATCATCACCAAGGCGAAAAAGTAACGATAAAACAATACCGAATCCGTATTCATGCCCGCCGCATAGAGAGGCAAGGCAAACAAAGGATTCAAACCATAGCTGGCGGCTGCCGTCGCACCGTAAGCAAACCCTTTCACACGAGCATTCATTTTCCTTAAAAACTAACAAAAACAAACGTATCCAAAAAAACGGCGCAAAGATACAAAAAACCGATTTATTTATCAATAAATTTATGGCCGGAAATTAAATGGGAATTTATGCGCGCGCAAGCGCGCTTGAATGAAGAATTAAGAATGATGAATGATGAATGAAGAATTAAGAATGAAGAATTACAGTAATCAACTCCCCTCCTTCCGGAAGGAGGAGAGCTTTATTACCTTTCTTCACAAACTCTAATTCTTCATTCTTAATTCATCATTCTTCATTTAATAGATAAATTATCATTCAATATGGAACTATTAGTATATAAAGCCTCAGCCGGTTCGGGAAAGACCTTTACCCTTGCCGTAGAATACATCAAGCACTTGATTAGAAACCCAAGGGCTTATCGGCAAATCTTGGCTGTCACCTTCACCAACAAGGCAACCACGGAGATGAAGGAGCGCATCCTGCAACAATTGTATGGCATCTGGATAGGCGATCCTGACTCAACCCCCTACCGCAACCGCATCATAGAGGATTTGCGAGGAAACGTATCTGCCGAAGAGCTGAGAAGCCGTGCGGGTATGGCTTTGCAATATATGCTGCACGACTACAGCCGCTTCCGGGTAGAGACAATCGACTCTTTCTTTCAATCGGTCATGCGAAACTTGGCGAGGGAGCTGGAGCTAAACCCCAATCTGAACATCGAATTAGACAGCACGGACGTGCTGGACGAAGCGGTAGACAGCCTGATAGAAAAGCTGACGCCCAACTCACCGGTGCTCGCTTGGTTGCTGGATTACATCAACGAACGCATAGCCGATGACAAGCGTTGGAACGTGTCGGACGAAATCAAGAGTTTCGGCAGAAACATCTTAGACGAAAACTATATCGAACGGGGCGAAGGCTTGCGCCAAAGCCTGCGCGACCCAAGCGTCTTAAAAATATACAAAAGTAAGTTGAAAGACTTGGAAACAGAAGCGTTGGAGCGGATGAAGACTTTCAACGAACGGTTTGAAAAGGAGCTGGACGCGCACGGCTTGAAACCGGAAGACTTGAAGAATGGCCTGAAAGGCATCAGCAGCTATTTCCGCAAACTAAGCCGGGGTGAACTGAGCGACAAAGACGTGGTGAACGCCACGTTGCGAAACTGCATGGACAGCTCGGACAATTGGACTTCGAAGACATCGCCCTTCCGACAAAACATCAAGGCACTGGCGGAAAAAAGCCTGATGGCTTTGTTGGCAGAAGCCGAGCAAACACGTCCGGAGCAATGCCGCCAAATCAACACGTGCCGGCTGACTCGCCAACACCTGAACAAACTGCAACTGCTGAACCACATCGACGAGGAAATGCGGACACTGAACCAAGAGAAAAACCGCTTCCTGCTTTCGGACACCAACACCCTGCTGCACAAATTGGTGCACGAAGGAGATTCGTCCTTCGTATTCGAAAAAATCGGGACGAACCTGAAGAACGTGATGATAGACGAGTTTCAAGACACCAGCCGCATGCAGTGGGACAACTTCCGCCTGCTCTTGTTGGAAGGTCTGTCACAAGGCGAGGACAGTCTGATAGTGGGCGATGTCAAGCAGTCCATCTACCGCTGGCGCAACGGCGACTGGAGAATCCTGAACTCACTGGGCAACGAAGCTCCCAACGGGCTGCCTTTCCGCATCCGCGTAGAAACACTAAAGACTAACCGACGCAGCGAAACCCGCATCATTGAATTCAACAACCACATATTCCGCGCCGCTGTCAGTTGGCTCAACGATATCCACAAACAAGAATTGGGCATAGACTGCCTCCCCCTCCAACACGCTTATGCCGATGTGGAGCAAGAATCGCCCAAAGCGGAAACCAAAGGTTACGTAAAGGTGGAGTTCCTGGAGCCTGACGACGAACAGAGCTATCCGGACAAGACTTTGGAGGCATTAGGCAAGGAAGTGGAAGAACTCTTGTCGCACGGTGTACGGTTGAACGACATAGCCATCCTGGTGCGCAAGAACAAGAATATCCCGCCCATTGCCGACTATTTCGACAAAGTGCTGAACGTGCCCATCGTGTCCGACGAGGCTTTCCGGCTGGATGCATCGCAAAGTGTCAACATACTGATAGACGCCTTGCGTTGCCTGACCCGTCCGGACGACAATGTATCATTGGCTTCGCTGACAACTGCGTACCAAACCAAAATCAAAGGATTTGCCGGCACTCCCGATGAACTGCTTTCCCGGAAGGCGGAGGACAATTTGCCATCCTCATTCGTACAACGACGGGAAGAACTGAAGCTGATGCCCCTATACGAGCTGTTGGAGGAATTGGTGGAGCTTTTCAGCCTGACCGCGTTGGAGAAGCAAGAAGCCTATCTGTTCACCTTCTTCGATGCCGTGACCGAATACTTGCAATCCAACTCCTCCGAACCCGAAAGTTTCCTCCGCTATTGGGACGAAAAGCTATGTGCCAAGACCATCCCGAGCGGTGAAATAGAAGGTATACGCATCTTCTCCATCCACAAGTCCAAGGGATTGGAATTTCACACGGTGCTCATCCCCTTCTGCGATTGGAAGCTGGAGAACGAGACAAACAATCAATTGGTATGGTGTGTTCCCGAGGTAGCCCCTTACGACACGTTAGAATTGGTGCCAATCAACTATTCTACGTCAATGGCCACTTCCATCTACCGCAACGACTACCTGAACGAACGACTGCAACTATGGGTAGACAGCCTCAACCTGCTGTATGTAGCCTTCACTCGTGCCGGCAAAAACCTTATCGTGTGGAGCCGCAAGAACCAACGTCGCACCATAGCCGAACTGCTCGCCAACTCCCTGTCACAAGTCGAGCAAGCCGGAGACGGTATATGGAATGCGGAAGAAGGGCTCTACGAATGGGGCATCCCTTGTGCATCAGCCGAAGAAACCGCCAAAGAGTCCTCCCAACCATCCATCAACCGACTGACCCGCAAACAGGCCAAACAAGAGGTACGGATGGTAAACACACGCCACGACATCGAGTTTCGCCAATCCAATCCCTCCGCCGACTTCATAGCCGGTGTGGGCGAAGAAGAATCGGCTCGTCGGTTCATCCATAGGGGCAGTATGCTCCACACGCTCTTTTCCAGCATCCGCACCGAAGCCGACATTGAAGAAGCCATCAGCCGTCTGGTGTTCGACGGCATCATCGGTGACCGGGAGACGGAAGACGAAATCAGGAAACTGACCCGCACCGCTTTTTCCTTGCCACAAGTGAAAAGATGGTACGATGGTTCATGGCAACTATTCAACGAATGCGACATCATTTGGATGGAAAACGGGAAACTCAAGAATCGCCGCCCCGACCGCGTTATGATGCGGGGCGGAGAAATAGTCATCGTAGACTTCAAGTTCGGCAAGCCTCATCCGAAGTACAACCGACAGGTGCAAGAGTATATGCGACTGCTCACACGCATGGGCTACGACCCGAACCACATCCAAGGTCATTTGTGGTATGTAGACGAAAATCGTGTTGAAACTGTAGAGAATCTCGTTTAAGTTTGCCCGCCTAAGAATTAAACGCTATATTTGCCCAACAAAATTTCAACTTAAACTTAAAGATACAGACATGGGTAAAGTTCTAATTATCGGTGCAGGCGGTGTAGGAACCGTTGTTGCACACAAAGTGGCTCAAAATCCGGACGTATTCACGGAAATTATGATTGCAAGCCGCACGAAGTCGAAGTGTGACGCCGTGGTGAAAGCCATCGGCAATCCCAACATCCGTACCGCACAGGTGGATGCCGACAATGTGGACGAACTGGTGGCATTGTTCAACGACTTCAAACCGGAAATCGTTATCAACGTAGCTCTTCCCTATCAGGACCTTACCATTATGGAGGCCTGCCTGAAGACGGGCGTAAACTACCTGGACACCGCCAATTACGAGCCCAAGGACGTGGCTCATTTTGAGTACAGCTGGCAATGGGCCTACAAGCAACGCTTTGAAGAAGCTGGACTGACAGCCATCTTAGGCTGCGGGTTCGACCCGGGTGTGAGCGGAGTCTATACAGCGTATGCCGCCAAGCATCATTTTGACGAGATACAATACCTGGACATTGTGGATTGCAATGCTGGAAACCATCACAAGGCTTTCGCCACTAACTTCAATCCCGAAATCAACATCCGCGAGATTACGCAAAACGGACGTTATTATGAAAATGGCCAGTGGATAACGACCCAACCGTTGGAAATCCATAAGGATTTGACTTATCCTAACATCGGCCCACGTGACTCGTACTTGCTCTACCACGAGGAATTGGAGTCGCTGGTGAAGAATTTCCCCACCATCAAGCGTGCCCGCTTCTGGATGACTTTCGGACAGGAATACCTGACTCATCTGCGTGTTATCCAAGATATCGGCATGACTCGCATCGACCCCATCGACTATCAAGGCATGAAGATTGTTCCCCTGCAATTCCTCAAGGCCGTGTTGCCCAACCCACAAGACTTGGGTGAGAACTACGAGGGCGAGACATCCATCGGATGCCGCATCCGCGGACTGAAAGATGGCAAGGAGCATACCTATTATATATATAACAACTGTAGTCACCAAGCGGCTTACAAGGAGACGGGAATGCAGGGCGTAAGCTACACCACTGGCGTGCCGGCCATGATAGGTGCCATGATGTTCCTGAAAGGTCTTTGGAAACGTCCGGGCGTATGGAACGTGGAAGAGTTCGATCCAGATCCGTTTATGGAGCAACTCAACAAGCAAGGCCTGCCTTGGCACGAAGTGTTCGACGGTGACCTGGAACTTTAAGAGTTATATAAATGGGAATTTAGCGGCCGGAGGCCGCAATTGACAATTGTGCGCTCCGCGCACATAAATTATCATTTAAACATTACGTATTATGAACATAGGAGACAAAGCCCCCGAATATTTGGGCGTCAACGAGAAAGGTGAAGAAATCCGTTTGAGCGACTATAAGGGGAAAAAGATAGTGCTGTACTTTTATCCGAAAGACAGCACGCCGGGCTGTACGGCCGAGGCCTGCAACCTGCGTGACAATTACGACGCCTTGCGCGAAGCCGGTTATGAAGTGATAGGTGTCAGCGTGGATAGCGGAAAGTCGCATCAGAAGTTCATCGAGAAAAACAACCTGCCTTTCACCCTGATTGCCGATACGGACAAGAAACTGGTGGAGGAGTTCGGCGTGTGGGGTGAGAAGACTCGGTGCGGACGTACCTATATGGGCACCAACCGCACGACATTCATCCTCAACGAAGAAGGTGTCATCGAGCGTGTCATCGGCCCGAAGGAGGTAAAGACCAAGGACCATGCGGCGCAAATACTTTAATACTAAATACATACTACCGTGGCAAAGAAAGACGAATTGAATTTTGAAAACGAAGGAGCCGTTATGCCGAACAGCGAAAAACTGAAAGCCTTGCAGGCGGCTATGGACAAAATAGAAAAGACCTTTGGCAAAGGCTCCATTATGAAGATGGGCGATGATAGCGTTGAGCAAGTGGAAGTCATCCCTACCGGCTCCATCGGCCTGAATGTGGCGTTGGGCGTGGGAGGTTATCCGCGCGGACGTATCATCGAGATTTACGGTCCGGAATCATCCGGTAAGACCACATTGGCCATCCACGCCATTGCCGAAGCGCAGAAACAAGGAGGTACGGCGGCATTCATCGACGCAGAACATGCGTTCGACCGTTTCTATGCCGCCAAGTTGGGCGTAGACATTGACAACCTGTTGATTTCTCAGCCCGACAACGGCGAACAGGCTTTGGAGATAGCCGACCAGCTGATCCGCTCTTCGGCCATCGACATCATTGTGATAGACTCCGTGGCAGCCTTGACTCCCAAGGCCGAAATCGAAGGTGACATGGGTGACAACAAAGTGGGCCTACAAGCACGCTTGATGTCGCAAGCCCTGCGCAAGCTCACGTCCACCATCAGCAAGACCCGCACCTGCTGTATCTTCATCAACCAGTTGCGTGAGAAAATCGGTGTCATGTTCGGCAATCCCGAGACGACCACCGGCGGTAATGCCTTGAAGTTCTATGCTTCCGTACGTTTGGACATCCGTCCGGGCCAAGCCATCAAGAACGGAGAAGACGTGATAGGCAAGCAGACAAAAGTGAAAGTGGTCAAGAACAAGGTAGCGCCTCCTTTCCGTCGTGCCGAGTTCGACATTATGTTTGGCGAAGGTATCTCCCGTGCAGGCGAAATCATCGACCTGGGCACGGACTTGGGCATCATCAAGAAAAGTGGCTCTTGGTTCAGCTACAACGACACCAAGCTGGCACAAGGACGCGATGCCGCCAAACAAGTCATCCAAGACAATCCCGAACTGGCGGAAGAATTGGAAGGCCTTATCTTCGAAGCCTTGAAAAAAGGAAAAGAATGAAAGAAGAGGGTGTACCAAAATGATTTAGAACACAGAGATACAGAGACACAGAGATTTTATTTCATTGACTTACAAGCATATTTTCTCCGTGTCTTTGTGTCTCTGTGTTTTATTCCCAATTATGATAGGGTCATCCGGAGAATGCGTAAGTAAATGATAATTTATCTATTAAATGAAGAATGATGAATGAAGAATGATGAATTAAGAATGAAGAATTAGAGTTTGTGAAGAAAGGTAATAAAACTCTCCTCCTTCCGGAAGGAGGGGAGTTGATTACTATAATTCTTCATTCATCATTCTTATTTCTTCATTAAAGTGCGCTTGCGCGCACTAAATTCCCATTTATAGAACAATACTAAAAAACCAATAATAATAAGAAGACTATGACACGAAATGACATTGTAGAAAAAGTGAATGCCTTATTGGCAGAAGAATTTGAAGTGGACGCAAGCAACTTTGCACCCAACGCGAACATCAAGGAAACACTCTCATTGGACAGCCTGAGCCTGGTGGACCTCGTGGCCATCATCCAGCAGGCGTACAAGATCAAGATTCCCGTAACCGAACTGAAGACCATACAGACGTTCGACAACTTGTACGACTACATCGAATCACACTTGCAACAGGCATGAGAGACATCCGCGAACTGATTCCACAACGCCCGCCCATCCTCTTGGTGGACGGGCTGGAAAGCGTGGAGGGCGACACCGCCGTCGGCACGCTGACCGTGCGCGCGGACAACTGCTTCACGGACGAGGACGGACTGTTGGCGGAAGCCGGGGTAGTGGAACACATTGCCCAGTCGGCTTCTGCCCTTGCCGGATACAAGGCCGTGGAAGCGGGTGCCACCACACCGCCCGTGGGCTACATCGGCGAGGTGAAGAAGTTCAGCCTCCACCGCCTGCCCCGCGTGGGCGAAACGCTGCACACCACCGTCAACTTCGGCATGGAGGTAGCGGGCGTCACCTTGCTTTCCGCCGAGACACGCATAGGCGAGGAGGTGATAGCCGCCACGCAAATGAAGATTTCAATGACCTAAGACAAACGTCCCATCATGAAGTTTGAAGACTATTATTATAAAGTGTATAGCATGCATACGAATTGGGCGGACTCGATGATGGAGCACATCGCCTTCCTGCCCGATTGCGACATCTTCCGCGGACACTTTCCCGGTCGTCCCGTATGCCCCGGCGCGTGCAACCTCCAGCTCATCAAGGACGTGGCCCAGCGGCTGACGGAACACAAGCTGTTCATCAGTGCCATCAAGCAATGCCGCTTCACCGCCCTCGCCACACCGGACACGTGTCCTGAGGTGGACGTGCAGGTAAACATCACCGGCCGCACCGAAGCCGGATACTCAGTAACCGCCCGTATCAGCGACGAGCAACAGACTTATGTAGAATTTAAAGGAGACATGACCATCGTATGACCACACTTTGCATCCGGATATTTCGTTTCTTCCGCCGACACCGCGTCTGCTACTGGACGTCGCTCGTGGCGTTGTTCGCCCTATGCGGTTATTTTGCCTCGCAAGTCCATCTGGAGGAGGACATCAACAAGCTGATGCCTTCGTCCAAGAACGAGGACGGTTCCACCAAGCTGGCCTTCGCCAACCTGCGCATCAAGGACAAGACGTTCCTGCTCTTCGCAGGCAAGGAAGGTACGACCCCGGAGCAACTGACAGCGGCGTGTGACGCCTTCATCGACTCGCTGAACCGCCGCAACGAAGCCCTGCCCGAAGAGCACCGAATGGTGGGCGACGTCTTCTACCGTCTGTCGGAAGACCTGCTGCCCGACTTGGCGGATTACCTGTTGACACACTTCCCCGCCTACTTGGACACCACCGCCTACCAAGGTATGGACTCCCTGCTGACCCGCGAACACCTGACACGGCAAATGCAGACCAACCGCCGCGACCTGACGGGTCCCGTAGGCTCCCTGCTGCCCGAACTGATACAGACCGACCCCATCGGCCTGCGCAACCTCTTGGGCAGCCAACTGAAGTCCATGACCGGCGGAGGCGACTCTGCGGGAGGCTACAAGATAGTGGACGGACACATCTTCGTACCCGACTCTACGGTGTGCCTCGCCTTCCTTACGCCGATGTATTCCGCCACCAACACGGGACAGGGTTCGGCCTTGTTCGACACGCTGAACGAACTCATCGCCCAATTCGGCACGTCCCATCCGGAGGTGCAGATAGGCTACCACGGCACGCCCGCCAGCGGCTACTACAACGCCCGGCAAATCAAGTCGGACCTGACGGGTACCATCACCGGTGCCTTGGTGCTGGTGCTGCTGTTCATCGCCGTGTGCTTCCGCCGCTGGGACACCATACCGCTGCTGCTGCTTCCCGTTGCGTTCGGGGCACTGTTCGGCTTGGCGGTGATGTACTTCGTCAAGGGGCAGTTCTCGCTCTTGGCGTTGGGCATCGGCGGAGTCATCCTGGGCGTGGCGCTCAGTTATGCGCTGCACGTCATGACGCATTATAAATATGTAGGCGACCCGGAACAGATGCTCCGCGACCAAGTGAAGCCCGTTTGCCTGGGCTGCCTCACGACGGTAGGCTCGTTCATGGGGCTTATCTTCGTGCGGACGGAACTGTTGCAGGACTTCGGACTGTTCGCCTCGCTGGCCATTGTCGGCACCACGGCATTCAGCCTTGTCTACCTGCCGCAACTCCTCGCCCTGCGCCAAGGCAAGCGGGACGAACATGCCTTCCGGGGCATCGACCGCCTCACGTCCTACCCCATCGACCGCAACAAACCGGTGCTCATCGGGCTGACCATCATCGTGCTGGTTTGCATCGGGGCGTTCCTAAGACACGGCACCCGCTTCGACGCGGATATGCACGGCTTGGGCTACAAGGCCCGGCTGACCACGTGGTCGGAGGAACTCTTGCGCGCCAAGACCTACACGGGCGACAAGCAGAAGTATTTCGCCTCTTCAGGCCAAACCATGGAGGAAGCCATCGGTCGCTTCTCGGTGATGTCCGCCAAGCTCGACTCGCTGCAACGCCTTGGCCTGGTAAAGAGCTACACGCCTACGGACAAGCTGTTCGTGCCCGAAGCCGTGCAACAGCAACGCATCGACGCCTGGAAAGCCTACTGGACGGAAGAGCGCACCGAACGGGCACGCCGGCTGATAGAGGAGACGGCACCCGCCGCCGGACTGCGCCCGGAGGCTTTCTCGCTGTTCTTCGACGCCATCGAGGCCGACTACCGCCCCGACGCTTTCTACCGCGCGGGCATCATCCCCGAAGGCTACTTGTCCACGCTGATGGAGCAGTCGTATGACGGGACGTACCTGTGCTTCACCTCCGTGCGCTGCGCCAACGACACCGTCCGCAGCAAGCAGAGCGACTATTACCGCATCTGCGACGCGGTGGCCCCGGTGCCGGGACTGATGGTGCTGGACACGTACTACTACACCACCGACACGCTGATGCAGCTCAACGACGACTTCAACATCCTGCAATGGGTGTCCATGGCGTTCGTCCTCCTCGTGCTGTTCCTCAGCTTCCGGGGCAACGTGCGCTGTACGCTGCTGGGCTTCCTGCCCATCGTGCTGAGTTGGCTGACCGTACTGGGCATGATGGCGATGTTCGACATGAGCTTCAACCTCATCAACATCATCATATCGACCTTCGTGTTCGGCATTGGCGTGGACTACAGCATCTTCGTCATGAGCGGACTGACGGGCGGGGGCGGCGACTTGCTGCGCTACCACAAGACGGCGATATTCTTCAGCGCCATCATCCTCGTGGTGACCGTGGGGGCGATGCTGTTTGCCACGCATCCGGCCATCCACTCCGTAGGCTTCACGACGTTGGTCGGCCTGCTGGCCGCCGTGCTGCTGTCCTACGTGGCGCAACCGTACTTGTATAGATTGACTAAGAAGTAACAACGCATATTATAGTTTATACTGTAAATGGGAATTTAACCGTGTGTGTCTATTTTTCAGCCACAGATGACACGGATGACACGGATTCTTAAAGGGGCTTCGCCCAAATCCTTGTCATAGGCAGAGAAAAAATATAAAATCTGCGTCATCCGCGTCATCTGCGGCTGAAAAATCAGGCAGTGCGCAACCCGATAAATGAACATACAACCGTGTAGACATACATAAGAAAGAACAATGAAATACGACGTACTCATCATAGGAGCCGGGCTGGGAGGCCTGGTGTGCGGACACATCCTGAGCCGTGCCGGCCTGCGGGTGAAGGTGCTGGAACAAGGCGCGCAGATAGGCGGCTGCATCCAGAGTTACCGCCGTGGGACGCACGACTACGACACGGGCTTCCACTACGTGGGCGGCCTGGGCGAAGGGCAGTCGTTGCACCACGTGTTCAGCCAGCTCGGCCTGCTCAGCCTGCCTTGGCAGCGGATGGACACCGACTTCGAGCACATCCGCATCGGCGGGCGGGACTTCCACCTGTCGCAGGGGTTCGACTGCTTCGTGCGCGACCTCTCGGCGGAGTTTCCCAAAGAGAAAGAAGGCATCTGCCGCTACGCCGACCTGCTGCGCGACACCGTCGGCCAGCAGTTCAGCCTACTACGCCCGCAGGGAGAAGCCGCTTCGCCCTTCGACCTCTTCGAGCGCAACGCCTGGGCTTATCTGAACGAGACCTTCCACGACCCGTTGCTGATAGACGTGCTGAGCGGCGCGTCGCTGAAGATGGAACTCCGCAAGGAGACGCTCCCGCTCTTCACCTTCTGCCACGGCAACGGCAACTACATCGAGAGCAGCTGGCGGCTGAAGGCGGGAGGCGGGCAGATAGCGCAGACCCTGGCAGAGGGCATCCGCCGTCAAGGCGGGGAAGTGACGTGCCGCACCGCCGTGGAGGAACTGGTGGAGCGGGACGGCAAAATCGCCCTCGTGCGCTGTGCGGACGGCGAAGCCTACGAAGCGACCACCGTCATCAGCAGCATCCATCCGGCACAGACCTGCGCCCTCGTGAAGAACAGCCAGCGGATGAAGACCGCCTACCGCCACCGGATGGCTCGGTTGGAGAACACCTTCGGGATGCTCACCGTGTCGCTCCTGCTGAAGCCGGAGACGCTGCCCTACTTCAACCACAACCGCTACGTCTATCGCCGACCGAACGTGTGGGACATCTGCCGTCCCGGCGAACCCGTGGGCGGACTGATGATAAGCGCACGCGTGCCGGAGGACGGCAGCCGATATGTGTGCCAAGTGGACTTACTGACCCCCATTGCCTGGGAAGAGTGCGCCCGTTGGGCGGAAACGTCCGTGGGGCATCGGGGCGAAGACTACGTGGCGTGGAAGAACCGGAAGGCGGACGAGTGCATCGCCCTGGCCGAAGAAGCCGTGCCCGGACTGCGCGACATCACCGAGCGACGTTACATCAGCACCCCGCTGACCTACCGCGACTACACCCTCACGCCACAGGGTACGGCCTACGGATTGCGCAAGGATGCTGGCGACGCCCTCTCGACCCTGCTCTCCGTCCGCACGCCCGTACCCAACCTGCTGCTGACGGGGCAGAACCTGATGCTGCACGGCGTATGTGGCGTGACGATGACCGCCCTCTTCACCTGCGCCGAGATACTGGGCAAGCCGTGGATGTGGCGGTACGTCGGCGGCGAGGAGAAGCTGAAGTAAACGATGCTGACATCGGAAGCTCCCGCCAAAGACAAGCGCACGTCAGCGGTCAAGAGATGCGCACGTCATCACTCAAGAGATGCGCACGTCACTACCCAAGAGATGCGCACGTCACTACCCAAGAGATGCGCACGTCATTAGCGGTGCCCTCCTATCCCCGCCAGAAGCATCTGTGGCAAGGGTCGGGCAGGCAGGCACGCAGGCTTCCGACCACGGATAAGTATGAAATGAAGCAACTATACATATAGAAAATATTATGACAAACGAAAGTATCAAGTATGCATTAGTAACCGGAGGCAGCCGCGGCATAGGACGTGCCGTCTGCATCCGACTGGCCCGCATGGGCTACTACGTCCTCATCAACTGTGTCAGCCGCTACGCCGAAGCCCGCGAGACTTTGACGCAAGTGCAGGCCGCGGGCGGCACGGGCGAGATTCTACAGTTCGACGTAAGCAACCGCGA
>CALUIQ010000147.1 GCA_944320735.1 uncultured Bacteroides sp. | reverse complement strand
TTATGGCTTTGATTTCTAAGTATCCTTGCTGACTTCGCAAAGACAGCTTGCTGACTCTGCCATTTCAGCTTACTTGTTTTGCCAAGACAGCTTACTTGCTATTTATCCTTGTCTCGTAACCGTGTTTTCGGACTGACCCAAAGAAAGTCGCTCTTTTTGAGAATGAAGGCTTCTATATGTTCGTGGATTGATTACCGATTTCTAAGCGATATTGTTAATCTATACAAAATATTCGCTTACTCCATTTTACTTTTTTCCTATTTGGGGCTCTAATTGAATGTAGGCATTCAGGGAGGTACTTCTGTAATTCCGGATAACAGGTTGTTGCCTATCTGGGTACTTGCATTTTTTGTGAAACATTTAATCTAAAAAAAGAAAAGTATGAAAACAAGATTGACAGCATTATTGGCAGGTGCCTTGCTGATGGCAGGTAGTTTGTGCGTGCAGGCACAACAGAAGGAAAAAGGTGAAAAAGCGGACAGACCTCGTTGGACGGAAGAAGAATTGATACAGCGGCAAGCAGAACGAATGGCTTCTACATTGATGTTGGACGATAAAGCAGAGGCCGATTTCATAGCCCTCTATGAGCAATATCTGACGGATATGAAGAATTGCCGTGACCAATATCGGGAAGAAGTTGCAAGGCCTGAACGCAAGGATAACTCCCCTTTGACAGATGAGGAGATTGTAGAGCGAATCGAAAAACGGTTTGACCAACAACGCCAGTTGCTTGACATTCGCGAGAAATACTACAAGGATTTTAAGAAGATGCTTACTCCTAAGCAGCTATTGAGAGTATTCGATGAAAAACGTCCGGCAATAGACCATCATCGTCGTTGGGCTCCTAATCCGGGAAAAAACGCGCGCCGTGATGCTCGTAGGGATTATCGTTATGGATGCTGTCCCTGGCATAGATAAGAGGAAATATCCTTGGAGACAAAATGAAAGCGGATTAACGCATTCTAATGTGTTGCGTTAATCCGCTTTGTCGTTTTATCTTATGGATAAAAATTAGCTGTTTGCGGCAGCAGCTGCACCTCTTGCGGCACGTGTTAACTTAACAGCGCATACAACAGCTTCCTTGGCACTCATCAGTTCCAAACCTTCGTAGTTCAATTCACCTACCTTAACGGTCTTGCCCAAGCCTAAATGAGATACATTGATAACCAATCTTTCAGGGATGAGGTTATACAAGGCTTTCACTTTCAGCTTACGCATTTGCAAGCTCAGCTTACCACCGGCCTTCACACCTTCTGCCAAGCCTTCCAACTGTACGGGAACTTCCATTACGATAGGCTTCGTTTCGTCAATTTGGTAGAAGTCTACGTGCAGGATGTTGTCCTTTACAGGGTGGAACTGGATATCTTTCATAATGGCATTGTATTTCTTGCCATCAATGATGAGGTCTACCACATAAATATGAGGTGTGTAAACCAAGTTGCGCAACTCCTCGTTGGTTACCGTGAAGTGGATGTTTTCACCGTTGCCATAGAGTTCGCAGGGTACACCGCCTTCCTTGCGGATGGCTTTCAATGCTCTTGCTTGTTCCGAAGAACGTTCTGCAATTGTTCTTGCAGTGCCTTTAATTTCAATTGATTTCATACTAAAACTTTTTTGTGTTACTCTAAAATTAAGTAGTTGTTTTGCTTAATTCACCATCACACGATGTGGATAATCCACTTGATGTTGCAAAAAAAGCGGTGCAAAGGTACTGCTTTTTTCTGAATAACCAAGCCTAAACCCTTTAAAAATCAATATCTATCTTTATTTCTTCTCCTAAAGACGTCGCCCCTTCTTCTTTTTCAGCCTTTGCACTGTCTTCCGTTTGGGAGCTTTCGCTGTGGCTCGAAGCTGGATGTTCTTCGTCTTGATGCTGGCGGATGTAGCTGATAGATTGTTGTAACCCGTTCATAAATTTCTCAAAATCCTCCTTATAAAGGAATATTTTATGTTTCTCGAAACTTACTTGCGAGTCGTCTCCTTCTCCGCTGACGATTTTCTTGCTTTCCGTGATGGCGATAAACATATCGTCTTTCCGGTTTTTCTTCACATCTAAATAATAGATACGCTTTCCGGCTTTAATGGCTTGGGAATATACGATTTCCTTGTCATTGTTTTCTCCATTGTTTTTTTTCTTCAACTCTTCCATGTCACTCATAATTATTTAATGGTTTATTTTTCGGCTTCAAAATTGACGATTTTTTTTAAGTTGTCAAAAGAAAAAGGCCACGATTATTGGTTTTCGCATTAATTTTTTCGATTTAGTTATGCTAATTCACCAAAAATGCCTACTTTTGCACCCGTTAAAAACTAATTTACTTGTCTATATATGATTAACAGGGTTCTTATTCGTCTTAAGATTATACAGATAGTATATGCTTATTATCAGAACGGCAGTAAAAATCTGGACTCAGCGGAGAAAGAGTTGTTTTTTAGTCTTTCGAAGGCATACGACCTCTACAATTATCTGTTGATGCTGATGGTGGCTTTGACGAATTACGCGCAGAAGCGGATTGATGCGGGTAAGGCAAAACTGGCTCCTACTACGGAGGACTTATTTCCTAATACAAAGTTTGTGGAGAACAAGTTTATTGCCCAGTTGGAGGTGAATAAACAGTTGGGCGATTTTGTGGCAAACCAAAAGCGCTCGTGGACCAATGACGAAGACTTTGTCAAGTCGTTGTATGAGAAGATAACAGCATCGGATATATATAAGGATTATATGGCTTCGGACGACCGTTCGTATGAGGCTGATCGTGAATTGTGGCGGAAACTTTACAAGACCTTTATTTATAATAATGAGGACTTGGACGCGCTGTTGGAAGACCAAAGCTTGTATTGGAACGATGACAAGGAGATTGTCGACACCTTTGTGTTGAAGACTATCAAGCGCTTTGATGAGAAGAACGGGGCTGCCCAGTCTTTATTACCCGAGTTTAAGGATGAGGAGGACAAAGAGTTTGCCCGCCGGTTATTCCGTCGCTCTATCTTGAACAGTGATTATTACCGTCATTTAATCAGTGAAGGCACACGCAACTGGGATTTGGACCGCATCGCTTTTATGGATGTTGTAATAATGCAGTGTGCGTTGGCCGAGATTTTGAGTTTCCCCAATATACCGGTAAGTGTGTCACTGAACGAGTATGTGGACATAGCCAAGGTGTATAGCACGCCCAAGAGTGGCAGTTTCGTGAACGGTACATTGGATGGAATAGTTAATCAATTAAAAAAGGACGGGAAGTTAACAAAAAACTGATACCTTTGTCCACATATGTAGAAAATATTAATACTAAAAATAAAACTTGTTTCGTATGAATGTAATGAACGTATTTCTTTTGCAGGCTCCGGCCGCAGGACCCGATGGCAGCTTGACTCTGATTATGATTGTAGCCATGATTGCCATTATGTATTTCTTTATGATTCGTCCTCAAAACAAGAAGCAAAAGGAAATCGCTAATTTCCGCAAATCGCTTCAAGTCAATCAGAAGGTGATTACGGCTGGGGGTATCCATGGTGTTATCAAAGAAATAAACGATAGTGACGTAATTCTTGAAATCGCTTCCAACGTAAAAATTCGCATTGATAAGAATTCTATTTTTGCCGCAGCTGCTGACGCTAATAGCAGTCAGGCTACTAAATAAGGATAAAATTTATGTTCGAAAACAGGAACATAAGACTACTTTATTTGAAGATTTATAGAAAGACAAAGGATTTCCTGCTGAGTGCAAAGAGCAGGGAATTCTTTGTTTTTTTGTTTTTCTTTGTAGTGGCGGCGGGATTTTGGTTGTTGCAAACCTTAAACAATGATTATGAAACGGAGTTTTCCATTCCGGTGAAGTTACGGAACGTGCCCGATGACGTGGTGTTGATTTCAGAACCTGCTCCGGAAGTGCGTGTGCGTGTGAAGGATAAAGGTACAGTGCTTCTTAATTATATGTTAGGCAAAAGTTTCTATCCCTTGACAGTCGATTTTGATGAGTATCAGGGAAATGAAAATAATCACGTGCGCATCACTTCTTCGGAATATCGGAGGAAAATAGTCGTTCAACTTAATGCGTCTACCACGTTGCTTTCGATGAGACCGGATACCTTGGAATATTATTATTCTACCGGTGCATCAAAGAAGGTGCCGGTAGCTCTGCAAGGAAAGGTGAGCGCAGGAATGCAATATTATTTGCCCGATACGGTGTTTACGCCCGACTCAGTGTGGGTATATGCCGCGTCCGATGTGCTCGATACCATTACCAAGGCATATACGCAGCCCGTTGTATTGGAAAATATATCGGATACGTTACGGCGTCAGGTGGCATTGTCGGCTCATAAAGGATTGAAATTTGTTCCTGCGGCGGTTGACTTGATGCTTCCTGTGGACATTTATACAGAGAAAACGGTGGAAGTGCCGTTACTGGGAATTAATTTTCCCGCAGATAAGGCCTTGCGTGTATTCCCTTCTAAGATTAAGATTACTTTCCAAGTGGGTTTGAGCAAGTTCCGTCAAATAACGGCAGATGATTTTCACTTGTACGTATCCTACGAAGAACTGTTGCATTTGGGAGCTGATAAATATTCCGTAAAACTGAAGAGTTGTCCAGAAGGAGTCAGTCACGTGCGGTTTAATCCTGAACAGGTTGATTTTTTGATAGAACAGATTTCCGGCAATGAAAGCTATTAGAATAGGTATAACTGGCGGCATAGGTAGTGGCAAGAGTGTTGTGTCTCGTTTGTTGCAGACGATGAATATACCTGTATATAGCTCGGATGAAGAAGCGAAACGGTTGATGCAGGCGGATGCGGAAATTCGTGCTGGTTTGAAAGCCTTGGTGGGTGAGGAACTTTACGGCAGCGGGTTAGGGTTGAATAAGGCATTATTGGCTTCGTTTATGTTTGGGCACGCTGAGCGTGTGGCGCAAGTGAATGCAATAGTCCATCCGCGGGTGCGGGATGATTTTCGCCGATGGGCAGAAAGGCAGGCTTTGTTTGCACCTCTGTTAGGTATTGAGTCTGCCATTTTGTTGGAAGCCGGTTTCCGAGATGAAGTGGATGCGGTTGTGATGGTCTATGCTCCTGAAGATGTTCGTATCGAGCGGGCGACTCGTCGGGATGCAGCTTCGCGTGAAAGTATCGTGAAGCGTATTCATAGTCAAATGGATGATGAGGAGAAGCGCAAACAAGCTGATTATGTAATCGTAAACGATGGCGAGACTCCTTTAATCCCGCAGGTTTTGGCACTGATTGCTTCGCTATCTAAAAATATTGCTTACCTTTGCGGGCGCTAAATAGAATTTATTTTATACTTATAAAAAAAACGAATTATGTTGAAGACTATTTTGTCGATTTCCGGGAAACCGGGATTGTATAAACTCGTTTCACGAGGGAAGAATATGTTGATAGTAGAATCATTGGTCGATAAAAAACGTATTCCGGCATACGGTAACGAAAAGATTATTTCGTTGGGCGATATTGCTATGTACACGGATGCGGAAGATGTTCCTTTGCAGCAGATTCTGGCGGCTATGAAGCAGAAAGAGAACGGTGGAGCAGTGACTTTGGATATAAAGAAAGCTTCTTCTAATGAGCTTTATGCTTACTTGGAGGCAGTGTTGCCCAATTATGATCGAGATCGTGTGCATGCTTCTGACATCAAGAAGCTGATTTCTTGGTACAATCTGTTGGTGGCGAGTGGCATGACGGATTTTGAGGGAGTCGCTTCGGCAGAGGAGGCAGAGCAAGCTGAATCAGAAAAATAAGGTTCAAGTAGATATTAAGAAAGTACGGACTACACGGGATGTGGGATAATGATTGTAATCTTATCCTTTTTCACCCGTGTAGTCCGTATTTCATTTTTTATAACTCGATGACGAGTGACTCGCGTGCGCCCATCTTCAACTCTTCGCCGAAAGCGATGGTACGTCCACTGAGGATGTCACGCCCCTGTGGAGTGTCTTTCAGTATTTCACGATAGAACTTTAGGGGGACAGTGGTCTCGGCATCCGTACCGTTCAGCATCACGAAAACGGTTTTGCCTTCGTACTGACGGGCATAGGCGTAGACACCGTTTTGCACCATAAATTGGGTCATGCTGCCTTTGGCTATGACTTCGTTACCTTTGCGCCAGTTGAGAAGGGTTTTATAGAAATTGTAGCATTCATTCTGCTCAGATGTGCGTCCTTCGGGAGTGAAGGCGTTTTGCGGGTCGTTCGCCCATCCGCCGGGGAAGTCCTTGCGTACGTATCCATCACTTTTTGCCTTGACACCATTCATCAGCACCTCCGTGCCATAGTAAAGTTGTGGGATGCGTCGGGTGGTAAGCAACAAGGTAGTGGCTTGCTTCAGCAGTGCGAAGTTCTGTCCCTCGCCCAAGAAACGGTCTGTGTCATGATTTTCAATAAAAGCGAGTACGCTGGCGGGGTTGGGGTAGAGGTAGTCATAGACGAAGTTATTGTATACACGATCCAAACCTTTAAACCACGTCTCGGTCTGCTCGTTCTTGGCGATGTTTATCTTGTCGAAGAAACTGAAGTCCATGACCGTTTTCAAGTTGCTGTTCTTGGGTGCGGACAGCTTGCTATCCTTTTGCCACCAAGCGGTGTAGGCGGGTTCGGTGACCCACGTTTCGCCCACAGTGTTGTAGTTGGGATATTCTTCGTTCAACTCTTTCATCCAGTGGCTCATGGCGTCATAGTCTGCATAGGGATAGGTATCCATACGGATGCCATCGATGCCGGCATACTCTATCCACCAAAAACTGTTTTGAATGAGGTAACGGATGACGTGCGGATTGCGTTGGTTGAGGTCGGGCATAGAGGGCACGAACCATCCGTCGTTCATTTGGTGGAAGTCGTATTGCGAAGCGTAGGGGTCGACGTGCGGGGTGAGTTTGAAGGATGTCTGCACAAAGTTGTTTTTGTGATCGGAATTATTGAACCAGTCTTTTGAAGGCATGTCCTTAATCCAAATATGATCCACTCCGCAATGGTTGAATATCATATCCATCACGATTTTGATGCCGCGTTGGTGTGCTTTGGCTATCAGTTGGCGGTATTCCTCGTTGGTACCGAATCGTGGATCCACCTTGTAGTAGTCGGTGGTGGCATATCCGTGGTAAGAGCCGCCTTGCATGTTGTTCTCCAGAACAGGTGTGAACCACAGAGCCGTCACGCCTAAGTCGGTGAAGTAGTCCAAATGTTGTTCGATGCCGGCAAGGTCACCGCCGTGGCGGGCGTTCGGGTCATTGCGGTCTACTTTGGCATCCAACATACCGGGCACTTGGTCGTTATCCGGATTGCCGTTAGCGAAGCGGTCGGGCATCAGTAGGTAGAGGGCGTCCGAGGCATCGAAGCCTTTGCGTTCACACCCTTTCATGGCACGAGCCTTCAGTTCGTAATTTTGGATTAGTTGTTTCTTGCCGATGGTGAAGGTAAGAGGTACGTTACCCGGTTTGACATCTTTGTCCAGATGGAGATAGACCAACAGGTAATTGTTGCTTTCCAATTTGACCGTGCTGCTGAGCGATACGCCCGGATAGTTGACCGTGACACGTGCGTCGCCGATGCCTTCTCCATAGACCATCAGTTGCAATTCGGGGTTTAACATACCCGTGTACCAGAAAGGCGGGTCGATTTTGTTCACATTAATGCCGGCATAACTGCCGAGCGAAAGGAGCATGGCTCCGAGTACAGACATAATTTTCTTCATGATAGGTGATTTGTTTCGGTTGATATTTTCGGAGGACTAATATAAGAGAAAAGGCTGACAAGTCCATACATTGTCAGCCTTTTATATATGATATTCGCTATGCAAACGTTTGTCCTGCGGGAATTATTTCAACCATTTGTCCAACCACTCGAAGAAGGTGCGTTGCCACAGAATGCCGTTTTGGGGTTGAAGCACCCAATGGTTCTCATCGGGGAAGATGAGCAGTTCGGCAGGGATGCCGCGCATCTTGGCAGCGTCAAAGGCGGCCATGGCTTGGTTGGCCAAGATGCGGTAGTCTTTCTCGCCATGGATGCAGAGGATGGGCGTGTCCCATTTGTCTACAAATCGATGGGGTGAGTTGGCGAAAGTGCGTTGGGCTGTGGTGTTGTTCTTTTCCCAATAGGCTCCGCCCATATCCCAGTTGGCAAACCATTTTTCTTCCGTCTCCAGGTATTGCATCTCCATATTGAAAATGCCGTCGTGGGCGATGAAGGCTTTGAAGCGCTTGTCGTGATGTCCGGCTATCCAATAGACGGAAAAGCCTCCGAAGCTGGCGCCCACGCATCCCAAGTGGTCACGGTCGATGAAAGGTTCTTTGCTCACTTCGTCAATGGCCGTGAAGTAGTCTTTCATGCACTGACCTCCATAATCTCCGCTGATGGCTTCGTTCCACTCCACCCCAAATCCGGGCATACCCCGTCGGCAGGGAGCTACGACTATGTAATCGTTGGCTGCCATCATTTGGAAATTCCAGCGGAAGCTCCAGAATTGGCTTAGTGGACTTTGTGGCCCTCCTTCGCAATAGAGTAGGGCAGGGTATTTCTTTTGGGGGTCAAACTGGGGTGGGTAAATGACCCATGTCAGCATCTGCTTGCCATCGGTAGTCTTTATCCAACGGCTTTCCACACGTCCCATTTCCACCTGATCGTAGATGTGCTTGTTTTCCGTAGTGAGTTGCTTGGTTTGCGCATAGGCGTCGGTTGTACGCTGAGTGTCTACGGCATAGATTTCATCGGCCTGGCTCATAGAGTGGCGGGTGGCTATCAGCTTGTCACCACATAGGGCAAGAGAGCCGTAATCATAAAGTCCATCCGTGAGTTGTTGGGGCATAATACCTTTATGCCCGTCTGCCAATGCCAAGGTGTAGATTTGGGTGGTACCGTGCCAAGTGCCGATGAGGTAGAAGCCATCCGAGGAGGGCGTCCACTGGTAAGCATCCACATTGGTAGGGAAGCCTGTGCTGAGGTCGTGCTTCTCGCCCGTTTGGCAATCCATCACGAAGAGGCGGTTTTTGTCGCTTTCATATCCATCGTGCTCCATACTTTGCCAGGCGATGTAACGGCCATCGGGAGAATATTGCGGGTTGGTGTCATAACCTTCGTTATCCTCCGTGATGTTGCGGGTTTCTCCGGACACCATACTATATATATAGATGTCCGAGTTGGTGGAGATAGCGTACTCCAGCCCCGTCTTCTTGCGGCAGGTGTAGGCTATCTCTTTCCCGTCCGGACTCCATGCCAGTTGTTCGATGCCACCGAAAGGTTTCATCGGACTTTCGTAAGGTTCGCCTTCCAACAGGTCTTTTACGTTCGTGATGCCCGTGCCGTCAAAGTCTGCCACAAAGGGATGAGGAGCGGTAGTGGTCCATTCGTCCCAATGCTTGTACATTAGGTCGGTAACGATGACGCCGCTTGACTTGTCCAAGTCGGGATATTTATCCTTCGTGCTCTTTACGGTCTTCACTTGGGCGATGAAGAGCAGATGCTTCTCATCGGGGCTGAAGGCAAACCCTTCTATGTTTCCTTCATATTGGGTGAGTTGCTTGCGTCCCGTACCGTCCGGATTCATTTCCCATACTTGGCTCGTACCTCCTTCGTTGCAGAGGAAGGCCAGTTTCTCTCCTCCTTTTATCCAAGTGGGCTGATTCTCGTGCCACGAACTTTTTGTTACTTGTCGGTTGCTTGTCCCGTCGGCGTTCATCACGAAAATTTCCGTGTTACTCTTATTCAAGGGCACGCTGTAATAGCTTACGGTGTAAGCCACCCGCTTCCCGTCCGGTGAAGGAGTCACACCTCCGATGCGTCCCATAGCCCAAAGGGCTTCGGGCGTCATACGTCCGTTTTCGATGCGGATGTCTTGCCGGCCTATCACTTCGCCGGACTCTTCTGTGGCCTGTTGTGTCGCTCCGACACATGAAGCCAATGTCATGGCTGCTGACATAAGTAGTAGATTAGCTTGTTTCATATATCGTTCATTTTTAAATGGTATTATCGTATGTCATACCGCATAGAGCGGAACGTTGATGAGATTCCCCTGTTCTTTATAGGGTAACATTGAATATCGCTCAGCATGCAGTTTGGGATTCTTTTGCAATAGAATGCTCAATGAGTTGGCTCGGACATTTGTCTCAGCCTTTACTTCAATCAGAATCATTTCCGACTCCCTCTGAATGACAAAATCCAGTTCTAGGCGGGAAGAGTCAGTCGTGTGATAGTAAATAGGCGATACGCTTTTGCTTTTCATCTGTTGCAGGACATACTGTTCTGTCATTCCTCCCTTGTATTCTTTGAATATGTCGTTCTTTATCAGGACCTGTGCGGGGTCAGTTTTTACCATTGCACCCATCAGGCCAATGTCTAGCATATAGAGCTTGAATGCCGATACATCTTCGTAAATGTCCAAGGGAAGTTCGGGTTTGGTGCAGCGCGCTACCTTATACAACAGTCCCGCGTTCACCAACCATTGGATGGCCAGTTCGAAATCGTTGGCTCTGGCTCCTTTGCGCAAGGCTCCATAGATGAACTTTTTGTTCTCTTTGAACAATTGGGAAGGGATACTGTTCCAAACCATTCGGATGCGGGGTACTTGCTCCCGTGGGGCGTGTTTCGAGAAGTCAAGCTCATATCCTTGCAAAATTTCCTGCTGAATTCGTCTGACTTCCTGCAAGGCTCCCGTTTCTACATAGTGGAGGACAGCTTCCGGCATGCCTCCTACGTAATAGTACTGTCGGAGGAGGTCTGTGTATTTCTCATGCAGTAAACTGATGGTCGGGAAATCACGCGCCATCAATAGTTTGCAGGCTTCTTTTTCTCCTTTAGCCATCAGGAACTCCTCGAAACTCATCGGATACAAGTTAATGACATTCACTTTGCCTACGGGATAAGATACTTTCGCATGCATGGATATACCCAATAGTGAACCGGCTACGGCTATATGATAATCTGGTGCTTCCTCTTTGAAATACTTCAAGGCTTCCAACGCTTCCGGAATATCTTGTATTTCATCCAGGATGATAAGTGTGTCCCCCGGAGTAATGTCTACGGATGTCATGGCGCGCAAGCCACGCAAGATTCGTTGCACGTCAAAATCTACTGTGAAAAGCTGACGGGCCAGTTCATTCTTCCGGCATACGATGTAGGCTTCCTTGGCATAATAACGTTGGGCGAATTCATGGAGTAACCATGTCTTTCCCACCTGTCGGGCGCCGTTTAGGATAAGTGGTTTCCGATACTTATCTTCTTTCCATAATATAAGCTGTTGTAATACAAATCGTTCCATATTCATTCCGCATTTTTCCGCACATCAAGATGTTCTATTAATACACTTTTCCGCACCTGATTGCTCGACAAAGATACAAAAATCTGCAGATAGGCAGGGTCGATTTCTCAAAAATAGTGCTCGATTCGTCAAATCTTCTTCCCCGCCCAATGCCCCCGGCGCAGGTACCAGATGCTGAAGAGGAGGATGGCGGTGGAATACACAAACTCGGATGTCCAACAGAAGGCCACGTCCATGCGACGTATCAGGATGACGTAGGTGATGTAGGCGGTGTAGAGCGTCAGGGCGGACAACTCCAAGGCGAGTGCCGAACGGGTGTTGCCCGTACCGGACACGGATTGGAAATAGACAAAGGCCGGTGTGGACACGATGTAGGAGGCGCAGAGCACCCAAAGCGATTCTACCGAGGCTGCACGCAGTCCCTCCATATCGGTATAAACACTTAATATGATGTCCGGGAAGAGGCTGAACAGGATGGCCAGTGGGGCAACGATGTAGAATGCCAATCGCACGTGCTTGTTGATGAGCGGAAGCACCTTGTCCGAATGGCCGGCTCCGATGAGGTTGCTTACCAACGAGCCGCATGTGGAGGCGAATGCGCTGACTATCATAAACAGAATGCCACTCACGCTGCGTATGATGTTCGTGATGGCCAGCGGTTCCTTGCCCAAATGTTCGATGTAGAGGAAGAAGAGGAACCAGGTGGAGAGCGACACACAGTTCTGTATCATGGTCCACAATGACACGTTCAGCATCCGGCGCAGGGTAGCGAAGCAGAAACGCGGGATGCGGTCCAACCCATACTTGCGGATGTCAATGCGGCGGTGGGTATATACGATGAAGAACACCAACGAAACACCTTCAGCCAAAGAAGACCCGATGGCGGCTCCGGCAATGCCCAATTTCGGGAAACCACAGTTGCCGAAGATGAGCAGGTAGTTGAACACCACGTTGCTCAGCACCATGACAATGGAATTCAACGTCAATGTCTTGGTCTGCGTCGTGCTGAGGAAGAAGGCGCGGAACATGACAGCGTTGAACGAGAACAGTGCGCCAAATACACGCCAGTGTAGGTAGCTCGTGGCCGCTTCGTAAATTTCCGGTGAGGCGATGATGCGCTTTAGGATGATGGGGGAGAAGAAGAACGACAGGACAAACATCACCACCGCCATAGTACACTGGAAGTAGATGCCGTGATAGAACAAACGGCCTATCTCGCGGTATTCGCCCTCGCCGTTGCGTCGTGCCATAAGTATCTGTGACCCGATGCTGAAGCCGAACGCCACCATGAAGATGACGATGTAGAACACACCGGCAATGGCCGAAGCACCCAACTCCACTTCGCCCACACGCCCCAAGAAAGCGGTGTCGGTCATACCGATCATCTGCTCCATCAGCAGGCTGATGAGGATAGGGTAGGCGATATGCCATATTTCGCGGTTGGTATAGGTTGTCTGCATGGAGTTGTAGGATAAATGATAATTTATCGGGGCGAAGCCCCGAAATGAAGAATGATGAATTAAGAATGAAGAATTGAGTGCCTGAAGAATGGAAAGTTAACTCTCCTCCTTCCGGAAGGAGGAGTCCCCGAAGGGGGAGGTGGTAGGAGAAATATGCCGCGTAAGCGACTCCTATTCTTATCATTATAATAAATAGGTCGAACCATTCTTTTCCTACCACCCCGCCCGTTGGGCACCCCTCCTTCCGGAAGGAGGGGAATTGATTACAAAAATTCTTAGTTCTTCATTCTTAATTCTTCATTAAAGCGCGCTTGCGCGCGCTAAATTCCCATTTATTTGCGCTGTTTCTGCTGCTGTTGCTGGCGTTGCAGCTCCTCGGCCTGCTTCTGCATGGCTTCCAAGCGGGCGGCAAAGCCGGTCTTACGCATCTGCTTCGGATCTTTCTTGTTGGCTTCCAGTTGGGCCAGCAACTTCTCCTCGTTCGTGGTCTTGCGCAGGATGATGGTCGTCAGTACGCTCACCAGGGTGGAGATGAAGTAATAGTAGTTCAGTCCCGAAGGATATTCGTTCAAGATGAACAGGAACATGATGGGCATCAGGTACGACATCCACTTCATGGCGGCCATTTGCGGGTTGGCACCCGTATCCTGCTGTTGCATCATAAACTTGGTGTTCAGTATCTGTGTGACGGTCATCAGTACGCAGAACAGACTGAGGTGACTGCCCAAGAACGGGATGCGGAAGGGGAAGTGGATGAACGCGTCGTACGTAGACAAGTCATCCGCCCACAGGAAACTCTGTTGGCGCAACTCGATGGCGCTCGGTATGAACATGAAGAGGGCGATGATGATAGGCATCTGGAGCAGCATCGGCAAGCATCCGCCCATAGGGCTGACACCGTACTGGCTATAGAGTCCCATAATTTCCTGCTGCTTCTTCATGGTATCCTCCTGCTTGGGGTATTTTTGGTTGATGACGTCGATCTTCGGTTTCAGCACGCGCATCTTGGCGGAGGACATATAAGTCTTCCATGTGGTGGGGTAGATGACTATCTTCACGATGATGGTCAGCAACAAGAGCACGACACCCATACTCAGTCCCCAGCCTTGCAGCCAGTCGAAGATGTTGATGATGATCCACTTGTTCACCCAGCGAATGATGGGCCAGCCGAGGTAAACCAGCTTGTTGAGGCCCCAGTCTTCCACGCGCCCTTTATCCAGTGCGGAGAGGGTCTTGTAATGATTGGGGCCGAAGTAGAAATACATCTGCGTAGGTTGTTGGCCTGTGGGGTCAAAGGCGGTGTTCATCTCGGCACTGTAGTCCTTGATGTATCCGCTCTCCTTGCCTTCCATTTTGGAGGCGAGGCTCGTTTTCTCGAAGTTGGCGTCCGTGATGAGGACGGAGGAGAAGAACTGATTCTTGAAGGCTATCCAAGTTACTGGTTCTACTACGTCTTCTTGGTCATCGCCGTTGGCGGAGAGGTTGTCCGTTCCCTTGCCGGCTCTCTTGTAAGTCAGTTCGGCCAAACGATTTTCGTACGTATAGCCTTTTTCCAACTGGCGGGCGCGTTGATTCCATTCGATGTCCACGTGCTTGTTGGTAGAAGCCAATTTCCCATCCATGCCTACGGCCTGTATGGTGAAGTCTACCAAGTAGGTGCCCGGATGCATGGCGTAGCGGAAGTCGATGTAGCTGGCACTGTCGGCTTGTAGGCGCATGGTGACGGTGCTGTCCGTGCGCTCTACAGGCGTGAAGTAGTAGTTCTGCGTCAGGATGGTCTCCCGTTGGTTATAGAAGAGGAAGTTCAAGTTGACGTCCTCGCCTTTGAAAAGGGTGATGGGCGTCTTCTTGTCCTGCTCCATATAGTCCTTCAAGACCGATTTGTAGATGGTTCCTCCCTTGGTGCTCAAGGTCAGTTGAGCCACATCGTTTTGGATGGTGACCAGCTCGTCCGTGCCATTCAGGGCATGGAAGAAGAGGGAGGTGGAGTCGTTGAGTGCCTGCTTCTGCTCGTTGGCCAAGGCCGCTTCGGCTTTGGCTCTCAGGTCGGCTTCGCGTTGTTGTACTTGTGCAATGGAGTCATAGTAGCGTTGTTGGGCTGCCAGTTGCTCCTTGCTGGGACGGCTCAAGATGCTGAAGCCTATCAGGAGGAGGGCTATCAGCACCAGGCCGGTAATGGTGTTTTTGTCCATTGGTTTCTTGAGTTAAATGATAATTATCTGTCCGAATTGTGTAGTCTGATTTTTCATCCGCAGATGACACGGATAACGCAGATTTTTATATTCATAAATCGAACACAGAGACAAGGAACACAGAGAAAAAGATTCTTATAAATGTATGGAATCAAAATTTCCGTGCCTTTGTATCTCTCTGTTTTAATTAAAAAGAATAAATCCGTGTTATCTGCGTCATCTGCGGCTGAAAAATAAACGTATGCATAAATTTATTCTTTCGGTGCATTGTCTTTCTTATACTCGATGGCCGCCTTTACGAACGACAGGAACAACGGGTGCGGATGGAGCACCGTGCTGCTGTATTCGGGGTGGAACTGCGTGCCGACGTACCAGCGCAGTGTGGGAATCTCGACAATTTCCACCAAGTCCGACTCCGGATTGACGCCCGTACACTTCATGCCTGCCGCCTCGTATTGAGCCTTGTAATGGTTGTTGAATTCATAGCGGTGGCGGTGACGCTCCTGGATGTGCTCCGTGCCGTAAGCCTCGTAGGCCTTGCTGCCTTTTTGCAACATACATTCGTAAGCGCCCAGACGCATGGTTCCGCCCATATTGGTGACGGATTTCTGCTCTTCCATGATGTCGATGACGTTGTGCGGTGTCTTTTCGTCCATTTCGCGGCTGTTTGCGTCGGTCAGTCCCAAAACGTTGCGGGCAAATTCAATGGCCATGCATTGCATACCCAGGCAGATGCCGAAAGTGGGGATGTCGTGTGTACGTGCATATTTGATGGCGACAAACTTGCCGGGGATGCCACGCTCGCCAAATCCCGGCCCTATCAGCACGGCCGACTTGTCCTTCAAGGCTTCTGCCACGTTGTCGTCCGTCAGCTTCTCGCTGTTCACGAAGTCTACGGCCACCTTGCAGTCATTGTAAGTGCCGGCTTGCGACAAGGCTTCGCGGATGGACTTGTAGGCATCTTGCAGGTCGTACTTGCCTACCAATGCGATATGCACCGGTTCGGTCTGTTCTGCCTTGTGTCGACGCTCCAGAAAACTGCGCCACGGTCCCAAGCCTGGTGTGTCGCCTACGGGGAGTCCCATTTTCTTCAGGATGGTAGCGTCCAATTTCTGCTCCTGCATTAGGATGGGCACCTCGTAGATAGTCGGCGCGTCAATGCTCTGCACCACGGCCTCTACGTCCACATTGCAGAATTGAGCCACCTTCTTGCGGAGGTTCAGGTTCAGTTCGTGTTCGGTGCGGAGCACCAGGACATCGGGCTGGATACCCGCGCTTTGCAATTCCTTCACCGAATGCTGCGTGGGCTTGGTCTTCAGCTCGCCGGCTGCGGCCAGATAGGGCACGTAGGTGAGGTGTACGCACAAGGCGTCCTTGCCCAGCTCCCACTTCAACTGGCGGATGCTTTCCAGATAGGGGAGTGACTCGATGTCGCCCACTGTACCGCCAATCTCGGTAATCACAAAGTCGAATTTATATTTGTTTCCCAGCAGTTTCACGTTCCGTTTGATTTCGTCCGTGATGTGCGGGATGATTTGGATGGTCTTTCCCAAATAGTCGCCCCGGCGTTCCTTGTCGATGACGCTCTTGTAGATGCGTCCCGTGGTGATGTTGTTGGCTTTCGTGGTTTGTATGCCCAAGAAACGCTCGTAGTGTCCCAGGTCCAAGTCTGCCTCATGCCCGTCCACCGTCACGTAGCATTCGCCATGCTCGTAAGGGTTCAGTGTGCCCGGGTCGATGTTGATGTACGGGTCAAACTTCTGAATCGTTACTTTGTATCCTCTTGCTTGCAGCAATTTACCGATGGATGACGAAATGATGCCTTTCCCCAGCGAGGAAGCAACGCCACCGGTGACGAAAATGTATTTAGTTTCTCCCACAATAATATATATTAATAGTTAGCTTCAATCTTCTTAGGTTTGCGTAAAAACGTGATATTTATACGCTATTTCACTAATTAAGTCGCAAAATTACAAAAAAATGGGGATATATAAAGATTTTAAGCTAAATTTGCGCTCGTATCATAGATTTTAGGGCTTAAAATAGATTTATGACATTTATGAAGAATAGACATTGGTGGACATGGGTAGTGGCTTTGCTCCTTTCTGTGCCGTTGGAGGCGCAGAATTCCATAGGAGAATTGGAGAAGGAAGATTTCCTGCAGGCAATGGATAGTGTGGTGCAGGCAGTGGTGGAAGAGGAAGCCGATTCTCTGGAGTCGCTCATTCCCGTGAAGATAGATTCGATATTGGTGGATTCCATAGCCAAGTTGGAAGCGGAGGAGAAAAGAAAAAAAACTCCGCCAAGACTATCGAGTTTGCTGGCAAAATATTGTGTGCTCAAGTTGTCGCCCGATTCGTCCGAAGATAGCGTGAGGGTGGATACCGTGTCGATATTGTATGAGCAATATGTCGGCGTGCTGGATTATCTGAACGACCCGCAGACGCCCGAGCGTTACATTGCGGTAGACCCGAAGTATTATAAACTGTTTTTGCCTTATACGTTTTATTATTCACCGATGAAGGACATATCCGAGTTGGAGTGGACGTTTCGCACGCCTTACGATTCGGTGCCCGACTTGACTTCGCGCATATTGCCTTTCGATTCGAATCAGTTTACGACCATCCGCCGTGCGGATGAGGTGGTAGACCGGATGTTGCTGGCTTCCTATCCCACGTGTTCGCAAAGGATTGTCCTGACCGAGGATGAAGTGATGCAAAGCCGGGTCTTTCAAGACAACATCAGCAAGGAAGTGGAAAGCCGGCCTTCGGTGACCAAGCTCATCCGGAAAAAGCATTTTAATTTTGATGAAGAAGCGGGCGTGGTCATACATAAGCCCAACTGGTGGGTAACGGCTGGTAGCGGCTCGTTGCAATTTACGCAAAACGCCATATCGAGGAACTGGTACAAGGGAGGGGAGAGCTCTACTTCCGTCCTGCTGAACCTTTTGCTTACCGCTAAATACAACGACCGGCAACGGGTGGAGTGGGAAAACTTGTTGGAGATTAAGACCAACGTCAGTTCGGCTCCTTCCGATACTTGCCACAATTTCTTGATAACGAGTGATGTGCTACGCCTTTATAGCAAGCTAGGCGTGAAGGCTTTCTCTAAGTGGTATTACACGATTTCTACTGAGTTGAAGACCCAGATATTCAATTCATACGGTAGCAATAGCAAGGCGCTGAAGGCTTCTTTTCTGGCTCCGCTCGATTGGTCTACCAGTATAGGTATGGACTATAAATTGTCGAAGTCCAAATTCAATTTGTCCGTGTTCCTTGCCCCCTTGACCTATACGATGCGCTATGTGGGGAATGACGACGTGAGCGAGACCAGCTACGGCCTGGAGGAAGGCGCCTCGACGAAACACGATTTCGGTTCG
This sequence comes from uncultured Bacteroides sp., assembly GCA_944320735.1. GTDB lineage: Bacteria > Bacteroidota > Bacteroidia > Bacteroidales > Bacteroidaceae > Bacteroides. The sequence goes on along the minus strand of CALUIQ010000147.1, from coordinate 6,803 downwards.
CAGGTGCAGACCAATTTCCAGTGGACTATTATCCCGGCGATAAAGCTGAAGACCCGTTTGGACTATCTGACCAGCTATAAGTGGACACGCGTGGAGTGGGAGACCAATGTGGACTTTATCGTTACCAAGTTCCTTTCCGCCCGATTCTATGTCTTGGCTCGTTATGATGACAGCTCGGCGCCTACGGTAGGCGATAACTATTTGCAATGCACTGAGACGTTGGGTTTTGGATTTAATTACGCTTGGTAATGGCTGATAATATATTTTGATTGTTGCTTATCCTTGGCGAAGTTCGTGCCTTTGCGCTGTAAAGGCAAGGGAAATGTTCTTCTAAAATGTCGAGTGGAATCCGTGTGCGTTAACGGAAGGAATTGCGGAATTTTTTCCGTAATTCCTTCCGTTTTTCTTCTGTTTTCACATTTCTATTTATTAACTTTGCGGGCGAATTATTGGAATCAGCAATTAAAGAACCATAATTTATAGTAAAACAACATGGCAAATGTAATTAAGTTGCACAAAGGCCTTGACATTAACCTGAAAGGCAAAGCCGCTGAAAAGTACATTTCCGTAAAGGATCCGGGTTTCTACTCTATTGTGCCCGATGACTTTACAGGAGTGACGCCCAAGGTGGTGGTTAAAGAACAGGAGTATGTGATGGCCGGAGGACCCTTGTTTGTGGACAAGAATCATCCTGAGTTAAAGATTGTTTCGCCCGTAAGCGGTGTGGTGACGAGCGTGGAACGAGGCGCGCGTCGCAAGGTGATGAACATCGTCATCGAAGCCGCCAAAGAGCAGGATTACGAAGAGTTTGGCAAAATGGAACCGTCCAAAATGACCGCCCAGCAGGTGAAGGATGCGTTGCTGAATGCCGGTTTGTTCGCTTTCATCCGCCAACGTCCCTACGATGTAGTAGCCGACCCTACGGTGGAGCCGAAAGCGATTTTTGTATCCGCCTTCGACTCTGCTCCCTTGGCACCGGACTTCGAGTTCGTGTTGAAAGGGGAGGAGGCTAACTTCCAGACGGGATTGGACGCGTTGGCACGGATGGCCAAGACGTATCTGAACGTAAGCGTGAAGCAAAAGTCATCGGCGTTGACCGCAGCGAAGAATGTTACGGTGACTGCTTTTGACGGACCGCATCCGGCTGGCAATGTAGGCGTACAAATCAATCACATCTCACCGATTGTGAAGGGAGAGACAGTGTGGACCATTGCACCGGAGGCCGTTATCTTTATTGGCCGCTTGATGAACACGGGTCGCATTGACTTGACGCGTACCGTGGCTTTGACGGGGAGTGAAGTGAAAGAGCCCGCTTATTGCAAGCTGAAAGTTGGCGCGTTGCTGACCAATGTTTTCCAAGGCAATGTGACTACGGGCAAAGACTTGCGCTACATTAGCGGTAATCCCTTGACGGGCAAGCAAGTGAAGGCTAACGGTTACCTGGGCGCTTTCCATACGCAACTGACCGTTATTCCCGAAGGTGACGAAGTGCACGAGTTCTTGGGCTGGATTGCTCCGCGCCCCAACGAGTTCAGCACCAGCCATTCGTATTTCAGCTGGCTGATGGGCAAGAAGAAAGAGTACGTGCTCGATGCCCGCGTGAAAGGTGGCGAACGTCATATGATTATGTCCAACGAGTATGACCGCGTCTTCCCCATGGACATCTATCCGGAATATTTGGTGAAGGCCATTATCGCAGGCGACATCGACCGTATGGAGGCTTTGGGCATCTACGAGGTGGCTCCCGAGGATTTTGCCCTGTGTGAGTTTGTATGCTCGTCCAAGGTGGAAGTGCAACGCATCGTGCGTGCAGGATTGGATATGCTGCGTAAGGAAATGGCATAATATATATTAATGTATAATAGTAATAGAATTTAGATGAAAGCGTTAAGAAATTATCTCGACAAGATAAAGCCGAACTTCGAAGAGGGCGGCAAATTCCACGCGTTTCGTTCGGTGTTCGATGGCTTTGAGACTTTCCTCTTTGTGCCCAACACCACTTCGAAATCGGGAACGCACATCCATGATGCCATTGATAGCAAACGCATCATGTCGATGGTGGTTATTGCGTTGATACCGGCCTTGTTGTTTGGTATGTACAATGTAGGTTACCAGCATTACCTTGCCACGGGAGCCGAGGGCGGTTTCTGGGCGATGTTCTTTTATGGTTTTCTGGCTGTATTGCCTAAGATTATCGTTTCCTACGTAGTAGGTCTGGGCATTGAGTTCGTGGTGGCTCAGTGGAAGAAGGAGGAGATTCAGGAAGGCTTCTTGGTTTCCGGTATCCTTATTCCGATGATTGTGCCGGTGGATTGCCCCTTGTGGATGCTGGCCATTGCCACTGCTTTCTCCGTGATTTTTGCCAAGGAAGTATTCGGCGGTACGGGTATGAACGTGTTCAACGTGGCCCTTATCACGCGTGCTTTTCTGTTCTTTGCTTATCCTACGAAGATGTCCGGCGATGCCGTATGGGTGTCGGGTGATTCAATCTTCGGACTTGGCAAGACGGTAGATGGCTTGACCGTGGCTACTCCGTTGGGTGTCGCCAAGACTTCGCCCGTTGCTCCGGATTTCTCATGGGACATGGTGACAGGTCTTATTCCGGGTTCTATCGGTGAGACGAGCGTTATCGCCATTGCCATTGGTGCCATTATCCTTTTGTGGACGGGCATCGCAAGCTGGAAGACCATGCTCTCCGTATTCGTGGGAGGTGCGCTGATGGCTTGGATTTTCAATGTTGCCGGCCCCGATACGGCTGTGGCTCATATGCCTTGGTACGAACATTTGGTATTGGGCGGTTTCTGCTTCGGTGCCGTGTTTATGGCTACAGACCCTGTTACTTCGGCACGCACTGAGACAGGTAAATACATTTACGGTCTCCTGATTGGTGCTATGGCCATTATCATTCGTGTATTGAATCCGGGTTATCCCGAGGGTATGATGCTTGCCATCTTGTTGATGAACATCTTCGCTCCGCTCATCGACTATTGCGTTGTGCAGAGCAACATCAACCGTCGTGCAAAGCGTGTAGCCGTCAAATAAGTCTAACCATTTAAACCGAATAGAAATGAATACCAATAGTAATAGTTATACTATGATTTATGCTTCGGTAATGGTTATTATCGTTGCATTCCTGCTGGCATTTGTCAGCTCTTCGTTGAAAGCGACACAGAATAAGAATGTGGAGATGGATACGAAGAAGCAGATTTTGGCTGCTCTGAACATTCGTGAGGTGGCCAATCCCGATGCTGAATACAGCAAGTACGTAAAGGACATGCTGATGAACGAGGATGGTACGCTGAGCGAGAATACGGGTGCCTTTGCTACTGGATATGAGAAGGAAGTAAAGGAGAACAACCGCTTGCACGTGTTTGTGGCCGATATTGACGGGGCCAGGAAGTATGTCTTCCCCGTATACGGCACAGGTCTTTGGGGAGCCATTTGGGGTTACATCGCCTTGAATGACGACAAAGACACAGTGTACGGCACTTACTTTTCACACGCCAGCGAGACTCCGGGCTTGGGTGCCGAGATTGCGGGTGAGCACTTCCAAAACGAGTTCGTGGGAAAGAAAACCCTGGAAAACGGGGAAATTTCTCTGGGCGTAGTGAAGTTCGGTAAGATTGAGAAAGCCGATTATCAGGTGGACGGTATCTCCGGAGGTACGATTACTTCCGTGGCCGTAGACGCCATGATAAAGAATTGCCTGGGCAACTATAAGAAGTTTTTAACCAATAATGAGGGGGAGGAAGAACAGACTATGGGACAATTATTTTCAAGTAAAAATAAAGAAGTGTTCGCCACGCCGCTGGGCATGAACAATCCTGTCACCGTGCAGGTGTTGGGTATCTGCTCCGCATTGGCCGTAACCGCCAAGTTGGAACCGGCCATCGTGATGGGTCTTTCCGTAACCGTCATTACGGCATTCTCCAACGTGGTGATTTCATTAATCCGCAAGACCATTCCCAACCGCATCCGTATCATCGTGCAGTTGGTAGTAGTGGCCGCGCTGGTAACCATCGTAAGTGAAATATTGAAAGCGTTTGCTTATGATGTGAGCGTGCAACTTTCCGTATATGTAGGTCTGATTATCACGAACTGTATCTTGATGGGACGTTTGGAGGCTTTCGCCATGATGAACGGACCGTGGGAGTCGTTCCTCGATGGACTGGGCAACGGATTGGGTTATGCCAAGATTCTGATTATCGTAGCGTTTATCCGCGAATTGTTGGGCTCGGGAACTTTGCTCGGCTTCAACATCCTGAACTACGAGCCTATTAAAGAGTTGGGTTACGTGAACAACGGTTTGATGCTGATGCCTCCGATGGCACTCATCATCGTGGCTTGCATCATCTGGTACCAGCGTGCCCGCCATAAAGAGTTGCAAGAGAAATGATTTCTTGGATAGAAAACGAATAAAATAGAAATTATTATTATGGGAGAATTTTTTAGCTTACTCGTCCGCTCCATTTTTGTGGACAATATGATATTCGCCTTCTTCCTCGGTATGTGTTCCTACCTGGCCGTGTCGAAGACGGTGAAGACTTCCGTGGGCTTGGGTATCGCCGTGACTTTCGTGTTGGTGGTGACCCTTCCTGTCAACTATTTGTTACAGACCAAGGTGCTGGGACCCAACGCCATCATTGAGGGTGTTGACCTTAGTTTCTTGAGCTTCATTCTGTTTATTGCCGTCATCGCCGGCATCACGCAACTGGTGGAAATGATCGTGGAGCGTTTCACTCCTACGCTTTATGCTCAACTCGGTATCTTTCTTCCGCTGATTGCCGTAAACTGTGCCATTATGGGTGCTTCGCTTTTTATGCAGCAACGCATCAACTTGGGTGCCAGCGACCCGAAGTACATTGGTAGCATTTCCGATGCCATTTCCTACGCTCTCGGTTCGGGTATCGGTTGGGCGTTGGCCATCGTCGGATTGGCTGCTGTGCGCGAGAAGATGGCTTACTCTGACGTGCCCGCTCCTCTGAAAGGCTTGGGTATCACGTTCATCACCGTGGGTCTTATGGCCATGGCATTTATGTGTTTCTCTGGTTTGAACATTTAATTAAAGAAAGGAGCGTAACAAATGGATATGAATTTGATATTGGCAAGCGTCGGGGTGTTCCTCGTGGTAATCCTGTTGCTTGTGGTAATCCTGTTGGTGGCCAAGAATTATTTGGTGCCGTCGGGTAACGTGAAACTGACTATCAATGGCGACCGTGAAATGGAAGTGGCTTCCGGTGGAACGTTGCTCAATACGTTGGCTGTTAACGGTGTGTATCTTTCTTCGGCATGTGGCGGTAAAGGCTCGTGCGGGCAATGCAAGTGCCAAGTGCTTGAAGGCGGTGGGGAAATCCTGCCTTCTGAAGTGCCTCATTTCAGCCGGAAACAGCAAAAGGATCACTGGCGTTTAGGATGTCAGGTGAAGGTGAAGGGTGATATGAGCATCAAGGTGGCCGAGAGCGTGCTTGGCGTGAAGGAATACGAGTGTACCGTTATCTCCAACAAGAACGTGGCTACGTTTATCAAGGAGTTCAAGGTGCAGCTTCCTGCCGGTGCCCATATGGACTTTATCCCTGGTTCGTATGCACAAATCAAGATTCCTACCTTTACGATGGATTATGACAAGGACATCGACAAGAGCCTGATTGGCGATGAATACTTGCCCGCATGGCAGAAGTTCAATATGTTCTCGTTGAAGTGCGTCAATCCCGAACCTACCGTCCGCGCTTACTCTATGGCCAACTATCCGGCCGAGGGTGACGTGTTTATGCTGACTGTACGTATTGCCACGCCTCCGTTCAAGCCCGACCGTAGTGGGTTTATGGATGTCAATCCGGGTATTGCCTCTTCCTACATCTTCACCTTGAAACCGGGTGACAAGGTATTGATGAGTGGTCCTTACGGTGATTTCCATCCTCACTTCGACTCGAAGAAGGAAATGATTTGGGTCGGTGGTGGTGCCGGTATGGCTCCTCTGCGCGCGCAAATTATGCATATGACAAAGACCCTCAACACGCGCGACCGCGAGATGCACTATTTCTACGGTGCTCGTGCCTTGAACGAAGTGTTCTATTTGGACGATTTCCACAATTTGGAGAAAGAGTTCTCGAACTTCCACTTCCACTTGGCATTGGACCGTCCCGATCCCGCAGCCGACAAGGCTGGCGTGAAGTACACTCCGGGCTTTGTTCATCAAGTAATGTACGAGACTTACTTGAAGAATCACGAAGCTCCTGAAGACATCGAATACTATATGTGTGGTCCTGGCCCGATGTCGAAAGCCGTGGTAGGCATGCTCGACAGTCTGGGCGTAGAGTCCGAAAGCATTATGTACGATAACTTTGGAGGATAAGATTAAGCCTTCTAAAATTTGAAGGAGGGTGTGCCGTAACCGGAAAATAAACACGGAGGCACACCCTCTTTCTTTTTTCTTTTCATAAATGTCTTTTATATGAATATCCGCAAAATGCAAGAAGTTAAAGGGGAGTAAGAAGGAGTTATGCCTTCGGCAGGAGTTAAAAGCCGATAGCATAAAGAAAGTATTGGCTTCTAACTCCTTTTAACTCCCTGTAATTACTCCTTTTAACTTCTTATTGATAAAATGCGGACATTCATATTATCTTATCAGTCTGGCTCATATAACTGGCTTCTTGATACGATTACTAATCGTCACACGATACGATTACTAATCATTAGTGGTCGAAAGATTTTTTAGAGTGCTCCCTTTTCTTTCCTCTATTCTCTCTTTTTGGGACAGAGTCTGGCATCGCTTTAAGGGGTATAAAAGGGGCATAATCCGCTTT
>CALUIQ010000146.1 GCA_944320735.1 uncultured Bacteroides sp. | reverse complement strand
CGAACCGGGGACACAAGGATTTTCAGTCCTTTGCTCTACCAACTGAGCTATGACACCATCGCTTTGGGATTGCGGGTGCAAAGGTAGTGAAAGTTTTGGACTGTGCAAGGGATTGGATGAAAAAAACTTATTCAACCGGTGGATTTGTGTTTTTTTCGTCCTTTAGCGGGTTCCATCCTTGGGCTTTTAGCTCAAATTCCTGCCCATCGCGGGTGATGAGGGCGCAACCTAATTCTGGTTTGGTGATGTGGCCTATCAGCTTTACGCCTTCCATATCTTGTATCTTTTCGTGGTCGGCTATGGGGACAGTGAACAGGAGTTCATAGTCTTCGCCTCCGTTCAGGGCGCAAGTGGTGAGGTTCATATTGAACTCTTCGGCCATAACCGCAGTCTGGTAGTCGATGGGAATGTGTTCTTCGTAAACACGGCATCCCATCCGACTTTGCGTACAGATGTGCAGCAATTCGGAAGAAAGACCGTCCGAGATGTCCATCATAGCAGTAGGCACGATGTCGGCCTCACGCAGTTTCTGGATAATATCACGCCGTGCTTCAGGTTTAAGCTGGCGTTCGAGCAGGTACTCTTTCCCGGCAAAGTCGGGTTGCACATCTTCTCCTTTTCCACGAAGGGCGGCTTTCTCGCGTTCCAAAAGCTGGAGGCCCATATAGGCGGCACCTAAATCTCCGCTCACACAGATAAGGTCTGTCTCTTTAGCACCGTTCCGATAGACGACTTTCCCTTTCTCCCCTTCACCGATACAAGTGATGCTGATGGTCAATCCGGTCAGTGACGAAGAGGTATCGCCTCCTACGATGTCCACCCCGTATTCCTCGCACGCCAAGCGAATACCGGCATAAAGGGCTTCCATGTCTTCAATGCAAAAGCGTTTGGAAAGACCTATGGAGACAGTAATCTGGCGCGGAGTGCCGTTCATAGCATAAATGTCGGAGAAGTTGACCACAGCCGACTTATAGCCCAAGTGTTTCAAGGGCACATAAGTGAGGTCGAAGTGCACACCTTCCAACAAGAGGTCGGTAGTGACCAATATTTCTTTATCGGCAGGGTAAGAAAGAACGGCGGCATCATCTCCTACCCCATACAAGGTAGATTCGTTTTGCGGCTTAATACCCTCGGTGAGGTGACGGATAAGGCCAAACTCACCGAGCGTTGCTATTTCTGTTCTCATAAGAATATTCTTTTATATATAAAAAACACGGAGACACAAAGACACAGAGATTTTATTTCGTCCGTTTACAGATATATTCCCTCTGTGCCTTTGTGTCTCTGTGTTCTATCATGGATTAAGCACGGTTAATCAGTTCACGCATAATTTCTGTCATACGAGGTTGGGCTTCATCAGCGGCTTTCTGAACTTCTTCGTGTGACACTTCCACAATCTGGCCTTCCAATCCAAGGTCGGTAATGACCGATACGCCGAAGACTTTGATGCCACAATGGTTGGCCACGATGACTTCGGGCACAGTGGACATACCCACGGCATCCGCTCCCATAATATGGAACATCTTATATTCGGCCGGAGTCTCGAACGTAGGACCTTGCGTACCTAAGTAAACACCATGCTGTACCTGGATGCCTTTCTCCTGAGCAATGGCATCGGCCTTGCGGATAAGCTCACGGTCATAAGCCTGGCTCATATCCGGGAAACGAGGGCCGTAAGGAATGTTCTTGCCACGCAAGGGGTGTTCAGGAAAGAGGTTGATGTGGTCGGTGATAATCATAAGGTCACCGATGGAGAAAGCCGGATTCATACCTCCGGCAGCGTTAGACACGAAGAGGGTCTTGATGCCCAATTCACGCATCACACGCACGGGGAAAGTCACTTCCTGCATGGAATATCCCTCGTAGAAGTGGAAACGCCCTTGCATGGCCATAATGTCCTTCTCACCCAACTTGCCGAAGATAAGCTTGCCGCTATGACCTTCTACAGTAGACAAGGGGAAATGAGGGATGTCTTTGTAACTTATTTCATACTTATCGGTGATTTCGTTCACTAAACTTCCTAAGCCAGTGCCAAGAATAATGGCTGTCTCTGGACAAGTGTGCATCTTTCCTTTAAGGAAGGCAGCTGTTTCTTGAATGCGTTCTAACATATTTCAAAATATTTTGGTTGAATATATCTTTTTGATTCAGCAGAAAATCCACTTCAATGGGCAACACATGTATGTGGGGTTTCAGTTCCGGAGGGAGTGCGGGATGGTCTTTGAGACGTGCCGCATCTTTCTCTGTCGTCAGAATGAAGCGGTTCTTGGCTTCCAAGCGGGCGAATTTTTGTCCAATGAGGCGCAAGTCGCCCGCTGTGAAGTCATGGTGGTCATCAAAATCCATCAGTGTGACTTGTCGAGTGTATCTCTGCACCTCTTCCAACATAGGGCGAGGAGAGGCAATGCCCGTCACTAACAGGATTTGAGTATCTTCTCCCGTAAGCACGTCCGGACGGATGGTCCGAACATTTTTCCCGGGGAACAAAGGTATGGGACTTCCGTAGCGTACTTGCGTGAAATACAACTGTTGGTAAGGATATAGCTGCAAACGCTTGGCCGTAATGTTGAAGTCTATGGGCTTAATGTCCTTCGGGCACTTGGTCACAATAACCATCTGCGCACGGTTTTTGCCTGACGCAGGCTCACGCAACAAGCCGGCAGGCAACAGACGGTCTTCACAAAACAGGCGGCTATAATCCGTAAGCAGAATATTCAGTCCGGCATTGACGTAGCGGTGTTGGAAAGCATCATCCAACAAGACGACATCGGTGCGAGGGGTGTCCAGCTGCATCAGTTTCCCGATGCCTTGCCTGCGATTGGCATCTACCGCCACACGCACATGAGGGAATTTCCGTTTCATCTGGCAGGGCTCGTCACCCACTTCACGAGCGGTGCTTTGCGAAGTTGCCAATACATACCCTTTGGTCTTACGCTTGTAACCACGGCTCAAGGTGGCCACTTGCAAACCCGCTTGTTGCAAAAGCCGGATGAGGTATTCCGTGTGAGGCGTTTTCCCCGTTCCTCCCGCAGCTAAGTTTCCAATGCAGATAACGGGTATGGGAAAACTCTCCGACCGGAGCCAGCCCCAGTCAAAGAGTTTGTTTCGCAAGCTCACCCCCCATCCATAAATACAGGAGAGTGGTAACAACCAATTGTTTATGTCGGGGTGATGTTCCGCCATGTCCCTGTTTCTTTTTACGTTTTGAGGTTATTGGATATTCAGTTCGAACGGCAAGCGCGCCTGAACACGGTCGCTTTGGTCAAAATGTTCGATAAGACTAAACTGGCGCAACGCCTCGTCCACCTGCTTGCCGCCCGGCAAGAGGGCTTTCACGTAAGTAGTGGGGTTGGTGCTCATCAATGTCTCCCAAAAAGAGGCCTTGGCGGGATAAGCCATCACGGTATAGGCATCGACACCGGCTTTTTCGACAGCTATCTCCAAAGCGCGGTCCAATCCGCCCAGCTCGTCCACCAAGCCCAGTTCTTTAGCCTTGGCACCTGTCCATACACGTCCTTGCGCTATTTTATCCAATTCTTCCTTCGCAATGCCACGGCCTTCGGAGCAACGGGTCAGGAAGAGGTCGTAACCTTGGTTCACCATATTTTGCATCAGTCCCTGCTCTCCGGTGTTGAGCGGACGCCCTACGGCACCGAAATCGGCATACTCATTGGTCTTCACCACATCAAAATCCAAGCCGACCTTATCCGTCAGTCCCTTCACGTTGGGGTACATACCGAAAATGCCGATGGAACCGGTAAGCGTGGTAGGCTCAGCTACAATGGTGTCTGCGTTGCACGCCATATAATATCCGCCCGAAGCCGCATAGTCCCCCATAGAGACGATGACCGGTTTCTCTTTCTTGAGTTGACTTACGGCATACCACAATTGTTCGGAACCAAAAGCGCTTCCACCCGGAGAATTGACGCGGAGCACAACGGCCTTCACGTCCTCATTCTCCTGCAGGCGACGCAGGTCACGGATAACTTTAGAGGGAACAATGACTTGTTCGGAACTGAAAGCCGACATATCATAATCGGTAATCTCTCCGGCCGCATAATACACGGCCACAATGTTTCCGCTTTTATCTTTGGGCATACTCTTATTAATGTTCATCATATCATTCAAGCCCAACAGGCGAAGGTCGTCGTCCTCATCGATGCCGACCATCCGCTTCAAGTAGTCACGCACGTCATTCTGATAGATAAGCGTGTCCACCAACCCGCACTTCACGCTTTCTTCCGAAGGCTTGAACATCAGCATCTCGTCCGCATATTGGTTGAGGGTCTCCACTTTGAGCCCCCGAGACGCCGACACGTCTTCGCAAAGACGTTGCCAAATCGAAGAGATGTATACCGTTACCTGCTCGCGGTTGGCCTCACTCATTTCGGTGGCGATAAACGGTTCTACCGCCGACTTGTAGGTACCGACCTTGAAAATCTGCATTTCTACGCCAATCTTTTCCAACAAGTCCTTGTAGAACATAGGTGCCGCGGCAATGCCCCGCCATTCCAACGAGCCTTTGGGATTCATCATCACCTTGTCCGCCGCACTGGCCAAGTAGTAGAGTCCTTGTGTATAATTGTCGGCGTATGCGACTACAAACTTTCCGCTCTCCTTGAAATCCAGCAACGCGTCGCGTATTTCTTCGATAGAGGCGTAACCTGCCGTCAGGAAATCGGCCCGCAGGTAGATACCTTTGATATTTTCGTTTTCCTTAGCCTTGCGGATGGAGGACAGGATGTCATCCAAACCGTAATACTGAAAATCTTCGCTCATAAACATATCATAAGGCAAGGCTTGGTTACGCTCCAGCAACTCGCCTTTGAGGTCGAGCACCATAATGGAATTTTCTCGGACTTCCGTCTCTGTCTCAGCAGAAGACAGCGCACTGAAGAAGAACAGGATACTGATAAAAAACAACGCCACACTCGCGAGAATTAAACCCACCACGGTGGCAAACGTGAATTTTAGAAAATCTTTCATCTTGAAAATTTTGTTTTGTGCCAACTCTTGTTTCGGTTAACAAAGATAAATAAAAGGATTCAATTTTCCCCTATGAGTGCCCTATTTTTTTATAGA
>CALUIQ010000145.1 GCA_944320735.1 uncultured Bacteroides sp. | reverse complement strand
AGGTAAATCCGACCATCGCAAAAGGCACACCGAACAGTGCCGGGAACTGGTATCCATAACTTGTTGCCAACCCGCCCACGTAAGCGCCAATGGCATTCCCTAAGTTAAAAGCTATCTGCACGCAAGCGCCTCCCAACATCTCACCGCCGGGAGCCACCCGTATGATAAGCACCTGTTCAGGACTGGACACGGCAAACAACCCTGCCGTACACAAGGCCATCAGTATCGCCGCACACCAAGGATGGGGCGAAAGGAAGAATATCAGCAAAAGAATGACGCAAATGCCTCCTTGTACGAATGTGCCTACACGGCCTGGTGTATAACGGTCGGACATACGCCCGCCAACCAAATTACCCACCACCATTCCAAAACCGGCCAACACCATCAGTGAGGTAATGCTCTCCGCGCTAAACCCGGAAACTTCCGTCAGCAACGGATTGATGTAGCTATACCAACAAAACACGCCTCCATTGCCCAATGCCGTAGCCCCCAATATCAACCACGGAGCCGGTTTCTTCAGAAAACGGAATTGGCCTTTGAAGCCCACGTCCTTCAGTCCGCTTACCGCAGGAACCCAACGCCCGATGTAGTAAAACACAATCATTCCCCAAATGCCCACGAACAAGAACGTGACACGCCACGACAGCAAATGGCTCAACGAAGTTCCTAAAGGGACTCCGAACAAATTTGCCACCGTCATACCCGCTATCATGATGGACACCGCCTCCGAGCTTTTGCTTTCATCGGCCAATTTGCCCGCCACGATAGAAGCGACTCCAAAATAAGCGCCATGTGGAAGTCCGGAAATAAAACGTCCAGCCAACAACACCCAATAATTGGGAGCCAGCGAAGCGCACAAATTACCTATGGTCATCAAGGCCATCAATAGCAAAAGCGTTTGCTTCAAAGGACGCTTGCGTGCCCACAACAAGACAGGAGCACCACAACATACTCCCAACGCATAGGCTGAGATAAAATGCCCCGCCGTAGGAATGTCAATATGCAAATCCTCTGCTACATAGGGCAAAATGCCCATCATCGTAAACTCGGCAATTCCTAAACCTAAAGTTCCGAATGCCAATGCAATAAGACTCTTCTTCATATATCTAAAACTAATACCTTGTTTTGATTCATCCGTTTTGATAAATGGGAATTTAACTGTGTGTTCTATTTTTCAGCCGCAGATGACGCGGATAACACGGATTTTTAAGGGGGCTTCGCCCTGTCACCCCGAGCATGGTCGAGGGGGCTCACGTAATACTTTCTCATACGCTACGTAAGATGTCTCGACAAGCTCGACATGACTGATACCGTTAATCTAAAAATACAAAATCTGCGTCATCCGTGTCATCTGCGGCTGAAAAATCAGACGACACGCAGCCCGATAAATTATCATTTACCTATGAATACTTTCATTTTTTCGGGCTGCAAAGATAGTGGTTTGCTTCGATTCAGTGGTTGACACAAATCATTTTCATTCAACATCTTCTTTTGTTAATGTATGATAAACACATACTACATATCCACATTTCTCCGGAATTACTATTGCAGGTTAAAAAAAACTTCATACTTTTGTATTAACAATATTGTTAGTCCAACTTGTTAAACCAAATAATATACGATATGAATAAAGAAAAGAACAGCCCGCAAGACACGGAAACAAGGATTCTCCAAGCGGCCGAAAAAGAATTCTTCGAGAAAGGCTATGCCGGCGCGAGAACGGCCTCTATCGCAGAAGCAGCCGGCGTGACCCATGCCATGCTTCATTATTATTTCCGGACGAAGGACAATCTGTTTGAACGGATTGTCGCGGAGAAAATAAACATATTGGGCGATATCATATTGAGTGCCATCGGCGATGGTGAACTGCCCTTGGAGGACAGAATCCGTCAAGGCATAGAACGGCATTTCGACTTCATCTCGGCCAACCGAGACTTGCCCAAATTCATTGTGAACGAGGTTCTCACCCGCCCTGAGCACATAGAGATGATGAAGCAAAACGCATTACGCATCGTAAGCAATCTCTTGAACAACCTACAGCGTGAGATTGACGAATATGCCGCCAAAGGACTTTGCCGCCAAGTGGATGCGCGAATGTTGCTGATTGACATCGTGTCGCTCAACGTATTCCCCTTTATGGCGGCCCCCATCGTTTATGGCGCAATAGGAGATTCCTACGAGAACTATGACGAATTCCTTGCCGTGCGCAAGAAAGAGAATGTGGAAACCATCTTGAACAAACTTAAAATCCATTGATTATGTTGAAACAATATTTGTTCTTGGCGTTGACATTGTTTGGAGGTATTCATCTTTCCGCCCAAGTGACCTTGGAGGAGTGTGTAGGGCTGGCTCAGGACAACTATCCGCTCATCCGGAAGTACGACTTGCTGAACCAAACGAAGGATGTCAACCTGTCCGACATCAACAAGAGCTGGTTGCCGCAAATCAACGTGTATGCCCAAGGTACAGTGCAGAACGAGACACCGACCTTTCCGGAGTCATTGGCCGGAATCATCTCCCAAACGGGGACAAACATTTCCGGATTGAATGAGTGGCAATATAAAATAGGTGCGGACATCAGCCAAAACATTTGGGACGGTGGCGCATCTAAGTCCGGGAGGCAGATAGAACGTGCCAAGGATGCGGAACGGCAGGCAGCTTTGGATGTCCAACTTTACAGCATCCGCAAGCGGGTAGAAGACCTTTACTTCGGCATCTTGCTCGTCGAGGAACAGGCCGAACAGACCCGGAACATACAGGCATTGCTGCAAAGCAACCTCGACAAGTTACGGACGATGTATGAAAACGGCACGGCAATGCAAAGCGATGTAGATATGGTGGAAGCGCAATACCTCAGCACCGCCCAACAACTCACGCAGGCGGAAAGCACAGCGGAAAGCTACCGGAAAGTGTTGGAGATATTCACAGGGAAAAGCCTTGTTGGACAAGAGTTGGTGAAACCAGACGTCTCCATTCCCCAAGACCTATTGCCTAACCGCCCCGAATTAAGACATTTCGAAACGCAACTACAAACCAACGAGGCGAAAAACGCAAGCATCACTGCCAGCACAATGCCTAAAATCGGACTGTTCGCCCAAGCTTATTACGGTTATCCGGGATTCGACTATTTCGAAAGTATGATGAACCACGACCTGTCCTTCAACCTACTGGCTGGGGTGAAAGTGTCTTGGAACATCGGAGCCTTCTATCACAAAAAGAATGACCGGCGAAAACTACGCCTCTCATCGGGCAACATTGCCGTGGAGCGGGACGTGTTCCTGTTCAACACGAATATGCAGACCCGATCGCAACTGGACCGTATTGATGAACTGAAGGCCGTTATGGAAAAGAACGACCGGATTGTGAAGTTGCGTACCAACGTCCGGAAAGCCGCCGAAGCCCAACTGGACAACGGAGTCATCGACGCCACCGCCTTGCTGACCAAACTGACGGACGAGAAACAGGCACGCCTTACCGCGTCCTATCACGAAATACAACTTCTTCAAAGCATTTTCCAACTTAAATACACATTGAACCAATGAAAAAGACTGCATTATTCTCCGCACTCATTATAGTTCTGGCTTCTTGCCGGAACGCCGAAAAGTATGACGCCACAGGCATCTTCGAGGCAACCACCGTCACCGTGTCTTCGGAAACCAACGGAAAACTGGTATCATTTGACATCAACGAGGGAGACAGCCTGACAGCCGGAAAACAAGTCGGACTGGTGGATACTACCCTACTCGCCTTGCAACGGAAACAACTGCATAGCCAGCAGTTGTCCACGGAGAAATCTTCGCCCAACATTGCGGCACAGGCTGCGGCTCTCCGCTCGCAGATAGCCCACCAACAGAATGAGTGCGACCGCATCGCCCGCCTGTTGGCCAATGGAGCGGCTACGCAGAAACAAAGCGATGACGCTAACGCACAGTTAAGAACTTTGCGCGGACAACTGGAAGGTTTGCTCTCCACGCTGGACAAGAGCCGCAGCTCCATCACAGAAAGTGCTTCGGCCTTGCAATACCAACGGGAGCAGGTAGAAGAACAGATGCGCAAGAGCCAAATTACCGCGCCGATAACCGGGACGGTCCTACAGAAATATGCCGAGCAGGGCGAATATGCCACTCCCGGACGTCCCCTCTTCAAGATGGCCAACCTGAATGACATCTACCTCCGCAGTTACTTCACCGCTTCCCAACTGGCCCACATCAAGATTGGGCAAGAAGTAACTGTCATTGCCGACTTCGGCGGGGACGAGCGATACGAATATCCAGGCAAAATCATTTGGATAGCGCAGGAAAGTGAGTTCACCCCCAAGTCCATCCAGACGCAAGACACGAGGGCAAACCTTGTATATGCCGTAAAAGTCGCGGTGGAAAACGATGGCCGTCTCAAGCTCGGACAGTATGGAGAGGTACGTTTATGAAAAGCGCGATTGACATCCAAGGACTCACCAAACGATACGGCAAGCTCACGGCTCTCGACCACGTGACCCTTTCCGTTTCCGAAGGCTCCTTGTTCGGACTTATCGGGCCGGACGGTGCGGGCAAGACCACGCTGTATCAGATACTGACCACGCTGCTCAGCCCCGATGAAGGTTCGGCTACCGTGGCTGGCTTGGACGTGGTAAAGGATTACCGACAACTACGCACCGAGATAGGCTACATGCCGGAACGCTTCTCCCTTTATCCCGACCTGACCGTGGACGAGAACCTGCATTTCTTCGCCTCACTGTTCGGAGTAGGCGTAAGGGACAACTTCGACATGATAGCTCCGATATTCGACCAACTGAAGAAGTTCCCCAACCGCCGGGCAGGTGCCTTGTCCGGAGGGATGAAGCAGAAACTTGCGTTGAGTTGCGCCTTGATACACCGTCCGAAAGTGCTGCTGTTGGACGAGCCTACCACCGGAGTGGATGCCGTGTCGCGCAGCGAATTTTGGGAGATGTTGGCCACGCTGAAAGAAAAGGGCATCACGATTCTTGTCTCCACCTCCTATATGGACGAAGCCGAGCGTTGCGAACGCATCGCCCTGATAAACAGGGGAAGGATATTGGACGTGAACACACCCGGCAGACTGATTGAGGGGCTGGACAAGAACTTGTACAACGCATCCGCCCAAGCGATGTATCCGCTGCTCGAAGCGTTGCGCAGGCTTCCGGATGTAAGGGATTGCTATACTTTCGGGGCTACGTTGCACGTCGTGACAAGTGACGGTTTCAATCCCGTCGAAGCTGTCGGCAAGCTTCGGCAGGAAGGTTTGGACGATGCCCAGATTTGGCCGGCAAAAGGGAATATAGAAGATTTATTCATTAAATTGGCTAAGGACGATGGATAAAGAAACAGTAATAGCGGTCAAAAACCTCACCAAGAAATTCGGCAATTTCACCGCCGTAGACCACATTACCCTGCAAGTCAGCCGGGGCGAGATATTCGGATTCCTGGGAGCGAACGGCGCGGGCAAGACTACGGCCATGCGGATGTTGTGTGGGCTCAGCTTTCCTACATCCGGCACCGGCACCGTGGCCGGCTATGACATTCTCCGCCAGGCGGAGGACATCAAACGGCACATCGGCTATATGAGTCAGAAGTTCTCGCTCTATGAGAACCTGACGGTATGGGAAAACCTGAATTTGTTTGCCACCATCTATGGTATGTCGGCGAGAAGCATCAAGGAAAAAACGGATGCCGTATTCAAGGCATTGGGCATGGAAAACATGCGGAATGTACTGGTCAAGGAAATTCCGATTGGATGGAAACAGAAGCTGGCGTTTACGTCCGCCACCCTTCACTCACCGGATATTGTCTTTCTGGACGAGCCGACGGGAGGCGTTGACCCTTCCACCCGGCGCAAATTCTGGGAACTGATTTACCAGGCTTCATCGGAAGGTATGACGGTCTTCGTGACCACCCACTACCTGGACGAGGCCGAGTATTGCCACCGTGTCTCCATCATGGTGGACGG
This sequence comes from uncultured Bacteroides sp., assembly GCA_944320735.1. Classification (GTDB taxonomy): domain Bacteria; phylum Bacteroidota; class Bacteroidia; order Bacteroidales; family Bacteroidaceae; genus Bacteroides. The sequence continues at coordinate 4,350 of CALUIQ010000145.1, read as the reverse complement.
GCGCATCAAGGCTTTGGACAGTCCGGCAGGTCTGAAACAGCAATATCGTGCCGAGACCATGGATGAGGTGTTCCGCATCGTGGCGAAAGATGCCCAAAGGGGAGAGTAATCTCAATGAAGAATGAAGAACTAAGAATGAAGAATTTAGCAGGCTGAATTAGAAGAACGCAGACTACGCAGACGAGCGCAGAGGCTCGCAGAAAATAAAGGGCTTCGCCCGTCTGCACTGAGAAAAAATAAGTCTGCGTTCATCTGCGTATTCTGCGTCGTCTGCGTTCCCTATAACAGATAAATTATCATTTTTATGACTATATTTCAATCACTCATCAAGAAAGAGGTGCTGCACCTCTTGCGCGACTATCGCACGGTGACGGTGGTGCTCGTCATTCCCGTCGTGCTGCTGTTGCTCTTTGGGTTTGCCATCTCTACCGAGGTCAACAACGTACGAGTGGTCGCCGTCGTGGAACAACATACGGACGAGACCCAACAAGTCATAGACCGCTTCCGCACCAATTCTTATTTTACGCTGGAAGGCATTGTTTCTTATGACGAAGTGGAAAGTCTCTTGCGAAAAGGACGGGCGGATGCCGCCGTCGTGTTCCGTACGGAAAACGGAATACTAAGCCATCAGATTGTCGTGGACGCTTCCAACACCACGATGGCACAAACCGCCACGGCTTATCTGAAGAGTGTCATAGGTTCCGGGGCAGGCATACCGGTGGTAACCCACACGCTCTATAATCCACAATTGCGGAGCGCATACAATTTCGTACCGGGCATCATGGGCATGATATTCATTATCATTTGCGCCATGATGACCTCCGTCTCTATTGTCAGCGAGAAAGAGTCCGGCACAATGAATCTGCTGCTGGTCTCCCCCGTGCGTCCCCGCACCATCATCTTGGGCAAGCTGGTGCCTTACTTCCTGCTGTCGTGCGTCATCCTGACACTGATGCTGGTACTGAGCTATACTGTGTTGGGCATACCCTTTTCTTTCAGTTCCATCCATGTGATATGGGTGTCCATCCTCTATGTGGTGCTTGCCCTTGCCTTGGGGCTGCTCATCTCCACCATCGCTTCCACGCAGGTGGCTGCCTTGCTGGTGTCCGGCGTGATGTTTATCATTCCCGTGGTCCTGCTTTCCGGCATGATATTTCCAGTGGAAAACATGCCGCCTGTTCTGCAATGGTTTACGTGCATCATTCCCGCACGTTGGTATATCTCGGCCATGCGGGTACTGATGATCCAGCAACTTCCCATAGGATATGTACTGACCCAAGTCTTGGTGCTGGCGGGAATGACAGTGTTCGTATTGGCTTTGGCCATCAAGAAGTTCAACGCTAAAAAATGAAGGAAATATGAATGCAAAGACATTGAAAATACTGCTCAAAAAAGAAATGACGCTACTCAGGCGTAACCCCATCATCCCCCGCCTGATAGTAGGCATGCCCATCCTGGTAATGCTGATAGTTCCTCTCGTGACGACCTTTGACGTGAAGAACGTGGGGGTGGCCGTGGTGGATAATGACCGCACCGAACTGTCACGACGGATGGTAGCGGACATGGACGCATCAGAATATCTGTCTGTAACCGGCTGTCATTTCAGCTACGACGAAGCGTTCCGGCAGATAGAGAACGGCGAAGCGGATGTCCTTGTCACGATACCGAAGGATTATCTGAAGGATTTAATCAATGACCGGAAGCCCGAATTGTCCGTAAAGGCCAATGGCGTCAATGCAACGAAAGGAACATTGGGCGCACAATATGCCACGATGTCCGTAGTCCATACCCTTTCGGGGTGGCAGGCGGAACAAGGTCTCAGTTTGCCTTTGAAGGAGAATAGCGTGGTGAATCAGTATAACCCCACTCTCGACTTCCGCAACTACATGATACCGGCACTGATGGTGGTACTGCTCATCATCATTTGTGGCTTTCTCCCGGCTCTGAACCTGGTCAGCGAAAAAGAATCAGGCACCATCGAGGCGATGAACGTCACGCCTATCGGAAGAATCGAATTTGTCCTGTCCAAACTGATACCTTATTGGGCGGTGGGATTCTTGGTCGTAACGGTCGGGATGCTTATTGGCTGGTTGGTTTACGGACTGGTGCCGGAGGGAAACATTGTGAGCATTTATTTGGCGGCCATTTTGTTCAGCCTCGTCATGTCCGGATTGGGTGTATTCATCGCCAACCAGTCGGGCACCATTCTGCAAAGCATCTTTCTGATGTTTGCCTTCATCGTCATCTTCCAGCTGATGAGCGGGCTGTTTACTCCCATTGCTTCTATGCCCCGGTGGGCGCAGTGCCTCACCTATGCCATTCCGCCACGCTATTTCATCGAAATCATGCGCTCGATCTATCTGAAGGGAGCTACTATAACCGATCTTTGGACACAATATGCGGCATTGTCCGGCTTTGCGTTTCTGTTCTGTTTCGTGGCTGCCTTGACATATAGGAAGCGTGTATAAGGGAACGGCATCGCAAAGGGCCACTGAAAAGCACCGGCAATCAATGTACCACGGCAAGCGATTGCGTTTCCATCGCGTATGTGACAATGTAAAGAGTGCCGGGTGCTATTCCCTCTTTATAAGAACCCTCATCTGTTTGTTCCTCGCCATCCACATTCGTGGCTTTCAACTCGTAATTAAAGGCTGTTATATCCTCGTCATATGGGAAATACGCCGTTTCTCCATTCCGCAAGGCTACCGCTCGTTCACCCACTGTTACATTAAATGTATAAGTGGGGAACAGCGTTTCAAAACCTTCGGGCAACACCAACTTTACACCCAAGTTTATCATCGGCACTTCCGCGTTTACCCTCGTAGTTTTTCCGTCTTCTACCACAAACGGAAATTCCCCATAATAAACCGCCTCGCCTTTGTCTGTATTCGTCCAACTTTCATAGTCATTATAAGAATTTGTATAGGCCACAATCTTATAATCACCGCCCACCTCCAGCCGAATTTTTTCCTGCATTTCCTCTGCGGTCAATTTCTTTTTCGTATCGCCTTTCCAAAGCTCTACGATGAGAGGCTCCTCTTCTTCCTCCGCCCTTGTCATCACTACATCTATGTCACCCGCCTGTACAGATAAAGCAAGGTAGCCGTAATCGGACATAGGCGCAGGCTCTTCTTGCTGGCAACTTGCCAACAGGAAGAGAGCTATAAATAATAAGTATAATATGTTGTGTTTCATATATTGTTTTTATTTGTCGTAAACTAAAGAGATGTCATCAATATAAAGTTTATTTCCTATATGTCTACTACTTTTTGATACAGAACCTGTATCAACCTCTGAATTTGAATTTTCTCCTGAAGAAAATAAAATATACATATGCGTTGGCTCTAAATGTTTATATTCATCTTTATAATTTATGAATATATTCTTTTCTACATAATTATCCTGTTGCCCACCATTAAATATTTCCTCCGCTAAAACAACGTTTTCCTCTCTATTCTCAATGACGATTTTTGCCGTAAACTCATGAGTCCCTTTGGGAATATATTTATACCAAAAGATTAGATTAGTAGGACGAGATTCATATATTACGCCATATTCTTTTTCATTACCATTGATTTTCCCTAAAAATAATTCTCCCGGAGTATTTTGCCTAATTACTGAAATAGGAGATGCTGCAGTTGTCCCATCTCCCCATCCTATCGTTTTAATTTCAGCTGCATAATTACCACTATGTTTATCCGTACTTTGTTCTGTTCCTGAATTTGAATTATAAGCTCTCAATGCATTATTACTTGTTGTATAATAATTTAAAGAGCACCATCCATCCGTTGATTCATCTTTAGCAGCTCTCACATACCATCTTTTCCAATAAGGGCCATCAACATTGCCAAACCAACCTTCTTCGATTACACCATCATCATAACTCCAATTCTCCATATCCCCATTCTCTAAATTAATAACTGGATAAGTAGAAATCTCTACAACTTCTCCCGGCACTTCGTTTCGATACAAACCACGAATATAATATTTTGTATTGGGTGTCAATTGATCTTTGCGCAAATCTGCCCCTAAATTAGTCCAACCTGTTATGCCATCCGAACTAAATTGATATGTAATATTATTACTTATCTTGGCAAAGTCTCCACTTTCTACTTGCTCTACACGCAAGGGATTCATTGTGAATTCTTTCGTCCAAATATTACCCGGATAAGCGTCTACACGGAATATAGGCTTATTACAAGTCAACGTATAATTCAGATTCTTCTCCTTATCCTCACTGCTCCAACGATTATTAGCCTGCACGTCTATGGAAATAGAGTTTGTTGTGGTTGTACCGGCATTAGTCTGAAGTTTATCTATCAAAGCCGACAAGTCGATGCTTGCCTTCGT
>CALUIQ010000144.1 GCA_944320735.1 uncultured Bacteroides sp. | reverse complement strand
TGTTGAACGCGTTGCGATGCACCAGTCTTGAGGGATCGGCTTCCATTAAAGTAATGGCGGCGTGCAAGGCATCGGGCATATACATCATATCCATCAGCGTGCCCGGCTTGATGGGGCATACAAACTTCTCCCCTTTCACGGCCGAATAATAGATGTCTACCGCATAATCCGTTGTGCCACCACCCGGAGGTGTTACGTTGGAGATGATACCCGGGAAACGCACGGCACGGGTATCCACTCCATACTTCAGGAAGTAATAGTCACTCAGCAACTCGGTAGTCACCTTCGTAATGCCATACATCGTACGCGGACGCTGAATGGTGTCCTGCGGGGTCATAACGTGGGGCGTGTCGGCACCGAAGCTCCCGATGGAACTGGGGGTAAACACGGCGCAGTTGTACTCGCGAGCCACTTCGAGCACGTTCCACAATCCGTCAATGCCTATCTTCCACGCCATAGAGGGACGGCTCTCAGCCACGACAGAGAGCAAGGCGGCCAAGTTATAGATGGTGTCAATGTGGTAATCCTTAACGGCCATCTCCAGCGATTGGCGGTCCGTCACGTTAGCCCGGGCCGAAGGACCAGATTCCAACAAATCTCCCTTAGGTTCGGCACCTACGATATATCCTGCCACTACATGGTCACCACCATATCTTTTTCTCAGTTCCATTGTCAGCTCAGAGCCGATCTGACCCGTAGAGCCTATTACCAAAATGTTTTTCATAACTTAAAAATAACTCTGTTTCGTTTCTAAACACTTTAATTTTATATTTGAAGCGCAAATGTACAAAATAGATTTCAGATATTCCCACATTCAGCCAATTATAGTTGCATATCTAAAAAGAATAACCTACTTTTGTCCTGCTTGTAAAATGAACCATCTTATTTATAAACCATTAAACTCTAAAAAAAGGGAGAAATACACTATGTACGGAAAAATGAAAGACTATTTGGCACAGACGCTTGCCGAAATTAAGGATGCCGGACTTTATAAGGAAGAAAGATTGATAGAGACTCCGCAACGTGCGGTGATAGAAGTAGCTGGGAAACCGGTGTTGAACTTCTGCGCCAACAACTACTTGGGCTTGTCGGACAACCCGCGCCTCATCAAGGCCGCCCAAGATATGATGGAACGCCGAGGCTATGGCATGTCGTCCGTACGCTTCATTTGCGGTACGCAGGACATCCACAAGCAACTGGAAGCCGCCATATCGGACTACTTCCACACGGAAGACACCATTCTCTACGCCGCCTGCTTCGATGCTAACGGGGGCGTATTCGAACCGCTCTTCACCGAAGAAGACGCCATCATCAGCGACTCGTTGAACCATGCTTCCATCATCGACGGCGTGCGCCTGTGCAAGGCCAAGAGATACCGTTACGCCAATGCCGATATGGCAGACTTGGAGCGTTGCTTGCAAGAGGCTCAGGCACAGCGTTTCCGCATCATTGTGACGGACGGCGTATTCTCTATGGACGGTAATGTAGCCCCGGTGGATAAGATTTGTGACCTGGCAGAAAAATATGACGCCTTGGTTATGGTGGACGAATCACACTCGGCCGGCGTAGTAGGTGCCACAGGCCACGGTGTAAGCGAATTGTACAACACCTACGGACGGGTAGACATCTACACGGGCACATTGGGCAAGGCATTCGGCGGCGCTATGGGCGGATTCACCACGGGACGCAAGGAAATCATCGACTTGTTGCGGCAACGCAGCCGTCCGTACCTGTTCTCCAACTCCGTTGCACCGGCCGTGATAGGCGCCAGCCTGGAAGTATTCAAGATGCTGAAAGAAAGCAACGCCCTGCACGACAAACTGGTAGAGAACGTGGAATATTTCCGCACACGCATGACGGAAGCCGGTTTCGACATCAAGCCTACCCAGAGCGCCATTTGCGCCGTGATGCTCTACGACGCCAAACTCTCACAAGTCTATGCGGCACGCCTGCAAGAAGAAGGCATCTACGTGACCGGATTCTATTATCCGGTAGTACCGAAAGGCCAGGCACGCATCCGCGTACAAATATCTGCCGGACACGAGCGCGAACATCTCGACAAATGCATTGAAGCATTCATCAAAGTCGGCAAAGAATTGGGAGTACTGAAATAATGTACCTGCCAGCAAGCAAGCTGACTTGACCAAGTAAGCAAGCTGTCTTGGCAAAGTAAGTAAGGAGCTAAAAAAAGGAGTGCCTCCATAATGGGAAGCACTCCTTTTTATTTTAATCAAAAAAATCGCTTTTTAATGCGACTTTCTCTTATTGGCGTTCGCCCAACTTGGAATCTACGAAGTAGAGGTTTCCGTCGCCAGCACGCTTTATCATCTCTACGATGCCCGATGCGGTAGCCTCTTCTTCTACCTGCTCGCGAACGAAGCCCCACAAGAAGTCTTGCGTAGCTTTGTCACGCTCAGCCGAAGCAACATCTACCAACTCATCAATCATCTTCGACACGCGGCACTCGTGTTCATACACTTGCTCGAACACTTGAAGCGGTGTGCCAAAATCATTGGGCACTACATCAATCTTGTTCACCATAGCCGTACCTCCACGCTTGATGATGTAGGAAGCCATCTGGAAAGCATGGTCGTGTTCTTCGAACGATTGTTTCTTCAGCCAGTTGGCCATACCATTATAACCTTCTTTCTCCATAAAGAAAGACATTGCCAAATACAGATTTGCCGACCACATCTCAGCAGTAATTTGGTCATTGATAGCGGTTTGTAACTTTTCTGAAATCATAGTTATTTCGTTTTAAAATTGAAATCATTACAAATGTAGTAGGAATATGGATAAAGTGTATCGGCTATAACAAACTTTAATTAAATATTAGACTTATAGCCGTTCATAACCCCGTTCACCTTTCTACCATCTCGTCCGAAGTATATCCTACGGGCAACTCGCGGCAGTTATACTGGGAAGCCATAATTTCACCGTAAGCGCCCGCTGAACGGATAGCAATAAAATCGCCCCGATGCACCTCGTTCAAGTCAACAGCCTTACCAAACACATCGGACGACTCGCAGACAGGTCCCACAACATCATACGTCTGCAAGGGTGATTCGGATGACAAGTTCTCCATCTTGTGATAAGCTTGGTAAAGGGCCGGACGGATAAGGTCGGTCATACCGGCATCGAGGATGGCAAACTGCTTGTTGACACCCTGCTTGACATAAAGCACGCGCGATATCAACGTGCCACACTGCCCTACCACGGCACGCCCTAACTCAAAATGAAGCGTCTGGTAAGAACGAAGCTTCAGATGGGTGGCGTAGGTCTTGAAATAGGCCGCAAAATCGGGCACCGATTGACGGTTGGGATGATGGTAGTCGATGCCCAAACCTCCGCCAACGTTGACATAAGCAATGCGTATCTGATGCGCCTCCAGCTTATCCAACAGCTCGTTGACCCGATTGCACAGAGCCACAAAGTCACCCATATCCAATATCTGGGAACCGATGTGGAAGTGCAGGCCGATGAAATCAACATTCTTCATCGTGCGCGCCACTTCTATCACGTGTCCCATCTCCTCCATATTGATGCCAAACTTGTTTTCGGCCAACCCTGTCGTGATGTTGGCGTGGGTATGCGCACCAACGTTAGGATTGATACGGAAAGCCACACGAGCCACTTTGTTTTTAACCGAAGCCAACTCATTGATGACTTCCAGCTCGGCCAACGACTCCACGTTAAAGCAAGAAATGCCATAATCCAACGCAAGGTTGATTTCCCAATCAGCCTTTCCGACTCCGGCAAAAACAATTTTCTCGGGAGGGAAACCGGCTTTGACGGCAGCTTGAATCTCACCCCCGCTTACGCAATCGGCCCCCAATCCGCTCTCGCGTATGATGGTAAGCACCTTGGGATTGGCATTGGCCTTGATGGCATAGTGTACACAAAAGTTTTCGTATCTCGATGTCTCATCATGGATACTTGCCAACGTCCGGCGCAACACCTCCGTATCATAATAATAGAAAGGAGTGCGCAGGGCGTGGAATTTCTCTATCGGAAAGTGTCCTTTCATACACCTTAATTCTCACCAAAAAGATTTGCACTCAACGATTGCAGGGCACGTTTCTTATCTTGCTCACGGATGAGGAAGGAAATGTTATAATTGCTTCCGCCAAAAGATATCATACGCACAGGTATGTCGCGCATAGCATCGAGTGCCTTGGCTTCGAAGCCCACATTCTCCCACTCCAAGTCACCTACCACACAGATGATGCACATGTCACGGTCTACGGTCACGGTGCCATACTTCTTGAGGTCGTCCAAGATTTCATTCAGGTGCTTCACATTATCTATAGATACGGACACACCCACCTCGGAGGTGCAAATCATGTCGATAGAGGTCTGGTAGCTCTCAAATATCTCGAACACCTTGCGCAAAAAGCCATAAGCCAACAACATACGGCTGGACTTAATCTTGATGGCCGTGATGTTATCCTTGGCAGCCACGGCCTTTATCTTGCCCTTCTCACTGTCATTGGAAATAAGGGTGCCCGGAGCCGAAGGATCCATCGTGTTGAGCAGGCGCACAGGGATGTTGGCGTATTTAGCGGGCTGAATACACGTGGGGTGCAGGATTTTAGCACCGAAGTAAGCCAACTCAGCGGCTTCTTCGAACTGCAACTGGCGCACGGGGGAAGTCTTGTCCACAATGCGCGGGTCGTTGTTATGCATCCCATCAATATCCGTCCATATCTGTATCTCCTCGGCATGGATGGCGGCACCGATAAGGGAAGCCGTATAGTCGCTCCCACCCCGCTGGAGGTTATCAATCTCTCCATAAGCATTGCGGCAAATAAAGCCCTGCGTGATATAGATGTCTGCATTGGGATGAAGCTCCAACTGGGCTTGCAGTTTCTCACGGATGTAGACGGGGTCTGGCTCGGCGTTCTTGTCCGTACGCATAAACTCTAAGGCAGGAAGCAAGACGGACTTCACGCCGCATTCTTGCAGGTAATAGTTCATCATTCCTGTAGAAATCAGTTCTCCCTGAGCCAATACGACTTTCTCCTCAAACAAAGTAAAGAGGTCCTTGGTGTAGGAACGTATGTAGTCAAAATGAGACTTTACCAACTCCAGGCATTTCTGCTTGTACTCGTCCGTCGTATAAAGCTCGTCTATATGCCGGCGATATTTACCTTCCAACTGGTTGATGATTTCGTTAGCTCCCTCGGGATTCTTTTTGTACAGGTAATCCGAAATCTCCACCAACGTATTGGTCGTGCCCGACATAGCGGACAACACCACAATCTTACGCTCACCATCGGTAATCAATTTGGCCACTTCCTTCATCCGTTGGGCCGAACCTACCGAAGTTCCTCCAAACTTTAAAACTTTCATCTTTCCTATGTATTAAGTTATTAAATTTATTATTTTCATTATTCGCCGAGTTCGTTGAACTCCTCCAACCGATGTTCCTCGCATCGGAACATACGCCCTGGAAACTCGTTCAACAACAAGCGGTTGTGAGTGGTCATCACCACCAACGAGCCATCACTGCTTATCTTATGAAGCAGGGCGGTTATGGCGCGCCCGGTATCCACGTCGAGGTTTCCCGTAGGCTCATCGGCCAGGATGATGCGAGGCGAATTGAGCATGGCACGCGCTATGACAATGCGTTGCTGCTCGCCTCCGGACAGTTCGTTGGGAAACTTATAACCTTTGTTGCTCATACCCACCAACTTCAACACCTCATCTATACGGTCGCGACGGTCGTTCGCACGTTTCCAACCTGTAGCCCGTAACACAAAATCGAGATTGTCGAACACAGACCGGTCTGTCAACAGCTGGAAATCTTGAAAGACAATGCCCAACTTCCTGCGGAGCAGGGGAACCTGCTTGCGCTTGATGCGCCTCATGTCATACCCCAACACTTGCGCCTGCCCCGAAGAGATGTCCAACTCAGCATAGAAAGTCTTCAGCAAACTGGTTTTTCCAGAGCCTACCTTGCCGGTGAGATAAACAAACTCTCCCGCCCGAAACTCCAGATTCACATCCTCCAGCACACACAATTCCTGTTGGCGGATTTCCACATCTGTATAGGATATCAATGTCTCGGCCATATCACCTGTCCTTGGGTCAATGCTTCTTCCAACCCACGCCGTGACGTTCCTTCAGTTCACGAGCTATATCTTCGATGCCATACCCTTTGGAGGTCAGCAATACAATCAAGTGGTACATCAGGTCGGCACTCTCGTAAATAAGCCGATCGTCCGTACCGTTGCAGGCTTCGATAACGGTCTCTACAGCTTCCTCGCCTACCTTTTGGGCCATTTTATTGACACCCGAGCGGAAAAGGCTGGTGGTGTAAGAGCCTTCGGGCATTTCCTTGTGACGCGTACGAATGAAGTCCTGCAATTCTTGGAAAAACAAGACGGGACGCTCGTTCGTTTCTCCCCAGCACGTGTCTGCGCCAGTATGGCACACTGGGCCTTCGGGATGTACTTGGATGAGCAACGTGTCCTGGTCACAATCTACGCTGACCGACACCAAGTGCAGGAAATTCCCGCTCTCTTCTCCTTTCGTCCATAAACGTTGGCGAGTGCGGCTATAAAAGGTCACCTTACCTGTTTCCATCGTCTTATCATAGGCCTCACGGTTCATGAAACCCAGCATCAGCACCTTTGCCGTGTCCGCATCTTGTATGATAGCAGGCACCAAACCTCCCATTTTCTCAAAATCTATATTCGTATCCATGATGAAAATATGTTCTACTAAAAAAATATTTTAATCCTTCATACCGCACTTTACATCCGCATCGGCACACCTTGGGCGCAAAGATACGATTTTAAATCGGGAATCTTTATTTCTCCGAAGTGAAAAACGCTGGCCGCCAATGCGGCATCGGCTTTTCCTATAAGGAAAGCGTCCCGGAAGTGTTCCATCCGCCCTGCTCCACCCGACGCAATGACAGGGATGGACAAGCCACTGGACAACTGAGCCAACGCCTCGTTGGCATACCCTGTCTTCACACCGTCGTGATTCATACTGGTAAACAACACTTCGCCCGCACCTCGCTCTTGTGCCTCGTGCGTCCAATCCATAAGTTCACGTTCTGTCTCCACACGCCCTCCGTTCAGATAGCACTTCCACACTCCCTCGGCGCACTTGGCGTCTACGGCCAACACACATACTTGCGAGCCAAAGTGCAGGGCTATCTCGTCTATCAACGTGGGACAACGCAGGGCAGCCGAGTTAACCGAAACCTTATCGGCACCCGCATCCAACAAACGTGCCACATCGCCCAACTCATGAATGCCTCCCCCCACCGTAAAGGGGATGCTGATGTGCTCCGCTATGCGACGCACCAACTCCACGAACGTTTTGCGTCCTTCAAAACTGGCTGTTATGTCGAGAAATACCAGCTCGTCGGCTCCTTGCTCGCTATACATACTGGCCAATTCTACGGGGTCACCCGCCTGGCGCAGATTTACAAAGTTTGTTCCTTTCACTGTCTGCCCATCCTTGATGTCGAGGCAGGGAATAATTCTCTTGGCTAACACGATGTAAGTTGTCTATTATAATATTGTATTTTACATTTTCCATATCTCCGCGAAAGATAGCGAGGCCCTTTCTTTCGCAAAGACACGCCCAATCTTTCGCAAAGCAAAACCCACTTCAAGCATCCAAAAGCGGCCTCAACTGGTCGAGCGTGATACGCCCCTCATACAAGGCTTTTCCAAAGATGACCCCCGGCACGCCTGCTTCTTGCAAGCGATAGATGTCATCCATCCCGCTTACCCCTCCGCTGGCAATCAGGTGCAACTCCGGGTCGCGCGCCAACATCTCCTGATACAAATCCACCGCAGGGCCTTGCAACATACCGTCCCGGCGAATGTCGGTGCAGATGACTTGCGTGACGCCTTGCCTCCGATATCCATCCACGAACTCAAACAAATCAAGCTCACTATCTTCCTGCCACCCGCTCACGGCTATGCGTTTGTCTTTGACATCCGCGCCGAGGATGATGCGCCCTGCCCCATAAGTGGTAATCCATCGGGAAAACACGTCGGGATGTTTCACGGCTATGCTTCCGCCCGTCACCATCTGCGCCCCACTCTCGAAAGCGATGCGCAGGTCTTCATCCGTCTTCAATCCTCCGCCAAAATCGACAATCAGCGAAGTCCGTGTAGCTATCTCCTCCAACACCTTGTAGTTCACAATGTGGTGCGAGACAGCTCCGTCCAAATCGACAACATGCAAGCGCCGGATTCCTCCGTCCTCCAGCTCGCGGGCCACCTCTGTAGGATGCTCATTGTACACTTTCCGGCTGGCATAATCCCCTTGAGACAAACGTACACACTTGCCTCCTATAATGTCTATGGCTGGTATCAGTTCAATCATAATGTCAAAAAGTTTTTCAAAATACGTTCGCCTACAGCCCCGCTCTTCTCGGGATGGAATTGCGTGGCAAAGAAATTATCCTTATGCAGAGCTGCGCTAAAGGGCAATATATACTCGGTCGTAGCCGCCGTATACGGATTCAACGGCACGTAATAGCTATGAACAAAATATACGAATTCATCTTTGGTAAATCCGCGGAACAAAGGTTCATGCACCTGTGTCAAAGTATTCCATCCCATATGGGGCACCTTATCCTCATGCCGGATAGGCTGAAAACGCTTTACCTCTACATCGAAGATGCCCAAACCGTCCACATCGCCTTCCTCCGAATGCCGGCACATCAATTGCATACCCAGACAGATGCCCAGCACGGGATTCTCCAAATTCCGAATGACAGCGTCCAAGCCCTTAGAGCGCAAGAAGTCCATAGTGGTACCCGCTTCTCCCACACCGGGGAATATGACCCGGTCAGCCCTGCGCAATGTCTCTTCACTATCCGTCAGCGTGGCCTCAACCCCCAAACGCCTCAACGCGCAATCAACCGAGCGCACATTGCCCGCATTGTATTTTACTATTGCAACCTGCATGCACAAACCCTCCTATCCTTTTATCAGCTAAAAATGACCGTCTTGTTCTTATAAACCAACACTTTACGCTCAATATGCTTCTGCACGGCACGCGAGAGCACAATCTTCTCCAAATCCTTGCCCTTGCTCACCAAGTCCTGCACCGTATCCTTGTGCGTAATGCGCACGATGTCCTGCTCAATAATGGGACCCGCATCCAACTCCGTAGTCACATAGTGGCTCGTCGCCCCAATAATCTTCACTCCCCGTGCGTAGGCTGCATGATAAGGCTTGGCACCCACAAAAGCCGGAAGGAATGAATGGTGTATATTGATAATGCGGTTGGGATACACGTTAATCATTTGCTCTGAAATCACCTGCATGTAGCGCGCCAACACGATAAACGTTATATTGTGCTTGGCCAACAGTTCCATTTCCGCCCGTTCCTGCTCCTCCTTGTTGGCTTTTGTGATAGGAAATAAATAGAAGGGAATATCGAATCGTTTGGCCACGTGTTGCAAATCTGGATGATTGCTGATTATGAGCGGTATGTCCACATTCCATTCTCCGGCCGTATAACGAGCCAGCATATCATACAAGCAATGGGACATCTTCGATACAAAAATGGCCATGCGCGGCTTCATGTCCGAGAAATAAAGGCGGAAACTCATCCCGTACTTTTGCGCATACAACGTGGCAAAATAATCTTCAATCTTTTCTTGGGGCACCAGGAAATCCTGTAATTCCCACTCCAACCTCATAAAGAAAATGTTTTCAGCATGATCCACATACTGATCCAGATAGATAATATTTCCTTTGTTCACCGTTATAAAATCCGTCACTTCAGCCAATATGCCCGGCTTATCAGGGCAATGGAGCAAGAGTTGGGCTGTTTTCATATACCTATTATTATATAATCAGACAAAATATTACATTATTCTCTTAAATAGTTCGCAAAAATAACGATTTATTGCAAAACGACGAACTTTTTGAACATAAAGTTTCATTTCCACACAATATTTGAATCTTTCACAGCATTTTTCCCGTCTCAGAACAAAATCCTACTACATATTAAACAATTGTTAAACTTCACACAGTATTCATTGTTTAACCCCCTTATTACTATTGATTTAAAAGAACAGCATCCAAAAAGCTCAAAAAAAAATCGCATTATCCCTTGTCATTCCAAAAAAAACATCTACCTTTGCACCCGCAATCGAGAGAGAAAGCGATGAATAATCAAACTTATTGGTGCGTTAGTTCAGCTGGTTAGAATACATGCCTGTCACGCATGGGGTCACGGGTTCGAGTCCCGTACGCACCGCTGATGAAAAAAGACTGAAATAAGCAAGTCTAAGACAATATCCTCAAAGTCAATAACTTTGGGGATATT
>CALUIQ010000143.1 GCA_944320735.1 uncultured Bacteroides sp. | reverse complement strand
ATTTTTGCTTCCATAACAAGTGAATGTTTATCTATTGTAAATCTGTTTGTTGGCACTACAAATTTACGAAAAATAAACTTCACTTGTTCTCTTTTACAGACCTTTATTCAAGGTGCGAAACTTTAGTGATAATATATATATGGAATTGACAACCGAACGATTGTTGCTGCGTCCTTGGAGGGAATCGGACGCGGAGAGCTTGTATCAGTATGCGAAGGACGAGCGGGTAGGCCCGATAGCGGGATGGCCGGCACACCGGAGCGTGGAGGAAAGCCGGGAAGTCATCCGGACTGTCTTTTCGCAGGACGGCGTGTTTGCCGTGACCTTGAAAGGGGAAGGCAAGGCGATAGGCTGCATCGGCGTAGTGCGCGGGGCAAGGAGCAATTTCCCGATAGGCGAGGACGAGGGAGAAGTGTCCTACTGGATAGGCGTCCCGTTTTGGGGACAAGGGCTGATACCCGAAGCCATGCGCGAAGTCATCCGCTACGCCTTCGAGGACTTGGGGCTGAAGGCCTTGTGGTGCGGCTATTTCGACGGCAACGAACAATCACGCCGGGCGCAGGAGAAGTGCGGGTTCCGCTATTTCAAGACTAATGAGAACGTGCATTGCCCGCTGACCGGAGACGTCCGCACGGAGCACGTCAGTAAACTGGAGAAAACGGAATGGAAAGAATAATGGATATACAAATCAGATTGGAACAGCCCGCTGATTACCGTGAAGCGGAGCAAGTGACACGGGAAGCGTTTTGGAACCACTATTCGCCCGGATGCACGGAACATTACTTGCTGCACATTATGCGCGACTCTCCCCGCTTCGTCCCCGAACTGGACTTTGTCGCCGTGGCGGACGGACGGGTCGTTGGGTCCGTAGTCTTTATGAAGTCGTTTATCTTGGGCGATGACGGCAAGCGTTACGAAGTGTTGAGCATGGGGCCGATAGCCGTGCTCCCCGCTTTCCAGCGAAAGGGAGGGGGACGAATGTTGATAGAGCACGCCCGCGCCGCCGCCAAGGATTCGGGCTACCGTGCCATCTTGCTTTGCGGCGAGCCGCGATATTATACAAAGGTAGGGTTCACGGCGGCGGAGCAGTTCGGCATCCGCACCTCGGAAAACAAGTATTTTGCCGCCCTGCACGTCTGCCCGCTCTATGCGGACGCCTTGAACGGAGTGGCAGGCCGTTACTTTGAAGATGAACTATATAATGTAGACGAAGCGGCGGCCGAAGCGTTCGATGCCGGTTTCCCTCCGAAAGAACGGTTGTCCGGCACGCCCACGCAGCGGCGCTTTGAGGAAGTCTTCGCCATGCAAAGGGATTATACCGCATAGGCTTGCATTTCCCATAAGCTACGAAATTGGTTGTCCTATCTGTGGTTGGGGTATGGTCGCGAAAGAGAAAGTCCGGTGTGTCCCCCACCATCGGCACACCGGGTGGCGGCATTCCTTTCCCCGAAGGGCAAGTGCCCGAAGCGGGACTGCACGGCAACACGCACTTCCCGATGTCGGACTTGAACAACCGGGAAGTGGCGGAGCTGATGTATGGATGGTTGCACGAGAAAGGATTGGATTAAATCATGGAAATTTGATTTTTCAACAGGGAGTCCTTATCTTTGCCCCAAACTATAAAGATTGAACCATGGCTGACATTCTGCTTATTATTTTGGGGTTCCTTTGCCTGCTCATCGGACTGGCAGGCTGCATTCTTCCGGCCTTGCCCGGCCCGCCATTGGCTTATGGTGGTATGTTGCTTCTGCATATCACCGACCGTGCGCAATTTTCCACTACGGAACTGATCGTATGGCTCGTTTTAGTAGTTATTGTCCAAGTACTCGATTATTTTGTCCCGCTATTGGGCGCCAAATATAGCGGCGGAAGCCGTTGGGGAGAACGTGGTTGTTTGGTCGGAACCATAGTCGGGCTGTTCTTTATGCCCTGGGGAATTATCCTCGGCCCGTTTCTGGGGGCGGTGATTGGCGAACTGATAGGTGGACGCGAAACGAAAGACGCGCTGCGTTCCGGCTTAGGCTCGCTACTCGGGTTCTTGCTGGGCACATTCGTCAAATGCATCCTATGCGGCTATTTCATATGGAAGTTTGTAGGCGCCCTGGTGTCGTAAGCACGACACCATAAAAGGTGTAAAACTATTAATCTTCCCCAAAGGGACAAACAAAAATAGGTGATTTTCAATAATAATCCCTATATTTGCCGACAAAGCAAAAAGGCCGCGCCCCCAAAGGGGGAATATGTTCCGAAACGAAGCAGATAGTTATTAACAGAAAAGGCAACTTATCAACCGTTTCTGCAATATCTTCCGTTTTTGTACAAGGTCTATCAAAAATTATCACTTATTTCGCCGCCGATAAAATATGAGTATATGGGAAAAATTATTGCTATGGCAAATCAAAAGGGAGGCGTAGGCAAGACCACGACAACCATCAACCTGGCTGCCTCACTGGCCACCCTTGAAAAGAAGGTGCTTGTTGTAGACGCTGACCCGCAGGCTAATGCGTCATCGGGTCTGGGCATAGACATCAAACAAGCTAAATGTACCATCTACGAGTGCATCATCGACCGTGCTGATGTACGCGAAGCTATTCATGACACCGAGATTGACACCCTGAAGGTCATTTCTTCACACATCAATCTGGTAGGCGCCGAAATCGAAATGCTTAACTTGAGAAACCGGGAGCGAATCCTGAAAGAGGTGCTCGCGCCGCTGAAAGACGATTTCGACTATATCCTGATAGACTGTTCTCCGTCATTGGGACTGATTACGGTCAACGCACTGACTGCCGCCGATTCGGTCATCATCCCCGTACAGGCCGAATACTTTGCCCTGGAAGGCATCAGCAAATTGCTTAACACCATCAAAATCATCAAGTCGAAACTGAACCCTTCGCTGGAAATTGAAGGATTCTTGTTGACCATGTACGACTCGCGCCTGCGACAGGCCAATCAAATCTACGATGAGGTGAAACGCCACTTCCAGGAACTGGTGTTCAACACCGTCATACAACGCAACGTAAAACTGAGCGAAGCGCCCAGCTACGGATTGCCCACCATATTATATGATGCGGACTCTACGGGAGCCAAGAACCACATGGCCTTGGCCAAAGAACTGATTGAGCGAGAAAAGAAAAACGGATAAAGATTTATGGCACAGAAAAGAAACGCATTAGGACGAGGACTGGACGCGCTGCTCTCCATGGACGATGTGCAGACGGGCGGCTCATCCTCCATCAACGAAATAGAATTGTCGAAAATCAGCGTCAACCCCAACCAGCCACGCAGGGAGTTTGACCCGACCGCACTGCAGGAACTGGCCGACTCCATCGCCGAAATCGGGGTGATACAACCCATCACGTTGCGCCAGGTTTCGGATGACGAGTACCAGATTATTGCAGGCGAGCGCCGTTTCCGCGCTTCACAAATGGCCGGACTGACCTCCATACCTGCCTATATACGCACCGCGGACGATGAGAACATGATGGAAATGGCACTCATCGAGAACATTCAGCGCGAAGACCTGAACTCGGTGGAGATTGCCTTGGCTTACCAACACCTGTTGGACCAATATGGCCTAACGCAAGAACGCCTGAGCGAACGCGTAGGAAAGAAACGAGCCACCATAGCCAACTATCTGCGCCTGCTCAAACTGCCGGCTCCGGTACAAATGGGCTTGCAGAACAAACAGATAGACATGGGGCACGCCCGTGCTTTGGTAACGCTGGACAACCCCAAACTGCAAGTGAAGGTGTACGAAGAAATACTGGAACACGGATACTCGGTGCGCAAGGTGGAGGAAATCGTCAAATCGCTGAGCGAAGGCGAAGCCATCAAAAGCGGCAACCGCAAGATAACCCCCAAACGAGGCAAGTTGCCCGAAGAGTTCAACCTGTTGAAGCAACAATTGTCCCACTTCTTCGATACGAAAGTACAACTGACGTGCTCGGAAAAAGGGAAGGGGAAAATCAGCATACCATTCAATAATGAAGAAGAACTGGAACGCATCATTGGAATCCTTGATGCGCTAAGAAACAAATGATGAGGAAAACGTACATATACCGTATTATGAGCATCCTGCTGTTGTGTCTCGTACAAGCGGCAGGAATCATCGTCTATGGCCAGGAGTTATCGCGTGCCGTAGCGGACAGCATTACGAAGGAAAACTCCAGAAAACTACAAGAGTTGACCCAAGCTCCGGAACTGAAAGCAGATACGCTATCAACGGACAGCTTGGCACGCGAACTGAACCGCAAGCAATGGGTACCCAACCCGACAACTGCCACGTGGTTGGCATTGGTGATACCGGGCGGAGGCCAAATTTATAACCGCAAATATTGGAAGCTCCCTATTATATATGGTGGTTTTGCCGGCTGTGCCTACGCCTTGACGTGGAACGGGAAAATGTACAACGACTATCAAAACGCTTACGTTGACGCCGTCAACGAGAATTGGGACGCAAGTAGCATTACCGATTTGTTGCCTCCCGGTTACTTGGACCGAGTGGGGAAAACACAAGTCACCGAAACATTGAGAAGACGAAAAGACACCTACCGCCGATGGCGTGACTTAAGCATATTTGCCACTATCGGCGTCTATCTGATATCGGTCATAGACGCTTATGTGGATGCCGAGCTGTCCAACTTCGACATCACGCCGGATTTGAGTATGAAAGTAGAGCCTACAGTTATCAGTAACCGGCTCAACAACACCTTCAAGACGACAAATTCACTGAACGACACGTCAGTAGGTTTGCAATGTAGTTTCCGTTTTTAATTTATACAGCTTATGTCTGAACTCACTATAAAATCTGTCATGAAGAAAACAATATTTGGCCTTGCCATTCTTTTAAGCCTGCATACAGGACTCCCTGTCAACGCCCAAAACAGCATCAACGTCACCATCCACGAGAACGGGACTGAACGTCAGGACACCATAGACCTGCCTCCCAGCATGACTTATCCCTTGGACAGCCTGCTAAACGACTGGAAGGCCAAGAACTACATCAATCCGGCCAAGGACTGCCAGACCTCCCTGGAAAATCCCCAATTCAGTGATTCGGTCTACATAGACCGCCTTTCGCGGATTCCTTCTGTCATGGAGATGCCCTACAATGACATTGTACGCAGGTTTATCGACCAATACACAGGCCGGCTGCGCACGCAAGTATCTTTCATGTTGAGCGCGTGCAACTTCTATATGCCCATCTTCGAACAAGCGTTGGATGCTTACAACCTGCCGCTTGAGCTGAAGTACTTGCCCATTATCGAGTCTGCGCTGAACCCCACGGCCATGTCGCGTGCCGGAGCTTCCGGCTTGTGGCAATTCATGCTGCGTACCGGAAAGCTCTACGGACTGGAGAGCAACAGCCTGGTTGACGAACGGCGCGATCCCATCAAGTCGACCTGGGCCGCTGCACGCTATCTGAGGGATATGTACGATATCTATAAGGATTGGAACTTGGTCATAGCCGCCTACAACTGCGGGCCGGGCAACGTCAACAAAGCCATCCGCCGCGCGGGAGGAAAAACTGATTATTGGGAAATCTATAATTTCCTGCCTCGCGAAACACGCGGTTACGTACCGGCTTTCATTGCAGCCAACTACGTAATGACTTATTACTGCAAGCACAACATCTGTCCCATGGAAACCAACATACCGGAAGTGACGGATACGGTACAGGTTGACAAACAGCTTCATTTTCAACAGATAGCGGATATTTGCCACCTGCCATTGGAGGAAATCAAGAGTCTCAATCCGCAATACAAACGCAATGTCATACCCGGACATACCAAACCGCAAACCTTGCGCTTGCCATTGGATGCCATCAGTTCTTTCATTGACAATCAGGACACCATCTATGCACACAGACAAAAGGAATTGTTTAAGAACCGGCGTTTGGTAGCTGTATCCGATACGAAGCCCCGTGCCGTAGCAGGCAAAGGCAAACCCACCATTTACAAAATACGCCGGGGTGATACTCTGGGACAAATAGCCGAGCGTTTCCATGTCCGTACCCGCGACCTCCGCTTGTGGAACGGCATTGTCGGAAACCGCATCACAGCCGGCAAAACATTGAAGATATACAACAACTAAACACATTATTTTTCATTTTATAGCCCCAATCGTTTGTCCGGTATTAAAATTTGCTTATTTTTGCGGAAAGAGAAGTAAATGATACGGATATGGAAGAGAACCTTAGTCTGAAAGAAAAAGAGAAAGCCGAAGAGGCGATGATAGAACAAGCTTTTCAGGAGCTGCTGGACGACTACTTGCACACCAAGCACCGCAAGCGTGTGGAAATCATTACGAAAGCGTTCAACTTCGCCAACCAAGCGCACAAAGGCATCAAGCGGCGTTCGGGTGAGCCTTACATTATGCACCCCATCGCCGTAGCCAAAATAGTGTGCAATGAAATAGGGCTGGGGTCTACTTCTATCTGTGCAGCCTTGTTGCACGATGTCGTGGAAGATACGGATTATACCGTAGAAGACATCGAAAACCTCTTCGGCCCTAAAATCGCACAGATTGTGGACGGGTTGACCAAAATATCCGGAGGCATCTTTGGCGACAAGGCTTCAGCACAAGCCGAAAACTTCAAGAAACTGTTGCTGACCATGAGCGATGACATCCGCGTCATCCTCATCAAGATAGCCGACCGCCTGCACAATATGCGCACCTTGGGGTCTATGCTGCCCAGCAAGCAATACAAAATAGCCGGCGAAACGTTATATATCTATGCCCCACTGGCCAACCGCTTGGGATTGAACCGAATCAAAACGGAACTGGAAAACCTCAGTTTCAAGTACGAACATCCGGAAGAATATCACGAGATAGAACAGAAATTGGCCGCTACCGCCGCCGAACGCGACAAGGTGTTCCAAGAGTTTACCGCCCCCATCCGAGAGCAGCTGAACAAGATGGGACTGAAGTATCATATTCTGGCCCGTGTCAAATCCATTTATTCCATTTGGAACAAGATGCAGACCAAGCACGTGCCTTTCGAGGAAATATACGACATATTGGCCGTGCGCATCATCTTTACTCCACACAGTATGGAGGAAGAACTGAACGATTGCTTTGACATCTATGTAGCCATCTCCAAAATATACAAGCCACACCCCGACCGCTTGCGCGACTGGGTAAGCCACCCGAAGTCAAACGGTTACCAGGCCTTGCACGTCACCCTGATGGGCAACAACGGACAATGGATAGAGGTACAGATACGCAGTGACCGAATGGACGATGTAGCCGAACAAGGATTTGCCGCCCACTGGAAATATAAGGAAGGTGGAGGTAGCGAGGATGAAGGCGAATTGGCCAAATGGCTCAAGACCATCAAGGAAATATTGGACGACCCCCAGCCGGACGCCATCGACTTCTTGGACAACATCAAGTTAGGGTTGTTCGCTTCAGAAATATTTGTGTTCACCCCTAAGGGCGAACTGAAAACTTTGCCCCAAAACGCCACGGCATTGGACTTCGCCTTTTCGCTCCACACAGACATCGGCTGCCATTGCATCGGCGCCAAAGTCAATCATAAACTGGTTCCCCTGAGTTACAAGCTGAAAAGTGGCGACCAGATAGAGATATTAACATCCAAGTCGCAACGCGTACATCCCGAATGGCTCAATTTCGCCACAACTTCACGTGCCAAGATAGCCTCCATCCTGCGCAAGGAAGAAAAAGCCAACCAAAAAGCGGGCGAAGCCATGTTGGCGGCTTTCCTGCAAGCGGAAGGCATCCGGATGGACGAATCGGCCTTAGACAAACTGACCAACCTGCATAATTTCCACACGCCTGACGAATTGCTGGCCGCTATCGGTGCCAAACGCATCACGCTGGGCGATGCGGAACGAAACGTATTCAAAGAAAAACAGAACAAGAGTTGGAAGAAACTGCTCAGTTTCTCTTTCGGAACGGGGAAAGACAGCAAGGAGAGCAAAGAACAGACTCCGTCGGACACTAAACCCGCTGAAAAGATAAACCCCAAAGAAATATTGAAACTGACCGAAGAGACCATCTCGAAAGACTACATTATGGCGGACTGTTGCCATCCCATTCCCGGAGATGATGTACTGGGATACATCGACGAGAACAACCGCGTCATCATCCACAAGCGCCAATGCCCCGTAGCCGTCAAACTGAAAAGCAGTTACGGAAACCGCATCATCGCCACCCAGTGGGACACGCACAAGGAGTTGTCTTTCTTAGTCACCATATATATAAATGGTATAGACACCATCGGACTGCTCAACGAAGTGACCCAAGTCATCTCGAGGCAGTTGAACGTCAACATCCGCAAGCTAGACATCGAGTCGAACGACGGCATCTTCGAGGGACGTATCAAGCTCTACGTTCACGACGTGGACGACGTTCGCACCATTTGCAACAACTTGAAACAAATACAGAACATCAAGCAAGTGACACGTATAGAAGACTAAGCTTCTTCTTTCAAACTTTCAATATTCTCCTTTAACGCCTCCACGTCTTTGTAGGTGAAGGCGTCAAGCGCGTCACGCATACTAATCAACCCTTCACGGATGGACTTCAAGCGGTCTACCACTTCATAGTTACGCCGAGCCGCCTCACCATTGTCACGCAAACGGCGTTGGGCACCGTCCAGCGTCATACCCCGTTCTTTCACCAAGTGATAAATCATCTTGGCCGTCTCCACATCCTCCTGACGATATTGGCGGATGTCACGCCCCGCCCGCTTGGGGTTAAGTTGCGGAAACTTCTTCTCCCAAAAGCGTAGCAATGTTTCGCTGACACCCAACATCTGCGCCACTTCACCAATGGAATAATATAACTTGAGCTTTTTATCTGTATTCAACATACCGGCTATTCTTTTACACAGGCAAAAATACGTTTCTTTTTTCGATTAAGCAGCATAACCTCGCCCATTTCATTTCGAAAAATGGAGTTTCGCCCTGCCATAACAAAAAAGCCTACCGAAATGGTAGGCTTTCCGCTCTTGGTCGTGGACTTGAACCAAGGACCCTCTGATAAACAGACAGATGCTCTAACCGACTGAGCTAACGAAGAGTGA
>CALUIQ010000142.1 GCA_944320735.1 uncultured Bacteroides sp. | reverse complement strand
ATTTTTGCTTCCATAACAAGTGAATGTTTATCTATTGTAAATCTGTTTGTTGGCACTACAAATTTACGAAAAATAAACTTCACTTGTTCTCTTTTACAGACCTTTATTCAAGGTGCGAAACTTTAGTTATTATTTAATTTGTACACTTACTTATGCGATATGATGAAGCATTTATTATATGGTATATGGGGTCTCTTCCTTTTTCTCTTCACAACAAGTACGCTTGTTGCCTGTTCGGACGATGACCCGATAGATGAAATCACGGAAATCCCGGCTCCGCCATCTGATGACGATGGGGACGATAATGAAGAGAACAATGATGAAGGAAACAACAATGACAATAACGATAATGATAATGACAATGAATCTATGGAAAGAAACATCACAATCACGATAAACGGGACATCGTTTGCTGCCTCCCTCGAAGACAACGAAGCCGGGCGGGCTTTTGCCGCTATGTTGCCTCTGACTTTGAATATGAGTGAACTCAACGGCAATGAGAAATACCACTATTTGGATGAAAGCCTGCCGGTGGAAAGTTATCGTCCGGGAACAATCCAAGCGGGCGACTTGATGCTGTATGGTTCGTCTTGCGTGGTGCTATTCTATGAAACTTTTTCTTCCGGTTACAGTTATACCCGTTTAGGGCGGATAGACAATCCCGATGGATTGTCGGCTGCGGTCGGCGGAGGAAATGTGAGTGTTACTTTTTCGGTTCAATAAACAGCGGCAAAGTGGAAAGGAGAAAGTTGCTTCGTTCCTCGGAAATTCCTACCTTTGTACTACAAAAATCAAAGAAGATGGATGTAGAAAACTTTAGGAACTATTGTCTTTCTCTGCCTCACGTGACGGAAAAAATGCCTTTCACGATGTTGAAAGACCCTTACAGTCGCGACGTGCTTTGCTTCTATGTCGGCAGTAAGTGGTTCTGCTACGTGAACATCGAGGTATTCGACCGCTGTTGCCTGAAGTCCGAACCGGACACGGCGGAAGAACTGCGGACACGTTACAACGGCATTCGTCCGGCGTGGCACATGAACAAACGCCATTGGAACGATGTGTATTTCAACCAAGACGTGCCCGACACGAAGATTCGTGAACTCGTCCGCCAGTCGTATGACCTTGTCTTGGCCTCCCTCTCCAAGAAGGAACGCGAAACATTGGGGGACATTATGGAGGAATGATAGGCTTCTATGATACCAACGAATAGAAAAAGGTTTTCTTCCAGTACTTCCTGTGGAAATACTGCAGTCCTCCCGTGGAAGTACTGCAATCCTTCCGTGGAAGGACTGTACATTTTCCGTGGAGAGTTTGCTGTATGTTTCAGTTTTCTCAATCGAAATCATTACCTTTGTGGCGATAGTTTGGTAGACCACTAAAAACAATGTTTTAATGATGAAATTAGACCATATAGCTCTTTATGTGAAAAATTTGGAGAGTGCCCGAACGTTCTTTATGCATTATTTTGGGGCGACATCGACAGCCGGAAGGAAATCTGATAGAGATAACGGAATAGAAGGATAGGAAGTGAATATGAGCGACAAACAAATAATCATAAGACCCGCTCAGCCGAAAGATGCGCCCATCATAGCTGCCGCATTGACCATGGCGTTGGGAGAGGAAACTATGAAGATGTATTGTGGCGAGAATTGCCAAAGCGTGCTCGAAGAATTGGTGCGGAGGGAAGATACGCAGTACAGCTATCGCAATGCGTTGGTGGCCGAGGTGGATGGTGTTACAGCAGGTGCGATTGTAGGATATGATGGGGCACGCTTGTACGAGTTGCGCGAGCCGACACTTCGTCTGATTGAAGAGCGGACGGGGAATGTATTCACCGGCGTAGAGGACGAGACAAATCCGGATGAATTCTACTTGGATTCATTGGGCGTATTGCCCGAATACCGCAACCTGGGCATCGGCGGACGGTTGCTTACGGCTTTGCGCGACAAGGCTTTTGCGGAAGGCTTCGCACGGGCGGGCTTGTTGGTAGATACGGAGAACCCCAAGGCGGAGCGCCTGTACTTGTCGCTTGGCTTTCAGCGGGTAGAGGCTCGAAATCTGTTCGGTCACCGGATGTGGCATCTGCAGGCTTTCCTTACTTAGGGCTCGTTTGCGAGATGATTTCTTGCAGGACATATTGCACGGTTTGGCAGCGGTCGTCCGTAGGCTGGGTATGGAGCGTGATTTTCTCCACCGAAAGCTCGTAGGCGATTCCATCCTCGTAGGTGAAGCCTTCGATTTTGTTGAAAGGGACGTTCGTCCAATCCTCATTTTCCGACTCGCGGATTTTCATACAGTGTGCATCGTCCGTTTGCGGGAGTCCCCAATCGTAGTTTCCCCTTTCGGCAGAGACATACAGGCGGACTGTTTCCCGCGTGCATTCGACGGGCTGTTTGGAGAGTTCAGCCAAGAGTTTGTAGGTGTATCGGCTGGCATCAGCGGGCGGGTTACCCAACGTTGTCCGTTCTACCTGCAATTCATACGCATAGCCCGGCTCGAAAGTGAAGCCTTCGATTTCCTCAAAATGCAAGAACTGGTAATTGGCATCGTTCCCCACTTTTGCCCGCATCCCTTCTATCGGGTAGTTTGTCATGACGGGGCTGTCGATGTAAGTCATGGCGGAGATGGCCACGCTCACGGTTTCCACTTTGTCCTCCGGCGTGTCGTCATCGAGGCAACCGGTCAGGGCGAGGATCGCGAACAGGGATAAGAAAAGTTTAGTTTTCATATTTTATAAATTAGAATGTTGTGCGCAAATGTAGGGATTAAGTTTGAAGAAAATTTGATGTTTGGGAAGAACTTATCCTTGCTGGGGCGATTTTTCAACCTATGTCGAGAGATGCGTCAGTCGAATGATTGTTTGCGGCGAATGCGGCTCATGTGCGTGGGCGTTATCATCAGGTAGGAAGCGATTTCCTTGAGCGGGACGGATTGCAGGATGTCGGGGCATCGCCGCAGCAACTGGAGGTAGCGTTCTTCGGGCGTAAAGCGGTAAAGGTCGAGGTAGCGCGAATAGGTTTGCAGGAAAAGCTGTTCGGCGTTGATGCGGGCGATATCGGGCTGCTGCCCATAAAGGATGGTAAGCTGTTCGGAGGGACAAACATAGACTTCACTTTGGGTCAAGGCTTGTATGTTGGTCTTCGAACGCATATCATAGATGCACGCAGGATAGTCGGCGACGAACTCGCCGGGGAACGCAAAACCTGTGTTGTACAGACGTTTTTCTGCCTTATTGATACTGACGTATTTGAAAATTCCCGTTTTAATAAAGCCAAAATACGGGTAAATATCGCCTTCCCGAATCAAATACTCGCCCTTGTGGAAAGAGGAAAGCTGCCCGTGCCGGATGCATAGTTCTTTGAGGGCATCGGTGTCTATCTGCTTGATATATGGATTGAAGTTGTTCATATTCTGTTTTTTGCTTTGCGAAGATACGGAAAATCGGGGAGCGTTTCAAATAGAATCATTACTTTTGCACACAAAAAAAAGATTATGCTTGTGTTTATTTCATGTGCCAAGACGATGGCGAGCCGTTCGGCGTTGCGTGTGCCGGAGATGACCACTCCTCGGTTTGCGGACAAAGCGTTAAGCCATGCGTTAAGTTTGGCCCAATATTCGGCTTCTGAATTAGAAAACATATTACGGGTGAATGCGAAGATTGCGGCGGAGAACTGTTTGCGGTATCATGACTTTTGTTCGGAGGACAATCGCCCGATGCCTGCCATTGTTGCTTATACGGGAGCGGTGTTCAAACGCATCGCGCCAAAGGACTTTACGCCGGACGATTTTCTTTTTGCCCAAGAACACTTGCGCATCACTTCTTTCCTTTATGGCTTGCTCCGCCCGTTGGACGGCATCCATCCTTACCGCTTGGAAGGAGACGTTCGTTTGCCTGAAAATGGGGGCATCACGATGTTCGACTATTGGAGGCCTTTGTTGACCGATGTCTTTATAGAGGACATTCAACGGCAGGGTGGGGTGCTGCTCAATCTTGCCAGCGCAGAGATGAAAGACTTGTTCGATTGGAAGAGGGTGGAACAGGAAGTGCAGGTGATAACACCCGAATTTCGTGTGTGGAAGGGAGATAAACTAAGCACAGTCGTTATCTACGCCAAAATGTGTCGGGGCGAGATGACACGTTTCTTTATTAAAGAACGCATCACTCGCCCCGAGCAGCTGAAGAGTTTTGAATGGGAAGGCTTCGCTTTTGATGAAGCGCGAAGCACGGACAATCATTGGTGGTTTATTGCTTGATGGTCACCAGTGTCGCCCCGAAACCATATTCTTGAAACGAAGCGTCTTGCGACTTGCAGGCAGGGTATTTGCGTTTCAGTTCATCCAGGATGGCATGGCGCAGCACTCCGTCTCCCTTGCCATGGATGAAGACGATGCGTTGCTCGCGCTTGTTCTTGTATTGTTCCATCACTTCGCGGAATTTATCAAGTTGATAATTCAGCATTTCCCCGTTGCTCATGCCGCGGGTGTCGTCCAGCAAGGCGTTGATGTGCAAGTCTACTTCGATGATGTCTTGCTTACCCCCGTGCTTGGGCGCAGGTTTAGGCTTTTGGGGAGTAGTGTCTACCGTTTTCTTTTGCATAAGGGCGGCCTGCAGATCTTCGGCTGAGACATAAACCTGCTTGGCGGGGCGGTCGTCCTTTACGATGTCGTACATCAGGGCGGGGGTCTCGAAGAAATCAGTCTGCTGGAAGGTGTGCAGCTTGTAGAACTTCACCGTGTCGATGCGCAGCTCTACGCTTACGGCTGGCTTCAGGCTGAACGAACGGCGGTCTTTGAAGGCGATGAATTGCAACGCCACGCGCTCCAGGTCGTTGAGGCTCGCTTTCTCGAATTCCTCAAGGAAGAGTTTTGTGTTCGGCTCCACCAAGCCGTGTGACCGTATTGTCCAAGCTTTGCCTTCGGCTCCCAAGTAAGTATAATAAAGGTAATAGTTGCTGTCGTTCACGATGTAACTTTCGAAAGAGGTGGTGCTGACGGCCTTGATGTCCACCGGGACAAAAGCCAGATAGACGTTGAGCACATCGCCGCCTTTCATCTCCGGTTGGCGGTAGACGGATATTTCGGGCTTTTCCACACGGTGTGCAGGCTCTTCAGCCACTTGCGGGTTGGCAGGCCGGGCGGGTTGTTCCTCCTTGCGTTTCTTTTCCGCTTGGGTGGCTTTCTCTGCCGGTAGCGGAATGTTGTAGTTGTCTGTTTCTATCACAACACATTCACGTATGTGCATCGGGATGTCAAATCCGTCGGCATCTTGAACCAACACAATGCCCTTGCCTTGAAATCCGGTGACCGTTCCGCCACCCACTTCGCTCAAAAAGCGCACTTTGTCTCCTATCTTAATCATCTGTCGTTTCCCTCCTTGGTATTTTTGTGTGATACAATGCTGCAAAGGTAGCTAAATATACCAAAATATATGCGTACCTTTGCGGGATAAAATAGCAGAAAAGTCTTTTTAAGTGTATGAAACAAGATCCCAAACACATTCATATCAGCGAGTTCGACTATCCTTTGCCCGATGAGCGCATCGCGAAGTTCCCCCTTCCCGTACGCGACCAGTCCAAGTTGCTCGTTTACCGGCAGGGGCAGGTAAGTGAGGATATTTTTACCTCTTTGCCCGATTACATCCCTGCGGGTGAACTGATGGTGTTCAACAATACCAAAGTCATCCAAGCGCGCCTGCATTTCCGTAAGGAGACGGGAGCGCTTATCGAAGTCTTTTGCTTAGAGCCGATTCTTCCGGCTGACTATGCGCTCAACTTCCAACAGACGGAGCACGTGGCGTGGCTTTGCATGATAGGTAACTTGAAGAAATGGAAGGAAGGCGTATTGCGTAGGGAGATGACGGTGAAAGGCCGGACGTTGACGCTGACCGCCGAGCGGGGAGAGTGTCGCGGCACCAGTCATTGGGTGGATTTCCGTTGGGACAATCCAGAGGTGACTTTTGCCGATATCCTGGAGGTGTTTGGCGAGCTGCCTATCCCGCCTTACCTCAATCGTGCTACGCAGGAAAGTGACAAGGTGACCTATCAGACGGTCTATTCCAAGATAAAAGGTTCGGTAGCAGCACCTACGGCGGGGCTGCATTTTACCTCTCGCGTGCTCGACGCGCTTCGGGACAAAGGCGTTGATTTGGAGGAGCTGACGCTGCACGTGGGGGCGGGGACTTTCAAGCCCGTCAAGAGTGAGGAGATTGAAGGACATGAGATGCATACGGAATACATCTCCGTGTCCCGCTCCACGATAGAAAAATTAATTGCCCACGAGGGACGGGCCATAGCCGTAGGGACGACTTCGGTGCGTACGCTCGAGAGCCTTTACCACATCGGCGTGACGCTCTTGAAGCATCCCGACGCTTCGGAAGAGGAATTGCCCGTGCGCCAATGGCAACCTTATGAAATGGAAGGAGATGCTCCTACGTCCGTTGAAGCGTTATCTGCTGTCCGTTCTTACCTCGACCGGCACGGTATGGAGGCTTTGCACACCAGTACGCAAATCATCATTGCGCCGGGATATGAGTATCGCATCGTGAAGGCGATGGTAACTAACTTTCATCAACCTAAGAGCACGCTTCTGCTGTTGGTTTCCGCCTTCGTGCAAGGTGATTGGCGTGCTATTTATGACTACGCTTTGGCTCACGGCTTCCGCTTCCTAAGCTATGGAGATTCTTCATTGCTGATGCCGTAATGAGAATCTCTCATCCGCTATTTTCTCACCACAAGGCGACTTTCCCGGCCATACCCAAATCAAGTGTGGCCGTGGTAATGCCTAACGCTTGAAATATCCGGCTCATTGTGGATAGCGTCATAGAACTTTTACCGCTTTCCAACTTGCATATTTGGGAGCGTTTGACCCCGATGCGTTCACCCAATTCCTCTTGTGTCAGGTTTTGTTTGAGACGTGCGTTCTTGATAGCTTCACCTACGAAATAAGCGTGTACCTCTTCTTTGAGCTGCGCTTCCATCGCATCCCTTTCAGGTGTCCCGACCTTGCCCCATACATCGTCTACTAAGGCATCGGAAGGGACAAATTTCATCTTTCCCATAACTTTATTTTTTATCGTTGAAGTATTCATTTCTTATTCTCTCCGCCTTTTCTATTTCTTTCTTCGGAGTTTTCTGTGTCTTTTTTACCATTCTATGAGTGGCTACAACCAAAGTTCTTATTTCTGTGTCCCAAAAAGCGAACAGTCGATAACAATTGCCATTGAAAAGCGTACGCAATTCCCAAATGTCAGAACCTTCCAGTTTTTTGAACAGTTCCTTGTCAATCACACCGCTTTCTAGCCTTCGTATATTATAAGTTATTTTTTGCTGAACCTTCAGCGGCTGAAGCCTTACGAAGTTATCCGCTTCAACGCTCAATATCACTTGTAGCACTTTTTCTTCCATGGCACAAAGTTAAGGTTTTGTTTCCGTATTAGCAAACAATATCCACAATCTTCGCACCATACTTTGGGTAGAAGATGACGGAATTTTGTTGTTAATGAAAAAAACTTTATTTTTGTGAGACTAATAATTTAAATATAAGGTATATGTTGCGGTTGGGAGAGTATTGTGTAAGTATCTGCCGAAATAATAATTTATATGAATCAAGACAATAACCAAGAGATGTTTCCCGTAGTGGATGAAGAGGGAAACATCATAGGGGCCGCTACGCGCGGGGAATGCCATAATGGCAGTAAGTTGTTGCATCCCGTAGTGCATCTGCACGTGTTCAACTCCCGTGGTGAACTCTATTTGCAAAAACGTCCCGAATGGAAAGACATACAACCAGGGAAATGGGATACGGCCGTAGGCGGACATGTGGATTTGGGAGAAAGCGTAGAGCAGGCTTTGCGGCGTGAGGTGCGTGAGGAGTTGGGTATTACGGACTTTACACCCCAACAAGTAACCCATTATGTCTTTGAGTCGGCTCGCGAGCGCGAGTTGGTCTTTACTTACAAGACGGTGTACGACGGTGCAATCCGTCCCAGCGATGAGTTGGACGGAGGACGCTTCTGGACGGTCGATGAAATAAAATCGAATATAGGGAAAGGCGTGTTTACACCGAACTTTGAAGGGGAAGTGGAAGAGGTGCTAAAATAGAGGGTGTCATAATTGGGAAATAAAACACAGAGACACAAAGACACAGAGAAAATATATTTGTAAATCAATAATATAAAATCTCCGTGTCTCCGTGTTAGGAGTAGTCCGTAATTACTTCGTAAGTCCTTCCACTACTTTGATGATTTCTTCTCCGATGGCATCGGCTTCCTCCTGCGTATGCGCTTCGCTGTATATGCGGATGATGGGCTCCGTGTTGCTCTTGCGCAAGTGTACCCATTTGTCGGGGAAGTCAATCTTCACACCGTCTATATCATTAATTTCTTCATTCTTATAGAGTTCCTTTACTTTGGCAAGGATGGCGTCTACATCCGTGTCGGGAGTCAGGTCGATGCGGTTTTTGCCCATAAAGTAAGCAGGGTAAGTGGCGCGCAGTTCGCTTACTTTCTTGCCTTCGTGAGCCAAGTGGCTGAGGAAAAGAGCGATACCTACCAAAGCGTCACGTCCGTAGTGGCTGGCGGGGTAGATGACTCCTCCGTTACCTTCACCGCCGATAACGGCTCCTACTTCCTTCATCTTTGTCGTAACGTTTACTTCGCCAACGGCGGAAGCATAATATTGCTGGCCATACTTGCGGGTTACGTCACGCAGGGCGCGGGTCGAGCTGAGGTTGGACACCGTGCTTCCAGGGGTATGCTTCAAGATGTAATCGGCCACGGTTACCAACGTGTATTCTTCGCCATACATCCGTCCGTCTTCGCAGATGATGGCCAGGCGGTCTACGTCAGGGTCTACCACGAAAGCCACATCATTCTTTCCGCTCTTCATCAGGTTCATAATGTCACCCAAGTTCTTCTCCAGCGGTTCGGGGTTGTGCTGGAAGTTGCCTGTAGGTTCGCAATAGAGTTTCTCCACATGTTTTACGCCAAGTGCCTCAAACAGTTGGGGAAGAATGATGCCTCCTACAGAGTTAACGCAATCGATAGCTACGTGGAAATCGGCCTTGCGGATGGCTTCTACGTCTACCAAATCCAGTGCCAATACGCTTTCGATGTGCTTTTGGTTGTAAGTCAAGTCCTTGCGGTACGAGCCGAGCTTGTCCACTTCGGCATATTCAAAAGCCTCAGCTTCCGCGATGCGAAGCACTTCATTGCCTTCTTCCTTGTTGAGGAACTCGCCTTTCTCGTTCAGGAGCTTCAAGGCATTCCATTGTTTGGGGTTGTGTGAGGCTGTGAGGATAATACCGCCGTCGGCTCCTTCCATGATAACCGCCAATTCGGTGGTCGGTGTGGAAGCAAGGTCGATGTCTACCACGTCATAGCCCATTCCCATCAAGGTACCCACTACTACGTTCTTCACCATCTCACCAGAGAGACGGGCGTCACGTCCTACTACGATTTTGTTACTCTTTACAGTGCTCGTCTTACGGATAAGAGTTGCGTAAGCTGAAGTAAACTTCACGATGTCCAGGGGATTGAGCCCCTCACCGGCATGCCCACCTATCGTGCCGCGAATGCCGGAAATTGATTTAATCAGTGTCATAGTTTTATAAAAAGGTTATTTCCAAATTTGGTATTTTCGGATGTCATAATAATAAGGATATACATATTGCATGGCAGGATTGTGCCCCATCTCGGAGGGGACAATCAGTCGGACATGCGCTCCGTCGCGAACGTATTCCAACGGAACCAACCAACCTGCGGGGACAGCTGTATTGGTGCTTCCGTATGTCGCTAAAAAGATGCCGGAGGTAAATATGCCGGCAATGGAAGAGGAAGTCACCGTGTACTTAAACTCGTCCACGTAGTAAGGGTATGACAGGTTGGAGCAGGTCGTGTCTTCGTCCAGCAAGCTATATTCCATGAAGCGTACCAGTATGACATCGTTGTTCCTGACCGTATCGGCCGGATTGTCCGACCCCTTGTCTACGATTTGCATATAGACGCCACTCGCCAGTTGGACAAACTCGTTCTCTTCGATATTTGTCACGGAGTCATTGGCATAAAACTCACTCTGGCTTATTACTTTGATGTTTTCTTTGCTGATGAAGTCTGCGATGGCTTCGTCTTCGCGGTCTTTCATCTCTGCGTATGTCATCGTGTCATCACATGCTTGAAACATTGCGCTCAGGGCAAGTATGGCAAAAACAAACAGAATTAATTTTTTCATTTTTAGTCGGTTGATATTCGTATGCAAATGTATCTGATTCTCTTCAATATTAAAAGCCGTAAAGTCTAAACTTCGTATCTTTTAACCTTTTGAAGAATTAAATGATAATTTAAATTCCCTTTTACCTCACCTCCTTGCGTTCAGCAGGGGCTTATACTTTTCTATCGCTTCCTCGAACACTTTGCGGGCTTCTTCCATCGTGCCGTAAAACTCGCCTCCCGAAGCATTTAAGTGACCTCCTCCGTTGAAGAACTCGGCGGCTAATTTATTGCAAGGGAAACTGCCGACTGAGCGTAGGGAAATCTTAATCATTGGTTTCTCCGTATCTTCGCGCAGGAAACAAGAAAGGACTACATTCTTGATGCTGAGCGGGATGTTGACAAAGCCTTCGCTGTCTCCCCGGATGTAGTTGAAGCGGTTCTGCTCTTTCTCGGTGAGCGAAATAAGGGCGGCCCGGTGTTCGGGATAAGTCTTCATCTGTGTCAGTACATAT
The DNA here is from genome assembly GCA_944320735.1 of uncultured Bacteroides sp. Lineage (GTDB taxonomy): Bacteria > Bacteroidota > Bacteroidia > Bacteroidales > Bacteroidaceae > Bacteroides. Next base: position 15,824 of record CALUIQ010000142.1, on the reverse strand, counting down.
CCCATCAGGCGCAGGCGACTTTCGGAATAGGTGTTGAACACCTTCCGGTAGATGGCGTCTTTGTCAATGCCTTTAGATAGCAATTCACTGATGATGAAGTAAATCTCACGGTTGTTGGAATTATAGGTAAAGCCCCCGGTGTCAGTCATCATACCCGTGTAAATACATTCTGCCCCCTCCTTGGTGATGTCTTCAAAGTAGCCCATACGGCAGATGAGGCGGAATATCAGTTCGGAGGTGGAAGAAATGTTGGGATGCGAAATGACGATGCTGCAAAAATCTTCCGGATATAAATGGTGGTCTATCAGAATCTTGCGGGCGGGTGACGCCTTTACGGCCTCTTTCATCGCGTCGATACGGTTCAAGGCGTTGAAGTCCAGACAACAGATGACGTCTGCCTCGGCTATCAGCTTGTTGGCAAAATCCCTGTATCGGTCGTACAACAGAATGTCCTTGCTGCCCGGCATCCATTTCAGGAAGTCGGGAAAAGCATTGGGGACAATGATGTTGACGGTCTTGTCTTGTGAATTCAGGAAGTGCCATAACCCCAGCGAGGAACCTATGGCGTCTCCGTCCGGGCTTACGTGTGATACAATAACCATCTTCTCGGCACGCGTCAACCATTTGGCGAAGTGGTCTATGTTGGCTTGGTCTATAATTTTACTCAGCATAATCGGTCCTTGTTGTTTCATTGTTTGTTAATAGGGGGCAAAAGTACGCAAAAACATTGGAATATTTACGTTATCTTGATGATTTATACGTTGCACGATTTTTTCACCCCGCACAAAGTATAATAAGATTTTTAAAACTTGTAATATTGTTAAATGTATAGGGCGGGATGCAGTAAAACCTCTATTTTGTGATTTCTTTATCGAACAATAACTGAAAAAAGGAGTAGTTTATGAAAAGAATACATTGGTTTGTGATGTTGCTTTGCTTGGCGATGATGCCGGCTTTGCAATCGTGTAGTGATGACGACGGATATTCTGTCGGTGACTTTACCCCTCCCTTGTGGGCTACGGTTCGTGTGGGTGGAGGTGCTTTCTATTTGGATTGTGACGTGTGGGGTACGCTTTGGCCGGTCAACACCGATTTGGGGTGGTACACCCCTGTCGATGGTCAGCGTGTGATTACTTACTTCAATCCCCTTTGGGATGATTATGCCGGTTACGACCACGCCGTTAAGATTTTGGGCATTCAGAACGTGCTGACCAAGCAAGTGGAAACGTTGACGCCGGAAAACGAGGAGGAGTTTGGCAACGACCCCGTGACCATTTATCAGGGAGACATCACCATCAGTGGCGGGTATATGAATATTATCTTTGTGCAGAATCTTCCGGCTAAGGAGAAGCACCGCATCAGCCTGGTACGTCCTCAAGATGATGCCGAGTTGTATGGCGAGGACGGATATGTTCATTTGGAGCTTCGTTACAACGACTATGATGATGTGACCGGTATAGGCAATTGGGGGATTGTTTCATACAACCTGAACAGCCTGGACATCACGGAAGAGACGAAGGGCATCAAGTTGACCTTGAACAGCGCGGTCAACGGCGAGGTGGAAGTGGCGTTTGATTTTATGCAGGTGGATCACTCACAAAGCCGGTTGGCAAGTGATATGGATTTTTCACAGATGCAATTGGAATAGGACTTTTTGATTGATATGTAGTAGAAGAGCCCCGGAAGCGGACGGATAGTCCGACTTTCGGGGCTCTTTGTCTTTTATAGTGGTTTTGTCTTCTATGCCAAGTCGTGTTCATTTGGCCAATCAAAGGATAACTATTGCTTTCTATATTCGTAGTAAGTATTAGAGTTTATGTACAACAATAATCTAGAGTTAGTAATTTCATAACGTTGCCTTGTAGAGGAACTTTCACTCACAATTAAAACATAATTATAACCGTTGGCATCGCTTGAAAGTGAATATTCAAAATTCTCTTCATAAGTTGAAGTTACGGAACCGTGAGAATCCTTAGATACTTCTATCTCACGTCCTGTAAGATTTGAATTGAAAACATAAGTGTGGCTAAATGTTTCACTTTCATAAACCTATGTACCTACAATAGATGTAGAAATAACATCGGTGGGCTCATCATCATCACTACAGCTAAGCATGCAAGCACTTGTTACTAACATAAGTAACACCATTGATAAATACTTCATTTTTTTCATATTCTTTATGTTTTAAATTACTTTGACAAAGGTAAGGTAAATGCAAAATATGGACGGTAAATCAATGATGCAGGATTGCTACAGTTGTGATGCAAATATTACAACAATGTTTAAATATTGTCTGTATTACTCTCAGAATCAGACAAATGCATATCAGCGGATAATTCGGAAAAGAAATCGCGATTTAGAATGAGTGAGATACGAGCAAGCAGATGCGTATCTATGCTTCCTTTTTGGAATAAACGGTAAACATTCGAACGGTCACAAGACAGTTTGCGTGCAAACCAACTGACACTACGCTCTTGTTTCTCTAATTCTTCTTTAATTAAGATGCCTATGGGCTTCATACCTCAACCAACAAAGTCCACCCAGTTCCTCCAAGGACTACCTTTATATACACGAAGCGTGGAACTGTATGCCACGTCTTAATGTGAAGGTGCTAGGAAAACCTTTGGAAACAGATATGGAAATAACAGCCCCACGCATATACGTGGAGACCATTACATCATCTCTTGTTTCCATTGTGAGTAAGTTTCCTAGGCTTTTCACATACAAGAAGAAGACATAACGCCTCTTATTTTAAATATGTCTTGGACAGAGTTTCCTCAATCCCATCGCAAAAATAGGAAATTCCTATGATTAATCCCCTATCTTCTAACATATTTCTTTGCTTTGGGAGTAAGATTTAGGGCTTATCCGGGAAATGTGTAGGCAATGAACAGAAAACAAAGGCAGTGCTTCATATTTGGCAAAACACAGGAACATTTAAAGGGAAACATCGTATCATTTAAAGGGACAGCCGTTTTCTAATCTGTTCATATTCAATTCAAATTATAAGTATTTAAGTATAAATTAAACAATGTCGTTACAGATTATCTTGTTTCAACCGCTCCACAAAGTGGTCTATCCGCTGCATCTCCTTGGGGATGTTGATGCCTTGCGGACAGTCGGGCGAGCATTGGTTGCATCCGATGCAATGGCTGGCTTGGCGGAGACGGGGCACACTGCGGTCATAACCTACGAGGAACGTACGACGGGCACGGCGGTAGTTCTCATCCTGACCGTTACGGGGCATATTCCCCTCGTTGATACATTTATTATAATGCAGCAGGATGGCAGGAATGTCGATGCCGTAAGGGCAAGGCATACAATACTTACAGTCGTTGCAGGGGATTGTCTGGTATTGCATCATCAGGTCTGCCGTTTCTTGCAGGAAAGCAAACTCATCGTCCGACAACGGGTGCAGGGGCGAATAAGTGCGCAGGTTGTCTTGTAGGTGTTCCATATAGGTCATTCCGCTGAGGACGGTCAGCACACCGGGGAAACTTCCGGCGAAGCGGAACGCCCACGATGCCACACTTTGCTCCGGTTCGCGTTGTTTCAGCTTGGTGACGATGTGGTCGTGTACCTTGGAGAGCCGTCCACCTAATAGCGGTTCCATAATGACGGCAGGGATATTCCTTTTCGCCAGTTCGCCGTAGAGGTATTCGGCATTGACGTTGAAGCCCGATGCGTGCCGCCAGTCGAGGTAGTTGAGCTGTATCTGCACGAAGTCCCACGGTATGCCGGATTCCTGCAACATATAGTCGAACACCCGCACATCACCGTGAAACGAGAAGCCTAATTTGTGGATGCGCCCGGCCTCTTTCTCTTTGAGAATGAAGTCGGCGATGCCGCAATCGTACAGCCGACCACGCATTTCCTCCATCCCCTTGCCCGAGCCGAGGATGTGGAATAGGTAATAGTCGAAGTAATCCGTCCGCAGGTGCTTGAATGAATCCCAATACATCTTCACGCTGGCATTGTGCAGTTCCTTGCCGCGAAGTCCTGCTCCGTAGAGGCGATGATTGGACATCTTCGTGGCGATATAATATGAGTTGCGTGGATGACGGCTGAGGGCAATGCCCGTGGTTTCCTCCGACAACCCTTGGCAATAAGGCGGCGCGGTATCGAAATAGTTCACGCCGTGCGCCAGCGCATAGTCCACCAGCCGGTTTACTTCTTCTTGGTCCACCACCTGCCCCTTGCCGTCGGGATTGGGCATCATCGGCCAGCGCATACAGCCGTAGCCGAGCAACGACACACGGTCGCCCGTCAGCGTCCGGTAGGTCATCTCCCCGTCCGGTTCGCTTGTTTGAGCTGATGCTGACGAGCCTTGTCTATCGCCACAGGCTGCCAGCCCTGCGGTTACCAATCCTGCCGTTCCCGCTATCTTAAAGAAGTCGCGGCGCGAGATGGTTCTTTTGTTTTCGTTGTCCATCGTTAGCGCATATTATCGGTGAAACTTATACCGCAGCCAAACTATTCCGTCCTCCATCGTCTGTGCGGAAAGCAATTCGAGCGACTGCCCCTGCGAAGGATTGCCTTTGCCAATGTAATGGAAGATGGATGTGGAGCCTGCCGAACCGTCAACACCCGGATAAACGACCAAGCTCAGTTCGTCAATCAGTCCGGCTTGCAGGAATGCGCCGTCAATGATGCCTCCGCCTTGCAGCGAGAGCGACTTCACGCCGAAAGTCTCCGCCAAGGTCTGCATCGCCGTGCGTAGGTCTTTCCCGTCCTGTCCGGCAAAGAGGTAAGAGATATTCCGGTCGCGCAAGCGCTTCAAGTAGGTTTCGGGAGCCGTTTCGGGTAGGATGGTGACGATGCTGTCACCCCTGACAGTGGAGGATTCAAAGAGAATGTTTGCGCCCGGGTCGGCAACCACGAAGAGACGGTCGGACGAGCGGTGGGCCACAAACGGTTCCGGCTTGGCGGACGGCGTGAAGACGGTGGTATGGAATTTCTTTGGGAAATACCCCTCGCACAACGTGTTCTTGCCGAACATCCAAGCATCGGTATTCAACTGGCAGCCAATGGCGGCATAGATGCCCATCAGTTCACCTTTACTCTTCCCATTGAAAGGTTCCGTCCAGCGGTCGGTCAGCAGCCGACCATCGACGGAACCCATTACGTGACAAATGATTTGTGGGTACATAGTGCTATCTATTTATTATAAATGTCTCCCAAAGAACTCCGTCAGCTTGTTTACAGCCTTGTCCACATATTCCGGCACCCAATAGGTCTGGATGTGCCGTGCGCTGGGGATAAGATACAGTTCCTTGTCGTTTGTGCCCGTGGCTTTGCTGAAGCATTGTTCGGTCATATAGAACGTGTCGGCATTGCTGCCCGCCATCATCAAGAGAGGTTGGTTGATGAGGTACATCCCCTCGCTGGCATCGAAGGCCATCAAATCCACTAAACTGCTCTTGGTGTAGCGGAAAGTAGAGCCGGGGTGTTCGTGCGTCTGGAGGTAATACTCGTAGCCGTCGCGGTAAAGGTCGAACGGGAGCTGCTTGGCCTGTTCCGGTGTCATTCCGCTCATATTCGCCTACGTATTCGGGAGCTTCGCCGTTGGCTTCCTTCTGGCGGGCGGCACAGGCATCGGCAAGACGTTGCTGCACGGCACCCATTTGTGAATCGAGGAAACCGTTGCGGCGAACCAACCCGGAGTTAAACATACTGAGTGTGGCAACTGCCTTGAAGCGTTTGTCGGTTTGCGCGGCTTTCAGCGTATAGCCGCCACCGCCGCAGATGCCAAGGATGCCGATGCGGTTGGCATCCACGCCGGGATATTGCGCCAGGATGTCGGCGGCGCGGTGGATGTCCTCGATGCGGTTGGCGGGTTTGTCCACGTTGCGCGGCTCGCCCTCGCTTCCGCCCTGATAGGCGGCATCAAAGGCAAGACAGATGTAGCCCTGTTCCGCCATCCGCTGACTGTACAGTCCGGCCACCTGCTCCTTACATCCTCCGTTGGGATGCGCCACGACAAGGGCGGGATAAATCTTCGTTGCGTCATATCCGGCAGGGGTATAGACGTTGGCGACAATCTTCAAGCCGTTCAGGTCGTAGTTGATGCGGTGAATGTTCACCTTGCCCAGCTCGTTCTGGGTAATGGCTCCCCGATAAACCAACCCGAAAGGATTGTCGTTGGGGCTTTGAATAGTGGAGAAGTCCACCGATGTAAACGCTTGCTTGGTCTGTGCGACCGAGGTGCCTGCCAGCATCAAAGCGGCGGCACCGCACAACATTGTCTTAAATAAAGTGTTCATTGTTATTTCCTTTTTGTCAATTGATTACATACATTCTTTTAATACCTCAAATAATTCATCGCGGGTAAACTGCCTGCAACAACCCGGCATCAGCAGACAGGTATCGGCAGCGGCACGAAGAATGATTTCATCCGTAATGCCCAACTCTCTCCAACGGGATGGCAGACCGATTTCCTTGATGAAGGTTTCGAGGGCATCGATGCCAAGGGCGGCGGTCTGTTCCATCGTATCGCCTTTCACATTCCATACCCGTTCCGCCATACGCGCTAACTTTTCCTTGCCTTCGTTCAGCAAGTGTCGGTAGAGCGTGGGATGGATGATGGCCAAGGCACGCCCGTGGTTGCAATCTGTGTAAGCACCCACGGCGTGTTCCAGCATGTGGCATTGAAAGTCGGTCTGCTTGCCCAATTTCAGTAGGCTGTTTTCGACAAGGGCGGAATCCCACATCAGTTCGCCGCGGGCAAAGTCGTTGTCCGGGTCGGCAATCAAGGCACGCAGGTTCTTGATGACGTTGCGCATCACCGCCTCGTTGATTTCGTCGGACACATTATCCGTCTGAGGCTTGCCCATATAGGTTTCCATATAGTGGCTCAACGTGTCGAATGCGCCGCTGATGACTTGTCTCATCGGGAGTGTCTTCGTCAAGTCGCTGTCGAGGATGGCGAAGCTATGGAAGGCGCCGACCAACGGCTGTTTCAGTTTCTTTTCGGTGTGGGTAATGACCGCACCGTTGTTCTGCTCCGCACCTGTGCCCGAGGCAGTAACCACGGCTCCCATCGGTACGAACTCCGTGGGGAATTGGTGCTTGGTGTATTGCATCTCCCAGATGTCCTCGTCCAGTTTGGCTTGTGCCGACACAATTTTGCAGCAGTCGATGACCGACCCGCCACCCACGGCCAGGATGAAGTCGATGCCATACTCACGCACCAGCCGTGCACCCTCCTGCACCTTGTCGTAAGTAGGATTGGGCATAATGCCGCCGAAGTCCACCACGTTCTTACCGCATTAGTGCAGCCAGTCCAACAACGTGTCATATAATCCCGTGCGTTTCAATGAACCGCCGCCGTAAGCTAACAGCACGTTCTTACCCACACGAGCCATCTCTTCCTTGATGGCACTCTCGGTGCACCCCTTGCCAAAGTGTTGGCGGACGGGGTATTGATAAGTGAAGTTGTTCATATCGTTATCTCCTTTAATGTTATTTATTCATTATTCTTAGGAAAGAAGAACGGCAAGGCATTGTACAAGTATTCCGGGATGGGGCGGAACTCGTGCCTTGCGCCTTCTTTCAGATGGAACGTCATATTGGCGGTGTTGAAAACATCGCCCAACCGTGCCATTCCTTCTATCTGTCTCCAAATCTCGCTGTATGCCGAATCATTGGTGCCGCTTGCCGCCCAGATGTAGAAACCACTCCCTGCGTATGGCGATTGCTGTATTTTCTCTGCCAAATAAGCTGCCGTGTCATCAGAACGGTTCATCCCGGCAAACCTACCTAATGACCAGCAATCACCGCTTATAGGCATAAACCAACGGAAAACCTCCAAGGTCTCGTCGAAGGCATACCACGTAGTAACCGCTCCCATTGAGAAGCCGCCGATGGCACGGTGGTCGCGGGATGCCTCGATGCCTTCCGCATCCGTAGTCTCCGCGTATGTGTGGTAACGGCTTTCCACGACGGGAATCAAATCGTTTACTAACTCCTGCGGCAAGGCACGGCAATACGGGTCGGCATCCGCATAACTGGCTGTCGGCTGCCCGTAGTTGTAGCTGGGCGTGACGACAATCATCGGATCGATGTCACCGTGGGCTATCATCTGGTCGAGCAGCTTGCGCACTACGCCGTCTTCATCCTCGAAAGTTGATGCCGCCGTGCTGTAATGCCCGTGCACGAAGTAGAGGATGTTGTATCGCCGGCTCCTGTCATATCCGTAAGGCAGATAGACGTAGGCCGTGTTCATCCGTGCCGCACCGCTGCCTTCCGCATAGTCCCGCGTGTCGTAATCGATGCGGATGACGCTGCCTTGTTCCTCGGCTTCCTGGTCGTAACCATCGGAGACGGCGTGCGTATAAGTTACCATTTCCACGTTGTCGGATGAAGGAGTATCTGTGCTGTCGGTGGCGGGCGGAGTGACCATCCCTTGTATATCCTCGTCGGAGCCGCACGCCATCAATGGCATCAGCAGAAACAGGAACGAGAACCACATATAGCTACGAAGGTCTTTCATTGTTCTAACATTCCTATCCGCTGCAACCATTCGCGGATGCCGTTCTCCGAGCCCGCTACGCTGTTGCGTGAGATGCTGTAGCCGTCCACCATCGTGGCACCGGGTTCCATCCCGGCGATGTCGTCCACCGTGCCGCTCCATCCGCTTCCGCCGTGCGAGGAGAAGGGAATGAGGGTCTTGCCTGTGAAGTCATACGCATCGAAGAACGAGTACATCGCCATCGGCATCTGATACCACCAGATGGGATAGCCCACGAAGATGACGTCGTAGTCGTCGAAGTTCTCAATCTCCGTGGCAAGAGCGGGATGGATGTCGTTCTGCCGCTCGTTGTCGGCTTGGGATGCAAGGTCGTCGAAGTTGCCCGGATAAGGCGTCGCCGTCTGGATGCGCACCCGGTCTGCGCCGGTAGCATCGCCGATGACGGTCGCCATATACTCCACGCTGCCATACAGGTCACCGTTCACGATGACACGGCTGGCGGAGGTGTTGGCATCCACGCCGTCGGGCAAGGGTTCGGAGAAGTAAGCTACAAGCACGCAGTGATTGGTGCCCGGCACGACTTCTTCGCTCGGAGTGTTGATTTCGTTGTCCTCACTGTCGCCGCAAGAGGCGAATGTCAGTGCCCCGCAAAGCAAGGCGAAAGGAATCAGTTTCGTTTTCATATTGTCAGTGATTTATGTATTGATTCTGAGCACAAAAATACAGCGGATACCGCCGCCCGTCCATACACAGATTACGGATTGAAGCACCCATTTCACAGAAAGGCAGAGCAAACGAGAGCAGAGTCGAGCTATGCCGAATGCAGCCTGCCTTCGCTTATGCAAAAGCCCCTGCAAACTCATAGTGGCTTGCAGGGGCTTCTTCGAAATCTTTATCCGATAAATTAGAGCGACGGCTTTTCCTCATCCTCTTTCTTCGCACGGGTGACTCTTTTTGCTGGAGCAAATTATTGCCGGAAAACCAGTCGGCAAGGCTAATCCTGACGGATTGAGGCAGTCGACTCAGTTTATGATGCTTCTCTTACAGGATTTGTGTTGTCGACTGAATCAGCAGCGCTTCTCCGTGCCGATTTGCGTTGTCGACTCAGTCGACAGAGCTTATCCTGCCGGATTTGTACCGTCGACTGAGTCGGCAGCGGTTATCGGGGTGGATTGAAAAAAATGTTGACGTGGGCAAGAGTATTTTTATTCATTATTCGATTAATCTTCCGTTGTCATTCCATTCGCCGTACATGATGCCGAGGCGGGTATTATCGATAAACTTTTTCAGACGGCTTTCAAAGAGAGGACGTTGTTTCTTCTTGATTTGTATCGTGTCGATGCGCACACGCCGGTATAAGGGTGGGAAGTTTTGAAAGTTCCGCCACACGATGGGGTCTTGCTGGAGGGCTGATAGGATTTCTTCGTTGATGGTGAAACCTCCGGGCGACATGTCGGGCAGTACAGCGCGTCCCGCATCTGTCATGCGCCCCAACCGGTCCATGCGGCGGCATCGTTCCTTGTTCAGTTCTGACCATAGGCTGTCTTTCGTGCGTGGCGCAAACCGTTGGTATGCTTCGCCGTCCAGTCGTTTTAACGTGCTGTCAATCCAGCCGAAGCACATCGCTTCCTCCACTGCATCGATGTACCAGAATGTTCCGTCGTCCATAGGACGCCCGCGCTTGACTTTCACCCAACACTCCTTCTCGGTGGCATAATGTGTCATAAGCCATTGGCGAAATTCGTCGCGGCTTTGTATGGATAATATATTTTGCGGTTTAATGATACTCACATTTTTACTGGTTGTTTCGTTTGCGAAGATAAAGAAAATCAAGGAATGAGGCAAGCCCCGATACAGAAAAAGCACCCCCGAAGTGTCGGAGATGCTTCCCTTGCTTGTCGGCAGCAGACGTTATTTCGCCATTTTAATCTCCTGCAGCCATTCCGTCAGCCCTTTCGTGTTGCGGCTAACGGCGCCGTAGCCTTTCAGGTGCTTGGCATCGGGCGTGAGTTCCACAATCTTGGCAAGGGTCTCGTCGCGGTACGTGGAGGCGTAGGTGCAGAAGGGGATGACGGTCTTGCCTTTGAAGTCGTAGCTCTCGGCGAATGTGTTGATAATCATCGGGGCCGTCCACCACCATACGGGGCAGCCGATGAAGACGGTGTCATACGAGTCCCAGTCCTCCACCTTGTTCTTGATGGCGGGGCGGGCGTTGTCCTCCTTTTCCTTCTTTGCCACTTCGGTGCAGGGCTTGTATTCCGTGGGGTACGGCTTGGCGGGCTCAATGCGGAAAAGGGTGCCGCCCGTCTGCTTGGCTATCTGTTCTGCCACGTACTGTGTGTTGCCGCTCCAACTGAAGTAAGCGACCAATGTCTTTTTGCCCTGTGCATACAGAGCCGTTCCGCCCATCAGGAGAAGGGCGATGAGGGTGATGATTTTTGTTTTCATATTCGTTCTTATTATAATGTGATTATTCGATGATTCCTATTTCGCGGAGCCACGGTTCTACGCCATTGGTATTGCGGCCGCTGGTGCCGAAACCGTCAAGGTGATTGGAGTCGGGCGTAAGGTCTACGATGCGTTGCAAGGTGGCATCGCGTCCCGTGGAAGCATACGTGCAGAACGGGATGACGGTCTTTCCGGCAAAGTCATATTCGTCACTTTCGAGGAACGACCATATCGGCATCGGCGCATCGCCCCACCATACGGGACAGCCCACAAAGACGATGTCGTATTGGTCCATATCCTCCACCGTAGTGCTGAGTGCGGGGCGTGTGCCGTTCTCCAACTGTTCGCGTGCCACTTGGGTACACTCCGTATAGTCTTCAGGATAAGGTTCTACGGTCTCGATGCGGAAGAGGGTGCCGCCTGTCAGTTCGGCGATGCGGGCAGCTACCGTGCCGGTGTTGTTGGTACGGGTGAAGTAGGCAATCAGGATGTGGCTGTCGCCCGAAGGTTCATCGGGATTGGCAGGGTCGTCCGGATTATCTGTCGGGTCGTCCGGTTCATTGGGCTCATCAGGATTGTCGGTCGGTTCATCCGGGGTACTGGGTTGTTCCGTTCCCGGTTCTTCCGTCACGGGGTCATCGTCCCCGCAGGCATTAAAGGTGACGGCGGCAAGCACCATCATCAGGTAAACAAGATACTTTTTCATTGTTGCTGTGCTTATTGATTCTGTATGCAAAGTTACACCGTGCCGTCTCTCCTGTCCATACACAGATTACAGATAGAAGCACCCATATCACCGAAATGAAAAAGCATCCCCGAAACTCCCACCCCGAAGATGCCTCACGCTTATGTATTATGTGACTAAGAAGAGTAATTAGTCCAATCCTTTTTCCTGCAACCAAGCGGATAACAGGTCGGCAAGCTGCACGTTGTTTTTCTCGGCAAACAGGAAGTGCGAGTTGCCTTTGATGCCTTGTTCGGGCAGGTGTACCACCGTGGCATCGCCGCCGTGACGGTTGATGCACTCGGTAAACAGACGCGCCATTTGCAGACGGACACGCCAACTGTCCATCGCCCAGTTGTCGCTCGGCTCCTCGGGAATGTAGTCTCCATAGTAGATGATGATGGGGAAGCGGGTCAGCTTCTCGAAGGCAACCAAAGGGATGGATGTAGCGCCCAATACTCCGAACGGACTGATGGTCTGCAAAGGTTCGGGAGTCTCGCCTTCGGGGAAGACGAAGCCGCTGCCCGGTTCGTAGGAGACAATGGCACGCACCTTGTCGCTCTTGATGGCAGTGTGCCAGCCCGGTCCGCCGCCTTGTGAGTGGGTAACGAGGATGCCACCGCCCAGCTTGTCCATCAGGGCTGCCACATCGGTAGCAATCAGTTGCTCGTCGTAGGCACCTGTGTTGGGTGTGATTTGGCGGAAGAACTGGTTCAATGCTTCTGCCGACTGCGGGAACTGGCTACCGTCATAATACTCCGGCCATACGCCCATACGGAAGTTCTCGAACCAGAACTGGTCGTCAGCCGTTGCCTTGATGGCTTCGTCCACCGTGCTACGTCCGGCACGTCCCCGGCGCGGCTGGTCTATCAGGTAGGTGCTGAATCCCCGGCGCAGGAAGATAGTAGAGAAGCCCTCGCGACCGTCGGGCGTGCTTTCCCACGTCTTGGCAGATTGCCCTGCCCCGTGCAGAAAGACAAGCGGGTTCTTGCGGGCATCGACCGGAATTTGATACGACACGTAGGCGTGGTCGCCGTGCAGGGTCTGACCGTCTGCCTTTAACGGCTGATGCGTGTCGTAAGTGCCCGGCTCGGTCTTTACCGAACCGCCAATCAGGAAACTGCCTTGCTCACGGATGGCAAGTATGCTGTCGTTTGTCACCTCCTCTTGAGGTTGAGTAGATGATTGTCTGCCGCAACTTGCGCATAGGGCAAGCAGGGCGGATAGGATAAGATAATTCAATCGTTTCATACTGCTATGCTGTTTTTACTTTCGTTCCACCAAATACGCCGGACATCTGCATCGTGTCCAACGCTTGGTCTATCTGTTTCACTTCGTCATCTGATAATATAATGTCAGCCGCTCCTGCGTTCTCCTTCAGCCGGTCGAGCTTGCGTGTGCCGGGAATGGGGACTATCCACGGCTTTTTGCAGAGCATCCACGCGAGGGAGATTTGGGCAGGTGTGGCGTTCTTCTCTCTGGCGATGCAGCGGATGAGTTCCAGCAATTCACGGTTCTTGTCGTAGCTGTCCGGCTGGAACTGCGGCATCGTGGCACGATAGTCCGTCCCTGCATCGAAATGCGAAGCAGCATTGTAACGGTCGCTGAGCAGTCCGTTGGCAAGGGGTGAGAAGGCCACCAAGCCGATACCCAATTCCTCCAACGTGGGGAACAAGGCTTCGTGCCAGCGTGCCATCATCGAATAGCGGTTCTGCACGGCAGTCAATGGACAGACGGCATTGGCACGGCGTATCTCCTCCTCCGATGCTTCCGACAAGCCCCAGTAGAGCACCTTGCCTTCCTTTATCAAATCTGCCACTGTACCTGCTACGTCCTCGATGGGCACTTTCGGGTCAGGGCGGTGCTGATAGTAGAGGTCAATATAACTCGTCTGTAAGCGGCGGAGCGAACCTTCTACTGACCGGCGTATGGTTTCGGGACGCGAGTCGGGCAACAAGGGGTACGGCACCTTGCCGCTCTCCAGATCAAAGCGCAGACCGAACTTCGTGACGATGACTATCCTGTCCCGATAAGGCTTCAAGGCATTGCCCAATAGTTCCTCGTTGTCGTGCGGACTGTCGGGCGTGCCGTACACCTCGGCGGTATCGAAGAAGTCATAGCCCAAGTCTATTGCCTTCGCCAGCAGTTCCGTCATTTCCCGATGGTCGGCGGGCGCACCGTAGGCGTGGCTCATCCCCATACAGCCCAAGCCGATGGCGGAGACGCGGAGGCCTCTGTTTCCTAAGTCTCTGTATTTCATATTCTCAATCAGTTTAGTTATTATTCTTCAATGTTACTTCCCGTTTTCCCTTGACCCACAGTTGCCACGAGTTCACGATGTTCTGCCAGATGATGTAGCAGCTCGGCGCCACGGAGATGACGGGCGTGAGGTAGGTGTAGGACACCCAAATGGCAAGCAGCGTGTTCTTCTGCCCGTTGCCTTGCCCGCAACTGATGTAGTCGTGATAGTGCTTGCCCACTAACTTTCCCGTGCCGAACTGCCAGGCGCAGACTATCAGTCCTGACAAGGCAAGCAGCAAGAGCACGTGCGGGTCGAAGTGGCTGTTCACCACCGAGCGGAGCGTCAGTCCGATGGCGATGATGAGCGAGATGCCCCACAGGTAGAAAGCCAGATTGCCGAACAGCCGCACCGTCCAAGCGTGTGCCTTTGGGAAGAACTCACGTAATGCCCACGCCGCCAGGAAGGGGCAGATGAGCAGCGGGAACACGTGCCGCAGGATAAGCAGGAACTGTTCCAAGAATGACCCAGCCGAGTGCATCTCCACCAAGGGGAACACAGCGGGAATCATCACTGCTGCTACCAGATTGCTGACAATGGTGTAGGTGGTCAGCGTGGTCTCGTTGCCTCCCAAGCGTCCGGCAATGACAGCCGCCGTACCCGTCGGGGCAATCAGGCAGACCAATGCGCCCTGCGCCACTACCCGGTAGGGCGAATCGGGGAAGTAGTGCGTCGGCACGGCCACCGCCAGGCAGCATATCAGTTGAAACAGAATCATCACTACGTGCCACCGCTTGATGCGCATCTCGCGCGGATTGACCTTGCAGAAGGTGGTGAACAGCATCACGAAGATGAAGAAGGGCATAATGTAGTCGCTCACCCCATCGACCACGGCCTTGAGCGGGTCGAGCCACGGGATGTAGTGGAACATAAAGTAAATGACGAAGCCCGCACACATACCGAGCGGCAACGTCCACATCTTGAAGAAACGGATAATCTTTTCTCGCATATCCAATTCGGTTTATTTCGTGATGCAAAGGTACGTTGGCAGCCGCGCATCGTCCATACACAGATTACGGATTGAAGCACCAATTTCGACGAAGAAAGCCCCTGCAAACCACGTAACGGCTTGCAGGGGCTAATCCTTCATAGCTTTCGCTCAATAATACTACACCTTAGGCTTCTATCCCGTGCTCTAAAAGATACTCCGGCGCAATGTCAATCTTGCCGTTGTCCCACGTGACAGTCCATCCGTCGAGCGCGAAATTCTTGAATACTTCCATCTTTGCCAATACGCCGAAACGGGAAGGCTTGGTGGTAAGTAGTGGCGCAAAATCGAATACCTTGCGGCTACCATCGTTGAATGTCAGTGCCAGCCGGTAGCCATCTATGTAACTGGCAGCAGTAACCCACGTCAGTTTCATACGTCTCTGTTAATCTAATGGTTCTATATTTCTCAAATCTTCTCCTTTCTCAATGCGTCGCCAATTTTCCATCAGCTCCTCCTGATGCAAGTCCAGCCATTCATAGACCAGACGCAAAGCACGGCGCGGCAGGTTTCCAGTGATTTCACCATTCTGGATATTGATCAACGCGCGGTGCTCATTGTAGCGTACGTGAAAGTGTGGCGGATTGTGTTCTTCCACAAACATCGTGATGATGATTCCGTAGAATCGGCAGATTTCAGGCATAGCTTGTTCCTCCTGTCATTTCAAATTATCCGTCTGCGAAGATACGCATAATCTGTTGAATAAGCAAGAAGAAACATCGCTTCTCGGTATATCGATACCTCGGAGATGTTTTCCCTATACTTTATCATTAGTGGTCGAAAGATTTTTTAGAGTGCTCCCTTTTCTTTCCTCTAGTCTCTCTTTTTGGGACAGAGTCTGGCATCGCTTTAAGGGGTATAAAAGGGGCATAATCCGCTTTAAACCATACAGAGT
>CALUIQ010000141.1 GCA_944320735.1 uncultured Bacteroides sp. | reverse complement strand
TCTTCGGGCGCATGTTTGTACACAATGAACTCGCTACCGTCGTAACGGTTCAACCCGTTACGGGTGGCGAACCACATAAAACCCTTGGAATCCTGCAATATCTTGACGACCGAGATTTGGGACAATCCGTCCTTCAGTCCCAAATTGGAGAAATAGAAACGTCCTATATTCTGAGCCTTAACTCCCAGGAAGAAAAGCCAAAAGCTCAATAACAATATGATTTTGTTTTTCATGGTTTACACTTATACTATCAACAAATGCTGCAAAAATAGAGATTTTCCTGAAATATGGGAACCCTATCCCCACATTTTATTAAAAATTCCTATATCCTGCCGCTATCCGCCTGTTGCTTGCGTCTTGCCCACAGAGCCAAGAGCAGGAGCAGGCCGAAAGCCACCACCATGGCCGTCAAGCCCGGAGGAGTACCGTCGCTGCCATAAGCGTGAAGTCCGGACAGGTAGTAGTTGACGCCAAAATAGGTCATCAGGACGGACGCAAGCGCGAACACGGACATCACGCCGAACGCATAATCCGACGCAAGGGGACGGACGAAACGGGCGTGAAGCACCACGGCGTAGACCACCATCGTGACAAGCGCCCACGTCTCCTTGGGATCCCACCCCCAATAGCGTCCCCAGGACTCGTTGGCCCACACCGCGCCCAGGAAGATGCCGACGGCCAGCAGGAACAAGCCGATGTAGAGAGACAATTCATTCACAAGCCGCAAGCCGTGCAACTGGCGCTGCAACCGGCCTTTCCCATCCGCCGCCATCAGCCCCAAGGACAATCCGCCCAACAGGAACCCCATCCCGAAGAAGCCGTAACTAGCCGTTATGACCGCCACGTGTATCATCAGCCAATAGGACTTCAAGACTGGTACCAGGGGCGTAATCTCAGGATCCATAAAGTTGAGATTGGCCACAAACAAGATGATGCCGGAGAAGAAAGCGCCCAACGCCACCGCAACGGAAGAATGGCGCGCGAAAAGCAGACCCGCCAGGCAAGTGGCCCAAGCCACAAAAACCATCGACTCATACGCGTTGGACAAGGGGGCGCGGCCGGCAAGGTACCAACGGATGCCGATGCCGAACGTCTGAAGCAAGAATAAAATGACGACACAGGAAATCAGAACCAGCACTGTCGCCCTCAACCACTTCTTGCGGTTCAACAAGCCATAAACGGAGAAACAAAGCAGCAACAAGCCGCCCAGCATCCCGCCCATCGCCGCCCAGAAGAAAAGACGGGCGTGGTTATAAAACAGTTCCCACGACACTTGCCTGTCCGTCAGCAACCCGGCCATCGCCTTTTTCTGCTGGTAGGTGTTTATCATATCCAGAATTTCATCGGAAGTAGACCAATCGTGTGTGTGCAAAGCTTCGTACGACTCCGCCAAGTACCAAGGGAAAATCTTGGAAACGAACATAGAATCTTTCCCAGAGAAAGCGCCCAAGTCGTCTCCCGGCGAATACCACCGGCCGGAAGCGTCTGAAGGATGAGGAAAAATGGCCCACATCTTCCCCATCTGTATCGCGTACAAAATGTTCAGCTTTTCATCCAACTTCAGCAGATCTTTCTCCAGACGGGAACGTCCGGCACCCGGACGCGCATAAGCGCTATCTACCGCCGCTTGCAAAACGTACCGCCCCGTTTCATCGAAAAAGTCATTAAAACGCAGGTATTTGCCCGAAGGCAATGAAAGTGCTTCCGCCAAATCCTCATTGGGTTGACGGATGAGGGCGACATTCGACCAATAGGCCGGATTGACACAAAAGCCCAAGATGACTTGCTCGGAAGTCAATCCCTCGAAGCTTTCCTTCCGGTAGAGTTTTCGTAAGAGTTTGGAGGTGTACGTATTGATTGGCTCCACGCGTCCCGTCGGGCATTGGATTTGCAAACGTCCCCACCGGTCGGCCTGCGCTTTCGGGATGGTCTGTTCCTGCAAGGCCATAGGCTGTCCACCGGTTTCGGCCATCACTGCCAAAGGCAAGCATCCCAACAGACACACGGCAGAAGCCTTACCCAAATTCCGGACCAACCAACGGAAACGAGACCCCTTGTCGAACATCACGCCCAAGCAACCCGCCAGCAAAAGCAAATAGCCGACATACGTGACGGCTGTCCCCCAATTGTCGTGATTGACCGACAAGACCGTCCCACGTTCGTCGGGGTCGTAAGAAGACTGGTAGAGCCGATACCCTTGCTCGTACACCACTTTATTCATATAAATGTGTACCGCCCGCGCCTCGCCCCCATCGGAGAGGGTCAGAAAACTTTCGTAAGACGACGGGCTGCGCGAACCGGGGTAGCGCACCAACTTAAAATCATCCAGCCGGATGGAAAAGGGTAGTTGCCGGATGCCATCCTTTTGCCTTAAAACGGACGTCGTTTCGCCTTCACGGATATGGACGATTCCTTCAAAACCAAACAGATGGGTTATCAACGCGCCCGCCAAAATGACAACAAAAGCGGCGTGCAGGATCAAAGTCCCCCATCGGCGGCGTTGCCAAAGCCGGGTGCGGACGGCAAGCACGACGAACTGGACGACCATCAGGGCTTGCAGCACGAAAAAGAGGGGATTGTGATAAATCCACTCCTTGGCCACGGGAGTCCCCCAAGCCTTTTCCACAAAAGTGGCCGCTGCCAACAACAAGGCGTAAACCACCAACAATGCCAACGTACAACGCCAAGAGGCAAACACCGTCCCGACCTTCCCCAGAATATTTTTCATAATGTGCTAATGTGCCAAATAACTAAACTCAATCGTGCGCGGAAGGTGAGGGATTGGTGTTCGCCTCGTACACCTTGAAATCGCCCAAGAACAAGGATTCGTCCTTGATGCCATTGTCCGGGTAATCATTGCGGTCGGCCATCCGGCGCCCGAAGCTGCGATAAATACCGAACTTGCTGCGAATGTCCACGGCACCCTTGCGCCACATATCTATGCCGGAGAAATCCTTTTCCACCAACACTTTCCCATCGCTCACCCGCTGCAACTTGACGTAAAGGTAGCCATCGTGGGTGTAATGCATCACCGTAGTGGCCTGCACCCATTGGTCCTCAAAATCCTCCAAGGGCAAATTGTCGATGATAACCTTAGACCAAGTTTCTTTCGGGTCGCCCGAATGGATGACTTGCACCCAACGCTTGGAGCCGTCCGCATTGGCTCTCGGGGTAATGGTAAGTATCGGCATACCGTTATTGCCCTCTTGCGCTTTCAGTTGGTGGATATGCGTAAAACCAGTAGAAGGACGGAAGCCCGCGGGTATCTTGAATTTCCACTCCAAACGCTGCCACTCGTCCCAATTCCCATTCATCTGATGGAAACCTTCACGGGTACGGCTCTTCATCTCGTTGCGCTGACGGTCGCCATACTTGCCTCGGTCGCCATCAGTGGCCTCAGGACCGGCATGGTTGGTGAACTTGAACACATATTGCTTCAACGTCCCGTCTTCTACTACCTCGCAATGGACACCCTCGGCGTGGTCGGCCTCTCCGGCTATGTTCGGATGCTCGGAGTAATCCCATCCCAACGACCTCATGTATTGATGAATGGCCTGCCAGTCCTTGCCCACCAACGAAGCGTCCGCCTGCATAGAAGCCTGCAAGGCGTAATCGTCCTCTGCGGGTTTTATGGGATTCTCATCACTTTTTTCATCATCCTCTCCTCTTTCATCCTCATTACCTTGGCCATCTTCTTGTTCAGTTTTAGGAGGGACTGTTTTATTGCCCCCACTTTCCGAACAAGAAAATAGGGAAAAAACACCCATTAACAAAGCACATACCGTACAAACGATTCTATTCATCTTGGATATTTTTTAATTTGCGACTCAATTTTTTCTACTCAATCAATACCCCCATTCTATTTAAAAGCAGTCCCAAATCAGTCGGAGTGACTTGTTGCGCGGAGTCGGACAATGCCACTTCCGGACAGTTGTGGGACTCGACAAACAAGCCGTCGAAATGCAAGGACAGGGCTTTCTCACAAATAGGGAGCAGCAATTCACGTTTTCCAGCGATGTGGCTTGGATCGCAATAGCAAGCCAACGCGGGGAAATGGGAACGGAATTGCTCCGCCAACTCCCAAAGTGGCGCGTTACGGTAGGGGGTACTGTCCACCACGCAAAAGCCACGATGTATCACACGCACATCCCGGATACCGGCATTGAGCAAACGCTCTATGGCACCTATCCATAACGGAACGTCCGGGCATATCGGATTCTTGATCCACACCGTCATACCGGTTCCCTTCAACGCTTCCGCCAGTTCGCTCACCATAAACGGGTTGGCCGACGTGCGGGCACCTATCCATACCATATCGACCCCGCTACGCAGCACGGCTTCCACATGGCGCGGCAAGGCGACTTCGGTCATCACCTTCAGCCCCAGCTCTTGCCGGATCTCGGCCATCCAGGGCAAGCCTTTCTCGCCCACCCCCTCAAAGTTTCCCCAACGGGAACGGGGCTTCCACAAGCCGGCACGGAACACTTGTACGCCCAACGCTTTCAGCCCCCGTGCCGTGTCCAGCATCTGAGAACGATTCTCCGCACTGCACGGCCCGGCGACCAAGCTTATCTTCTTTTTTCCCACACACTCACTCATCAGTCTTCTATTATCACACGGAAACCTACATTGTAAACTTTCTGCCACGGCAAGTAAGAACGGCGGTAATAGGCCGTGCAATGCTTCGGATGGTCGTTCCACGAACCGCCACGAACCACCTTCTCCGTCCCGGTGCCTTGCTCTTTCTCATTATATGGATAGGGGAGGTAATCCGAGCGGGTCCACTCAGCCACGTTGCCTTGCATATCATACAACCCGAAGGCGTTTGCCTGATAAGCGCCGCCCGCCACCTGCAACATATTTCCATCGTCCACACTGTTCTCCTTCGGCTGGTAAGTATAATATTTGTACCACGAATCCGTTTCCTTCATCGGCTGAGGATTGACACCCCGAACAGCCATCTTGTTCAGTTGCTTGTCGGCCATATTCTCAAAGGAAGCAAAATCAGTGTTCAGCGAGCCGAACCAGAAAGCATCCTCACTGCCCGCACGGCAAGCCCATTCCCACTGAACTTCCGTAGGCAACGTAACCTTGCGCCCGGTCTTTTCGCTCAACTTCTGGCAGAAAGCCATCGCTTGTTCCCAGCTGACACGAATGGCCGGTTGCTCCGGATTATTGGCCGGATAACCCTGGTGTACGTGGTCTTTCCATAACTGACGGTCGAAACGGCTGTCGTGGTCGGGGAATATCGTACGGAACTGTTCGTTGCTTACTTCCATTTCCGCCATCCAGAAGCCTTTCTTCACGGTCTGCTTGTTGGCCGGTGAGTAGTCCGAATAATTACGGTTGCTACCCATCACGAACGATCCGGCCGGGATGCGGACAAAGTTCATCCGGATGCCCGGAGCCAGTTCAATGCTCATCTGTCTTTCACCTTCTTTGGCAACCAATGCCTGCGCCGCAGCGTTGTCAAAAGGCCAATTCTTTGCTTTTACGTCTTTTACCTTATGTTCCGCCACCTTAGGCTTGACAGGTTCCGGTTTCGGTTGTGCCTTCAGATAATCAGCGTACGAACGTATTTCGGCCTGCCAATCCACTCCGGCACCGTTGGCATATTTGTTGGTCAACTCGATACGCCGGCTGATTTGTTCCACGCCTTTAAAGACATTTGCCTTAAACTTGCCATGGTACGGGGCATTGAAATCTATCCAATTATACAAAGTCTTCCATTCCTTGTCGGTCAATTCAACTCCATAATGCCCTGTCTTCAGCAACTTAACCAACGGGCTGACCGAAGCGTGGTATTCGTATGGTTCCAGCACTTCCACTTCCGCCTCCGGGCCTTGACGGTAAACATAAGGATGCAGATTCAGATAACTTTTCCCGAAACCGGTAAATTCGTCAATCGTTCCTCCCCGGAAATCGGCCAACCCATTGGAACCATCGTGGCACGACACGCACGCCCTGTCCAAAATAGGCTGCATCTCCAGTTCAAAAGTAAACGAACGCTGCCCGCCTTCCGGCTTCTCCAACTCATGCGGTGCTATCGTCGAGGCGATGACACGCTTCGGAATCGGCAGTTGATTCTGGTCTTCGTGGCAACCGACACACGAAACGGTTTCTCCCGGCATACCGGTCAACCAACTGCGCATCCACTGGATGGCGCGGCCTTCCGCATCCAACGGCTGCAACGAAATAGGCGTATTGGCCGGAATCTTAAATATAGCGGAGCCGTCTTCCTCTACCGGGACGATACCCAACAAACGTTTGATGTCCCATCCGCTTTGCACGCCTTGTGCCCAATGGTCGGAAGGCGTTTTGTTGTAAGCGTACTCATACGCCAACACACGGAATGCCTTTACGATGCCACGCGGCACACCTTGCAATCCTTCGCCTTCATAAATATCTTGTATAAAGACAGTCGCTTCCTTGCTTGACGGCACTATCTTGTCGGCAATGACCGGAGGGGTTTGCGTCTTGCGCACCGGAATGGGGCAAATCAGGCCCTCTCCCTCAAACTCGGCAATCAGCGTAAGGTTGTCAAAGACATCCACCAAATAGATGCCCCAAAGCGAATTTTCACTCAATTTGGCGGTGACCAAGAAATATTTGTCCGTCAACGGATAAGGCTTGATGAACTGAGGCCAAACGCCATCCACCAGACGGTCTTTCACAATAGGTTCTATCTTCCGGTCACGGAAAGGCATCTCTTGCAACATACCTTCCACGCCCTTCCGGTTCTTCGAGGGATCGAACAAAATCAGACGGCCGGAACGAGCCACCCCATGATGGCCAGAAATAATGCCCACAAACTTGGAAGTATTCCCGGGTAACGGCTTGGCGTCAAACGTACTATTCGGGAAATAAGTGCCGCTGCCGTACAATGATTTCTGCTCCGTACCATCCGGATTCATATGCATAACGATGCGGGAAAAATAGTGCGTCAAGTCCGTATATTCCCAACGCGTGTACATAATTCTACCATTATGCAACACGGTAGGTCCCCAGTTGGCATCCTGGTCGAACGTCAAGCGACGCAAAGAACCGTCCTTCGGATCGTAAAGACACATATTGCCCACCTCGTCATTGCCGTTCACACACGGCACTCCGTTGTAACCGATGTTTGAAATCGCAATAATCTTGCCGGAAGGCAGATAAGTCGCGTCAAAGAACTCCAAGTCCTTTTCCGGAGTCTCAATCAGTTTCCGCAATCCCGTACCGTCAGTTTTTACCTCAAAGACTTGCCAACGGCCGTCCGTGTCTACCATGGAGAACATAATACGCTCACCGTCCCAATGCAATTTCAAGTCGGGCACAGAAGAACCATTGGTGGGCTTGAAGATAGTCCGTGACTTCAATTCGCCACGAAGGTTGGACAGTTCGGCGATTTCCGCATTAAACCCTCCACGTGGTGCAGATGTCTGGTTGGACCAGTTATTGCTCTGGGTTCCCAAGGCACGCGGATTGACTTGCCGTGCCGAAGTCCCTATCTTGTACCGTCCTACGATGATTTTATCCATATCCAACGCCGGGTTGGCAAGCAAGATTTCTTTCTTCAACTTTAACGCCTCATTCGCACCGGCTATCGCCTTCTCATCATATTTATATATCCCTGAGAAACCAGCCTCATAAAGTTTCTTCAATTCCGCCAACTTAGGCTGCATCCCAGCTTTATCAAAACTTGTGTCTTGAGCCATATCGTTATAGGCTTCTTCGATGGCACGCATATTCAACCATCCCAAGGACTCCTGCAAGTCATAAACCTCCATCGCCTGCTGAGCCAACTCCAAGAAACCGATTACTTTCTCATCCAGCGAGCCCTTCTTATCTATTTGGGCTATCTGGTCTGTAAAATAGGCTTTGTCATTCAACAAAGACGCAACAGATGTAGCGATGTGTTTCTCTATCGACGCATCGTGAGTTGTCACGATAGCTTTCATATCGCCTCCTGCAAAAGGCAAAAAGCGGGTACACTCAACCGGATATTTTTTGATTATCTCATCTGCCTTTTCCTTGCCGGTAATGCCTTGTACCGCAAAAATGACAGTTCCCGCCGAAGAACGGTTCTCCAAACCAATCTCCGCCTCAAAGCGGGTATATTTCTTGCCCAACGGCACCACGATCTGCGCGTTCGCGTTGGCCAATATGGTACGATTGTATTTCTTGCCCTTCATGGTGACCGTCTGGCCCTTGGCATTTTCATTGAAGCGCAACCGTCCGCTCCCGCTTTTCTTAAAGGTATCTTTCAGGTCGTTCAGCCAAACAGACGAACCGTCCGCCGCAACCAATTTGGCGTTGGCCCACACTGCTTGGTCGTCACTGTTCCCATCTACCGTCCCCCATGTATACAACACGATTTCATCCAAGCCCGTCACATCCGCCGTGAAAGGCGTGGCCGCCGTCTTGGCCTTGATGACCTTAGAGACAACAGGTACGCATGTTTCCTTCAACTCTTGATAAGCCTGCTCCTTGGCAGTAGCAACGCTTTCAGCCCACGTTTCCAAACGGTCGCCCGCGACTTTCTGTTGCGCCTTGGCTGCCATCGCAAAAACGACACACGCCGACATTAACACAAACTTCTTCATAATCCCATTATTTAAAACCTAACTTCAACCATTTCTGTTTATCTATGTAATAAGCCGCTGACACTTTGCCGACATTCTGTTTGTCCCGCAAAGACCAAACAACTTTTCCTTTCTCATCCAACTCCATCAATTGAGGCACGTCTACGACCTGCCCCTTGGCATGGCCATCCCAATTGCATACCAACAGATTCTTATTTTGCAACTCTATAACTTGCGCCACAAACCAAAAAGCGCCTCCCGTCACATCGTCACTCGTTACTTTTTTCACCTTCGCGCCTGTCTCGCCGTCCATCACGACATAACAATGGTCGTCCCCGCAAGGCAACAACCAATTGCCGTCGGTCAATTCCAACGAAGAAAAGACTTTTCCTCCTACCTCATATTCCTTTACCAAAGAGCCGTCCCGGCTGATTTCCATTACTTTCCGAGCTGACATCAATGGCACCAAATAATTTCCGTTCCTAAGCCGGAAGACTTGCCGGAACTGGCTATGAGGCTTTGCAATGCCCAAATCGAACGCCACCCGGTGTGTCTCCTTCCCTTCCTTATCCACCTCTACAAACAAAGCGGGATTTCCACAAATCCCCAACAGAATTCCTCCATCCGGCAACAAAGTGGCCGACTGGAGTTCTTGGGCTGCCGTCACCTCATAATCCCACACCACTTCATGAACCCAATTGACGGTCTTCGCCCCTTTCTTATAAGAATAAAGTATATTGCCTTCGGGGGTTAACGCCACCGAATTACATTCTTCCCCTTTTTCCAACGCATGCCGCCATTCAACCTTTCCTGTCTGTTTGTCGACAAGCGAGATGGCAGGGTTGCCGGAACCGGCGACCAAGATTTTGTCTTGAGCCGCCAATCCCTGCACTTCCCACAACAAGGCAATTATCATACAAAAACAGAATCTACTCATTCTCATCTCTTTAGATTATTTGCCCTGACTTTTCAAGTCATTGAACAGTTCAAAAGCCTGGTTAGGAGACATATTGTCATGGACAACCGCCCTCACAGCCTGCAACATAGCCGCAGGAGCTTCGGACTGGAACACGTTACGCCCCATATCCACACCGGAGGCTCCGTCATTGACGGCCTTGTAACAAAGTTCAAGCGCCTCCAGCTCCGGCAGCTTCTTGCCGCCGGCTATCACGACAGGAACCGGACAAGCCGCAGCCACTTTTTCGAATCCTTCACAATAATAAGTCTTCACGATATTGGCTCCGTTCTCCGCCGCAATGCGCGAAGCCAAGCCAAAATAGCGGGCATCGCGTGCCATATCTTTGCCTACCGCCGTCACGCCCATCACCGGAATGCCATAGCGGGTTCCTTTGTCCACCGCCTTATACAGGTTTGCCACCGTCTTGGCCTCGTGCTCCGCTTCGCCGATGGCCAACATCACGGCCATTGCCGACACGTTCAAACGCACAGCATCCTCGATGTCAATCAACACATTGTCATTCAGTGAGGTCAACAAGGAAGTGCCTGCATCCGAGCGGAGGCAAACCGGCTTGTTCGTCATCGGAGGTATCACCGAACGGAGGATTCCCCGCGTACACATCAAACAGTCCGCATATTCTATCAACGGAAGAATGGTCAAGTCTATACGTTCCAGCCCCGACGTAGGTCCCATAATAAAACCGTGGTCGAAAGCCAGCATGACGGTCCGTCCCGTTTTCATATTAAATATACGGGATAAACGGTCTTTCATTCCCCAAGGGAGGTTTTCGGCCCCTTTCACGGGGAAATGTTGGGATGCGGCATTCACGCCTATCCCATAATTATGTCCTTCTCTCAATCCATCTAAATCTGCCATAATCGTTATTTTTTTAAGTAACTAATCAAAATTGTCTTATAGCACACAAATGACACAGATGAGACTGATTTACACAGATTATTTTTTAATAATATCTGTGGCCATCTGTTTAATCTGTGTTATCTGTGTGCCATAGTATAAGTTAATTCTGTGTACACTTCTCGCCCTACAAGGCTTCCGCGAATGACTGAAACATACAAGCCCAAGACGTAGCGCCGGAATCGGCACTGCCTACAGAGCGTTCGCCATAATTCCGGGCACGACCGAATTTCGCCTGCATTTGCTTGGTGGCCTCCGCACCTTTTAGGGCAGCCTCGGCAGCCGCCACGAACAAGGCTTTTACGTCGTTGCCTTCCACAGCTTGCATGGCCTCGACGGCGGGCACCAAAGCATCCATCATGGTCTTGTCACCCGGTTTGGCCTTGGTTTGTTTTTCTACACCCGCCAAGCCGCCCGCAAACATCTTTTTCACCGCAGCCGCGTCAAGCTCCGTTCCTTCCGCGTGATCACTCATGCCCAAGAAGAATCCTCCCAGCAATGTACTGGTCGAGCCGCTGATTGCCAACATGACATTGAACCCCATGTCGTTCAGCATCGACTTGAATTCGGTTCCTTTCTCGGCATCTTGAACAATGACGGACATAGCTTGCGTGATGGCCGTACCGTGGTCGCCATCGCCCAAGACCGCATCCAACCGCGAGAATTCATCGGCACGCTCCGTAATGTTCTTCAAGGCATTACGGAGCATTCTTTTGAAGTCTTCTACTGTCAACTTGCTCATAATCATTGTCCAATCGTTGTCCAATAAGGAGCATTCGACATCTTATTGTTCAGGTAGTCCACATGGTCGTTATCCAACAACGCCAATATCATCTGGAATCCGGCTTGCTCCTGAACCGTGAGCAACTCACCGATACGGCTTGAGGCGACTTCAATCCCCGCATTCTCCAATATCTGATG
>CALUIQ010000140.1 GCA_944320735.1 uncultured Bacteroides sp. | reverse complement strand
GCCCGTCATCAGCCGTTGGGCCAACGGGTGGCATGGGCTGGATGCCCTTGGCAACGTGTGGAACCTTCTTTTAGGGCTGGCGGTCTATTTCTTGGCGCGCGTGTTGGGGCTTCTCTACTTTATCAACAACATCGACGATGATGCCTTGACGCGTAAATGCCGCCAATCCCTTTGGATTAACGCCGCTTTATTTTTGGGCTGCTTCCTAACCTTTTTGGTATATGTTTTGGTGAAAGACGGATATGCCGTTTGTCCAGAGACGGGTGAGGTATATATGGAACCTTTCAAATACCTGCACAACTTCCTTGCGTTGCCTTGGGTGTCGGTTGTGTTCCTGTTGGGAGTGGTCGGCGTGTTGTGGGGCATTATCCGCACTTTGTGGAAGCCTGGTTACGACAAAGGCATTTGGTTTGCCGGGGCGGGTACAGTGCTCACGGTGTTGGCTCTGCTGCTGGTAGCCGGTTATAATCATACGGCCTACTATCCTTCTACCGTAGACTTGCAAAGTTCGTTGACACTGGCCAACAGCAGCTCCAGCGAGTTCACGCTCAAGACTATGGCCTATGTCTCCATCCTTGTCCCCTTTGTGTTGGCTTATATCTTCTACGCCTGGCGTAGCATAGACAACAAGAAGATTGACGCCAAGGAGATGGAAGAGGACGGACACCGGTATTAGTTTTGCGTCTCGGCTTGCTGAATCATTTTCTTGCTGGCATACATATAAATTTCTACGCGGCGGTTCCAGTCGGCCGAGCGGCTCTCGTCATATTCGTCGTAAGCCACGCCCTTGACCACTTTGAACTGGGCAGGCGACACGTTGCAGTCCTGCAAGTAGTTTTCAACGGAGTAAGCGCGGTCTTTCGACACCTTTACGTTGGCCTCATACGTACCCACCTTGTCCGTGTGGCCTATGATGGCGATGTCTGTCGTGGGGTCTTCGCGCAGGATTTGGGCCAGTTCGCGCAGGGAAGCCTTGGCGTCATTGCTCAGTGCCGAAGAGTTGAAGTCGAACAGGATGCCCGAGCCGAAAGACACCTTCACCGCGGCCAGTCCGTTGGTGTCGGTCACCTTCTCCACCTCCGCACCCTCAATCTGTGCGGCTGCTTCGGCTTTCTTGTCCATCTTGCGGCCTATCACCACGCCCGCACTGGTGCCAACCACGGCACCTACCGCGGCACCTATGGTTGCTCCTTTGCCTTTGCCTATCAGGCCACCGATGATGGCACCTGCGGCTGTTCCCGAACCGCCTCCAATGATTCCGCCTTTGGCGGTGTTGTTCATTGTTCCACAACTGCTGAGCAGTATGCCGGCGCACAACAGCCCGGCAATCACTTTCAAATTCTTCATTTTTCTATGTTTTTGGTTTAGTTATCTATTGCGGCAGACGATAAATCCGTAGAAAGGCTGCCTGTCCGCAAATGTAGTGACTTCCTTTTTAAAAACGGAAAGATTTGCACGCTTTTTTGGTGGCGGGCGGGAAAGTTAGAGGGTTAAAATACCATTTTTGAAAAATAATAGGGAAAAAAAGAACATATCCGAACAAGATAGGTTCCTTACCTTTGCGCTGAAAAGAATGGAATGTGTATAAGAATTCATCAGAGGAGTATATATGAAATATAATTTTACACCAGAAAGACTGGGTATGGAAGACATCGCGGCAGCTAGTTCGCAGGGGGATAAGGTTTGTTATTCGGACTCGAACGTGATATTGTCGTCGGATATTCACTTCATCTATGAAAAGCAGGTACGGATAGCTCCTAACCTGTGTATATTTATGTTTTGCGAGAAAGGGGTGCTGCCCATAACTCTAAATGGCAAGAAGGATGTGCTTCAATATGACAAAGTGGCGCTCTGTTGGCCGGGAAGCGTGCTCTATGCCGACTACCCTAGTCCCGACTTCAAAGGTGCTTGCTTGTGCATCTCCACCCACTTTATGCAGGCCATTATTCATCGGAGCAAAGGTATGTGGGAGCGTTTTCTTTACCTGAAAGAACATCCTGTGCTCCAGATACAGCCCGAGAACGGTGAACGTTTTGTGCCCTACGAGAAGTTGGTGGCAGGCTTGTTGAAAAATCCTAATCGTGTTTATTACAAAGAAGTGATGACGTGCGCCATCAGTGGTATGCTGTATGAACTTTTTTCCGACCTGCCCGAGTCCATCTCCCACAAAATGGAACAGAACACCCTTCGTCAAGGCGACATCCTCTTCCGCAAGTTCACCAAACTGTTGACCGATGAAACCATCAAGTCGCGTCATGTCAGTTGCTATGCCGACAAATTGTGTGTGACGCCTAAATATTTGTCCGCCGTATGTACCAAGGTGAGCGGGCGAACGGCCTCGGAGTGGATTAACGACACGGTGATAGACCGCATTCGTTACCAGTTGGCGCACACTGACAAGTCCATCAAGGAAATCTCCGAATACCTGGAGTTTCCCAATATGTCTTTTTTCTGCAAGTATGTGCGCAAGGCTTTGGGCTGCTCGCCAAAAGCTTATCGGGACAAGCTGAGGTAACTCTTAAAATGTTCCGTAGCGGAACACCGTTAATTCAAAAACTTAAAGAAAGTTATAAAATAAAGATAGGAAACTATCCTCATGGAAAAAGTTTCTACTTTTACGCGCCAATTTTAATTATAATTAAAGTATGGAGCAATACTATATACTGAAAGCGATAGATGCGGCTCTGAAGGCCGGTGAACAGATACTTTCCATTTATGAAGACCCGGCATCTGATTTCCAAGTAGAACGGAAAGCCGACAATTCCCCTTTGACGATAGCGGACCGCAAGGCGCATCAGGTTATCAGCAAGATGCTGGCGGATACGCCTTATCCGATACTGAGCGAGGAAGGACGGTCTATCCCTTACAAGGAGCGAAACCAGTGGGAGAATCTTTGGATTGTAGACCCCTTGGACGGCACGAAAGAGTTTATCAAGCGCAACGGAGAGTTTACCGTCAACATCGCTTGGGTGAGTGGGTCGGTCCCTTGTATGGGCGTGATTTACGTGCCGGTAAAACGTATTCTTTATTTTGCGGATGAAACATTGGGAGCTTACAAGTTGGAAGACATTACGTCCCGTGGGGACGCTACGCTGGAAGAGTTGATGGCTCGCGCCGTGAAATTGCCTTCCGACAAAGGGCATGAAGGCTATGTGGTGGTGGCTTCGCGTTCGCACCTGACACCCGAGACGGAACAATTCGTGGCGGAGGCGCGGACAAACCATCGCAAAGTGGAGATGATTTCCAAGGGAAGTTCCATCAAGATGTGCCTGGTGGCCGAAGGCTTGGCGGATGTCTATCCCCGCTTTGCACCTACGATGGAGTGGGACACGGCGGCGGGACATGCCATTGTGCGTGCGGCAGGGGGAGAAATCTACCGGACGGACGTGCCGGAACCCTTGCGTTATAATAAGGAGAATTTGCTGAATCCTTGGTTCATTGTGGAAATGAAGGATGAAGAATGATGAATGAAGAATGAATTAAGATGAATTTTGAGATCATTTTCGTACTGCTTGGCCTGATAGGCATGCTGGTCGCTCTGATTAAGGATAAGATGCGTCCGGGCATTGTGTTGTTGTCGTTAGTAGTGTTGTTTATGGTGGTTGGCATCATCACGCCCCAGCAGATGGTGGCCGGTTTCAGCAACCGGGGTATGATTACGGTGGCTTTGCTGTTCCTCGTGAGCGAGGGCATCCGACAGAGCGGAGCGTTGAGTGCCGTGGTGAAAAAACTTTTGCCCGGTGAGAAAACTTCTGTGGCCAAGGCGCAGATGCGCATCCTTCCCATTGTAAGTGCTTTCTCGGCATTCTTGAACAATACGCCCGTGGTGGTCATCTTTGCGCCGATATTGAAAAACTGGTCAAGACGCGTCGGCCTTTCGTGTACGAAGTTCCTGATACCGCTTTCCTACGCCACTATCTTAGGCGGTTTGTGTACGCTGATAGGCACTTCTACGAATCTGGTGGTGCACGGCATGATGATAGACCGTGGCTTTGAAGGCTTGAAGATGTTCGACTTGGCATACATCGGGATTCCTATCACGATAGTGGGACTTCTTTTTATCATCCTTACATCGAAAAAAATGTTGCCGGAGTCGCGTCCCGACAATTTTGAGGAAGAAGAGGCGGACGCGGCCGAGGAAAGCGGACAGCACGTGGTGGAAGTGGTGCTTGCCTCCCGTTTCCCGGGCTTGAAGCGCAAGTTGAAGACATTCGACTTCAAACGCCGTTACGGGGCTGAGATTAAGGAAATACGCCAGGGCGGACAAGTGATTACAGAGAATTTGGGCGAGGTACGTTTGCAGGAAGGCGACACGTTGGTCTTGCTGGCCGATGACGCATTCACGAAGACGTGGGGCGACTCGTCCGTCTTCCTGATGATGACCAATGGGAAGGAAATACCTGCCGGACAAGTGCCCGTGTGGAAGAAATGGACAGCTTTTTCACTTCTTATCGTGATGATAGTGGGTGCCACCATCGGTGAGTTGCCTTTCTTCCAAGAGAGTTTTCCGCGGGTGAAGATGGACATGTTCTTCTTCGCTTCGGTCACGGCGGTGGTGATGGCTTGGCTTAAACTTTTTCCGCCCAAGAAATATACGAAATACATCAGTTGGGATATCTTGATAACGATAGCCTGCGCCTTTGCCATCAGTGCGGCCATGGAAGAGTCGGGCTTGGCGGCGCTGATAGCCAATTTCATCAAGACCGTGTCCGGCTCCTTGGGAGCATGGGGCGCGCTTGCCTTGCTGTATATTGTGACATTGCTTATCACGGAGTTGGTGACCAATAATGCCGCGGCCGCATTGGCTTTCCCCTTGGCGTTGGAAACCGCCGGAAAGTTCGGAGTCGACCCGATGCCTTTCTTTATAGCCATCTGCATAGCGGCATCGGCCGGTTTTGCCACGCCTATCGGTTATCAGACCAACCTGATTGTGCAGGGTGCCGGAAATTATAAGTTTACGGACTTCGTGAAGATAGGCATCCCGATGGATTTGATAGTTATGATTATCTCCGTAGGTCTTATCCCGTTGATATGGCCTTTCACGGCGGTAAGTTAATATACATATATATAATATGGAAGAACATATATATCCGATATTCGACAAGATGCTGACGCGGGCAGACAAAGAGGAATTGCTCGGCCAGCATGGCGTGATGATTTGGTTTACCGGCCTGAGTGGTTCGGGTAAGAGCACGATAGCCATCGCCTTGGAGCGGGAGCTGCACAAGCGGGGCATCCTGTGCCGCATCTTGGACGGAGATAACATCCGTAGTGGCATCAACAACAATCTGGGATTTACGGAGGCGGACCGGGTGGAGAACATACGGCGCATTGCCGAAGTGTCTAAATTGTTTGTAGATACGGGCATCGTGACCCTGGCGGCGTTCATCAGCCCCAATAACGACATCCGTGAGATGGCTGCACGCATCATCGGGCGGGACGATTTTGTGGAAGTGTATGTCAGCACGCCCATTGAGGAGTGTGAGCGCAGGGACGTGAAAGGCTTGTACGCCAAGGCACGCCGGGGAGAGATAAAGAACTTTACCGGCATTTCCGCCCCGTTTGAGGCACCCGCGCATCCGGCTTTGACGCTCGACACGTCCGTGCTCAGTGTGGAAGAGTCGGTAGGCAAGTTGTTGGAGCTTATTTTACCCAAAATTCAGAAGAAATAAACAGATAACAATGGAAGAATATAAATTGAGCCACTTGAAGGAACTCGAAGCAGAGTCCATCCACATTATCCGCGAGGTGGCGGCGGAGTTTGAGAATCCGGTTATGCTCTATAGCATCGGCAAGGATTCATCTGTCATGGTGCGGTTGGCCGAGAAGGCTTTCTATCCCGGCAAGGTGCCTTTCCCGTTGATGCACATCGACTCCAAATGGAAGTTCAAGGAGATGATTCAGTTCCGTGACGAATATGCCAAGAAGTATGGTTGGAACCTGATTGTGGAGAGCAATATGGAAGCGTTCAAAGCCGGGGTAGGCCCTTTCACCCACGGCAGCAAGGTGCATACCGATTTGATGAAGACTCAGGCCCTGCTTCATGCCTTGGACAAGTATAAGTTTGACGCAGCCTTTGGAGGTGCGCGCCGTGACGAGGAAAAGTCGCGTGCCAAGGAGCGCATCTTCTCTTTCCGCGACCGTTTCCACCAGTGGGACCCCAAGAACCAGCGTCCGGAGCTGTGGGACATCTACAATGCCCGCATCCACAAGGGTGAGAGCATCCGCGTGTTCCCCCTGAGCAACTGGACGGAGCTGGACATCTGGCAATACATCCGCTTGGAGAACATCCCCATTGTACCCTTGTATTTTGCCAAGGAACGTCCGGTGGTAGAAATAGACGGCAACCTCATCATGCCCGATGACGACCGCCTGCCCGAACAATACCGCGACAAGATTCAGATGAAGAAGATACGCTTCCGCACCTTGGGATGCTGGCCCTTGACCGGCGCCATCGAGAGCGAGGCCGACACCATCGAGAAGATTGTGGAGGAGATGATGACCACCACCAAGAGCGAGCGCAC
>CALUIQ010000139.1 GCA_944320735.1 uncultured Bacteroides sp. | reverse complement strand
GTTGCTGGACTTCGTTGTTACCCGTGGCGATATTCCCCAAAACACCATCGATGCCGCTTACATGCTGAACGAGGACTATGGCTATATCCAAATCAGCAAGTTTGGCCGCACCACCCACGTGGAACTGCTGAACGCCATCGCCTTGCTGACCCACCAAAACTGCAAGGGGCTCGTAATTGACTTGCGCGAAAACACGGGCGGCTATATGGAGGCGGCCATCCGCATGGTCAACGAGTTTCTGCCACAAGGCAAGCTCATCGTCTATACCCAAGGACGCAAATACCCGCGTATGGAAGAGTATGCCAACGGTACGGGAAGCTGCCAGGAGATGCCGTTGGTCGTATTGATAGACCAAGGTTCAGCCTCAGCCAGCGAGATTTTTGCCGGAGCCATCCAGGACAACGACCGCGGCACCATCGTGGGACTCCGTTCGTTCGGCAAAGGTTTGGTACAACAACCGATTGACTTTAGCGACGGTTCTGCCATCCGCCTGACCATCGCCCGCTACTACACGCCTTCGGGCCGGTGCATCCAACGTCCTTACGAGAACGGCAAGGACAGTGAGTACGAGATGGATTGGCTCACCCGCTACGAGCACGGCGAGTTCTTCTCCAAAGACAGCGTGAAGTTGGACAAGAGCCTTACATATTACACCTCTTTGGGACGTCCCGTCTACGGCGGCGGAGGCATCATGCCGGACGTATTTGTGCCGCAAGACACCACCGGAGTAACTTCTTACCTGATAGAAGTGGGCAACAAAGGAATCCTCCGCCAATACTGCTTCCAATACACCGACCACAACCGCGCCAAGCTGAGCGAGTTTGAAGATGAAAAAGCATTGTTGGACTACCTGAAGAAGCAAAACATCATGGAGCAGTTTGTCCGCTTTGCCGCCCAAAAAGGCGTGAAACGACGCAACCTGCTGATAAACAAGTCCCGCAAGTTGCTCGAAAAGAACCTCTACGGAAACATCATCTACAACATCCAAGGCATCGAGCCATACATTCGCTACATCAACCAAAGCGACGCGACGGTGCTGAAGGCACTGGAGATATTGGAGAAAGGCGAAGCTTTCCCGAAAGCTCCGGAAGAAAATATAGCAAACGAGGCAAAAGATGAATCCAAACAAGAAAGAACTGCGCAAGTATGTGGCCGGATTAAAAACCCTGCACGCGGCTTCCATTACGCAAGCGTCTGCTGACGTACTGAACCGACTCGAAGCGCATCCCGTTTTTCGTACCGCCCATACCTTATTATTATATTACTCCCTCCCGGATGAAGTCAACACGCACGACTTCATCCGGAAATGGAGTGCGCACAAACAGATACTATTGCCCGTGGTTATCGGTGATGACCTTGAATTGCGCCACTATACCGGTCCCGCAGACTTAAAGAAAGGAGCTTACGGCATAGAAGAACCCGTAGGCGAACCTTTCACGGATTACGACTCCATCGACTTAGCCATTATCCCCGGTGTGGCGTTCGATACCCACGGCAACCGATTGGGACGCGGCAAAGGTTACTACGACCGTCTCCTTCCCCGTCTTCCCCACACTTACAAGATAGGCATCTGCTTCCCTTTCCAACTATTGGAGGAAGTACCGACGGAAACACTGGATGTGCGTATGGATGAAGTGTTGAGGTAGTCTTTCAACCCATATCAGGAATATCGGCAGTACAATCGTTCATTTTAAGCCAAATATCGGCAGTGGCGTCATTTATTTTGGACGAAATATCGGCAGTACAGATTTATTAGCGGTCTGTATCGTAAGCATTCTATCAACTTCCCCCACCCTACAATTTTATATACGACTTCAACGCCTCCACATATTCCTCGAAGGCATTCACGCCTTGAGGGGTAATCTTGCAGAGCGTGCAAGGCATCTTCCCCTTAAAGGTTTTGGTCACCTCCACATAGCCCGCCTTGCTCAGCTTGTCAATCTGCACACTCAGGTTACCCGCCGTGGCTCCCGTCTGCTGACGGATGTAGACAAAGTCGGCCTCCTCTACACCTATCAGCAATGACACCACCGCCAAGCGAAGCTCGCTATGAAGCAACGGATTCAGTTCCTTAAACATGAGCTGCCTCCTTTGCCTCCTTACGAGCCACACGGTTCAGCGCATGTCCGGGAATAATCAATGAGAATATCGCCAAGAGCAGACAAGTGGATTATCGGACAAGTACAATAGTTTTACATTTCACCTACATCAAACCTTCCGCCCAGTCCCTTTAAATGAGGACTGCAGTCCCATTAAGGGAGGACTCGAGTCCTATTAAGGAAGGACTGCAGTCCTGCTAGGAGAGGACTGGCAAAACAGCCCTATTAAACCGGACATTTAATAGAGTCCAACAGGCCATCACCCCTATCTATTTCATAATAAACACATTACGAAACGAATGACATATAGGAGTATAACCGCTAAGCCTATATAATGGAGAGAGGATTTTGAATAAGAAAATAGATGACAAATCCGGAATTCTGCCACTTCTTAATCCTAAAGAGACCTTTATCAACAGCCAAGAGCCATTACACTTTATGTAATAACAACTTGTGTAATTACACTTTTTGTTCTATATTTGCGATAGAATATAAATAGCAGGAAAAAGTATGGAAACTCCGTTTGTCTTTGGGAAAATAGCCACCGAGAAGAACTTCACCGACCGGGAACAGGAAACCGCTCATTTGCTCCAGAGCTTTACCTCGTTGGTGAACACCATTATCATCTCTCCCCGCCGTTGGGGCAAAAGCTCGCTTGTAAACAAGGCCGTCCAACTGGCGATGGAGCAAGACAAGAAGCTACGCGTCTGCCACATCGACCTTTTCAACGTCCGCAACGAAGAACATTTCTATTCCCTGCTGGCGCAAAAAGTCATTTCGGCAACCTCCACCCGATGGGAAGAAGCCATAGAGAATACCAAGAAGTTCTTCTCACGCCTTGTTCCGAAAATCACCGTCAGCCCAGACCCGACAAATGAAATCTCAATCGACTTCGATTGGGAAGAAGTCAAGCGTAATCCCGATGAAGTACTCGACCTTGCTGAAAAGATAGCCCAAGAGAAAGAATTGAAAATCGTGGTTTGCGTAGACGAATTTCAGAATATCGCAGAATTTACCGACCCCGATTATTTTCAGAAGAAATTGCGCTCCCATTGGCAACTCCACCAGCATGTGGCTTATTGCCTCTACGGAAGCAAGCGGCACATGATGTTAGAGGTGTTCACCAATTCCTCCA
>CALUIQ010000138.1 GCA_944320735.1 uncultured Bacteroides sp. | reverse complement strand
AAAACGAAAAGCCCGCGCAACAAGACCAATCATCCTACTATCAACTCCTGCTGAGCCTGCAACAGGCGTGCGCCCATATGCCCGAAGGGGAAGCCTTCATCACGCTGGACAAGGGCGAGTTCAGCGTACGTATGACGTGGAACCCCGAACACAACAAGGGGCAAGAGCCCCTGATGTTCAGCCTGAACGCCAATGGGGAAGTCATCCAATGGACGGAAGAGAAGCCGGACGGGGTGGTTGACCCGCGTGTCAGAGTCTTGCCAATGTCCCGCAAAGACAATACTTCCGCCAAGGAAAAGCCTAATCAAAGCGAAGCAAAGCCGTCGAAGCAACGACAGATGATGCAAAACTTGGTGCGCTACTTGAAATTAAACTATGTCTTTCGCTACAACAAGCTGACGGACCGGGCGGAGTGTGCCAAGCTGAATCCCGATGCCGTGGACGACGGACACCACTTAATATATACGCCCGTGGATACCCGCACGCTGAACAGCATCGCCTTGAATGCCATTGGCGAAGGCATCGAGTGCTGGGACAGGGACGTGAAACGCTACATCGAGTCGGAGAACGTGCCCGCCTACCACCCGTTTGCTTTATACTTTGAGCACCTGCCCCAATGGGACGGGAAAGACCGGGTAACGGAGCTTGCCCAACGCATCTCCGACCAACCCTTGTGGATAAACGGCTTCCACCGTTGGATGTTGGGCAACGCCGCCCAATGGATGAACTGCGGAATGGAGAACCAACGCCCCAACAGTGTCGCTCCCATCCTCATCAGCACGAAGCAAGGTTTGGGCAAGTCCACTTTCTGCCGGATGCTGCTCCCCAAGCCCTTGCAGGACTACTTCACGGAGAGTTTCGACCTGACCAACGCAAGCGGTGCGGAGAACAAGCTCGCCTCCTACGGCTTAATCAACCTGGACGAGTTCGACCGCCTGCCCGCCACGAGGATGCCCCAACTGAAAAACCTGATGCAGATGGAGAGCCTGCGCATCCGCCGTGCCTACAAGCGCAATGCCGAACCGCTGCCAAGAATCGCTTCCTTCATCGGCACGAGCAACCGCACGGACTTGCTGACCGACCTGACGGGAAGCCGCCGGTTCATCTGTGTGGAGGTGACGAAGCCGATAGACTGCACCACGCCCATTGAATACGACCAGCTTTACGCCCAACTGAAATACGAGCTTGCCCAAGGTGAACGTTCTTGGTTCAGCAAAGAAGAAGAAGCCGCCATCCAAGAAAACAACCGGGCTTTCTACCGCATCACCCCCGCCGAGGAGCTGATAAGCACCTGTTTCCGTTTTGCCGAAGCGGGCGAGGAAGGCGCACGGCTGATGTCCGCCGCCGACATCTACGCCACGCTGAAGCGGAAGAATCCGGCGGCGTTGCGTGACTGCACGTGTACGGCGTTCAGCCGCCTGTTAGCTCAGGTGGGCAGGAGGGTGCATACGAGGTATGGCAACGGGTATTGGGTGAAATCCGCCCAATGACTACACATAAGACACAAAAAGCAGACAACGCTTCTCTATTTGCAAAAATCTGCGTTAATTTGCAATCGGAATTAAGCAAAGCATCCTAATTATGAACGTACAAATAGAAGAAAGCTGGAAAGCACGCCTGCAACCGGAGTTCGACAAAGATTATTTCCGCACACTGACGGACTTTGTTCGCGAAGAATATGCCAAAGGGCCGGTCTATCCTCCGGGACGTCTCATCTTCAACGCTTTCAACCTCTGCCCATTCGACAAGGTGAAAGTAGTCATCATAGGCCAAGACCCCTATCATGGCCCAGGACAAGCCCATGGCCTGTGTTTCTCTGTCAACGATGGCATACCCTTTCCTCCTTCCTTAATAAATATCTTCAAAGAAATAAAAGAAGACATCGGCACAGATATGCCCACCACAGGAAATCTGACCCGCTGGGCTCAACAAGGCATATTGCTGCTCAACGCAACCCTTACGGTACGCGCCCATCAAGCCGGCTCACACCAAGGTCGCGGTTGGGAAACTTTCACCGATGCCGTCATACGCTTACTGGCTGAAGAGAAAGAACATTTGGTGTTTATTCTATGGGGAGCCTATGCCCAACGCAAGGGAGCTTTCATTGACCGCAACAAACATTTGGTATTGACTTCAGCCCATCCCTCTCCCCTATCCGCTTACAACGGCTTTTTTGGCAACAAACACTTCAGCCGTACCAATGCTTATTTGGAAGCACATGGCGAGACACCTATTACGTGGTAAATAGGCGAAAAACGAAGAAGGAGGAAACTGCAAATCGCAAAATTCGACCGAATTTTGTGGTTACAATCGCAAAATTAAGCCGAATTTTGTGGTTACAATCGCAAAATTCGGTATTTTTGCAAACAAAAAGCCATGATCAAGAGAAGCATTGAACCTAAAATCATTTCAGACTTCAATCGAAAAAAAAACTTCCACTGAACTCGCCAATATGCTATCCGCATACGAATTGGTACTCATTGATGAAGCTCAGCGCGTCAAGAATATTGGACTTATCCTTAAACTCATTGCAGACTTACGGCTGAATACCCAAGTAATTGTCACAGGTTCATCGTCCTTGGACATGGCTAACGAAATCAAGAAAGGGAAAAAAATTTATTTCTATGACAACGGCATACGCAATGCAATCCTTGCAAACTTTGCCCCCTTGCAACTACGTTCAGACGTAGGAAGCTTATGGGAAAATTTGATGGTCAGCGAACGGATTAAACGAAACTCCTATGCTTCCCAATATGCGAATCTGTATTTTTGGCGCACACATGAGCAACAAGAAATCGACCTCATTGAAGAAGAGGATGGAATGCTCCGAACCTTTGAATTTAAATGGAATCCACGGACAAAGAGCAAACTACCCCGTACATTTGCCGATAGCTACTCCCCGGCTCTGTACGAAGTTGTAACGCCTGAGAACTTTTGGGACTTTATACGAATTTAAACCATACTGCGGGCAGCCTTCCGATAGTCCAAAGGAGTCTGCCCGGTTACTTGCTTAAACACACGATTAAAGTAAGTCTGGTCCCTGAAGCCCAACTGAAAGGCAATCTCCTTGACGGGAGTTGTTTCGGTCACCAAACGGAGTTGTGCCTTTTCCATTCTTTTCTTATTGATGTAGGCGGTAGGGGTCATCTTCATTTCCCGCTTGAATACCCTTATCAAATGGTCCTTAGAAAGGCACGAAAGGGCAGCCATAGCATCGATGTCAGGCGTAGTGTTCAGGTTGGCACGGATGTACTCCAACATTTTAGTGATGCGCTCGTCTTCTACGTATCGCTTAGGAATCGCTCCATGCAAGAATTGCGCCAACAACTGATAAATAATGCCACGAGACTCCACCCTGGCATACAACTCCCGTTGCTTGTTCTTCTGGATATTCTGACTCAATGAAGAGCTGTTGTCATAATACTGAGGATCCGGCTGCGTAAGTTCCATTCCCGGACACAGGGCATGCAATTTCTTGATGCGAGGCAATATGCCACTTTCGGGTTCAACCTCCGTAGGCAGAATCCAATCTTCCAGAATATCATGCCCGGACTCATTATATATATGTATATAGTAATGGCTGAACACTTCTTGACAAACATAGCTGTGCGGAGTAAAAGCCGGGATGATGTACATAAAACCGGGACGCAAGTCCTGTGTCTTGTCAGGCAATAGAATCTGGGCATATCCCTCGGTAACGTAATACATACGTGTAAACGGGCTGCAGATATCCTTGTAATTCCAGTTTGCCTGGCAGTGAGCCTCGCCAATATGAAGGACGAGAAAAAGCATTTGGTCTATGTCGTAATTCATGGTTTCCACTTCTTAATGCGGCAAATATACGCAAAAAGTCGATATTGTACTATTATTTGCCGAAATAGTGCAACTGAAAGAAAAAAGAAAACCGCTATATTTGCCTGCTGTAAGAACTTTGCAATCAGTATTACAGTATTAACTAACTAAAAAACATTTTTTATACCATGAGCAAGTATCCTAAAATTGGCATCCGCCCGACGATAGATGGTCGGCAAGGAGGCGTACGCGAGAGTTTGGAAGAAAAGACAATGTGTTTGGCAAAGGCTGTAGCCGAACTGATTTCCTCACAAGTGAGATATGCCGACGGCAAGCCGGTAGAATGTGTGATAGCCGACGGCACCATAGGCCGTGTAGGTGAAAGTGCGGCTTGTGCCGAGAAGTTTGAGCGCGAAGGCGTCGGCGCAACCCTGACTGTCACCTCTTGCTGGTGCTACGGTTCGGAAACTATGGATATGAATCCGTATTGGCCGAAGGCTGTGTGGGGATTCAACGGCACGGAACGCCCGGGAGCTGTATATTTGGCCGCTGTATTGGCCGGACATGCTCAAAAAGGCTTGCCTGCATTCGGCATCTACGGACACGATGTACAGGACATTGATGACAACTCCATTCCCGCCGATGTGGCAGAAAAGATTCTGCGCTGGGCGCGTGCTGCTGTTGCCGTGGCAGAAATGCGCGGAGAAAGCTATCTGTCCATCGGAAGCCAATGTATGGGCATCGCGGGAAGTATCGTAAACCAGGATTTCTTCCAGACTTATTTGGGTATGCGGAACGAAAGCGTGGACGAGACGGAAATCTTGCGCCGTATGGAAGAGGGCATCTACGACCACGAAGAATATGAAAAAGCCATGGCTTGGGCAGAAAAATACTGCAAGCCCAAAGAAGGCTGGGACAAGAACCGCCCCGAACGGCAAAAGACACGCGAACAGAAAGACGCTGACTGGGAATTTGTCGTAAAGATGACCCTCATTGTACGCGACTTGATGCAAGGCAACCCAAGACTTCGCGAACTGGGCTTCAAGGAAGAAGCTATCGGACACCACGCCATTGCGGCAGGCTTCCAAGGACAACGCCAATGGACTGACTGGAAACCGAATGGAGACTTTACCGAGGCATTGATGTGCAGCACATTCGACTGGAACGGCATACGCAAAGCCTATGTGCTGGCTACAGAGAACGACTCGTGCAACGCAGTAGCCATGTTGTTCGGCAACCTGCTGACCGGATGCGGACAGATGTTCAGCGATGTGCGCACATATTGGAG
Source organism: uncultured Bacteroides sp. (assembly GCA_944320735.1). GTDB lineage: Bacteria > Bacteroidota > Bacteroidia > Bacteroidales > Bacteroidaceae > Bacteroides. Next base: position 2,055 of record CALUIQ010000138.1, on the reverse strand, counting down.
CCCCGAAGCCGTGAAGCGTGTGACAGGCAAAGAACTGACCGGACTGGCCGCAAACGGTATGATACACTTGATTAACTCCGGAGCCACGACACTGGACGCTACGGGAGAAAGTGTCAACGCCGCAGGTGAACCTTGTATGAAACCTTGTTGGGAGATGACCGACAAAGACGCGGAAGCTTGTCTGAAAGCTACGAATTGGCTGCCTGCAGACCGTGACTACTTCCGTGGAGGTGGTTTCTCCAGCAACTTCTTGTCAAAGGGTGGCATGCCTGTCACGATGTCCCGACTGAATATAGTGAAAGGCTTAGGCCCCGTACTGCAAATTGCCGAAGGTTGGACCGCCGATGTAGACCCTGAAATCTTTGAAGTGCTGAACAAGCGCACCGACCCCACTTGGCCTACGACTTGGTTTGTTCCTCGCTTGTGCGACAAACCGGCATTCCGCGATGTATATTCCGTTATGAACAACTGGGGAGCCAACCACGGTGCCATCAGCTACGGACATATCGGTGCCGACCTGATTACATTGGCCTCTATGCTTCGTATTCCGGTATGCATGCACAACGTAGATGAAAAAGACATCTTCCGTCCTGCCGCTTGGAATGCCTTTGGCATGGACAAGGAAGGCGCCGACTATCGCGCATGCGCCGCATACGGTCCTATTTATAAATAATAGTGTTAAATAAGTCATACGAATTTGTTTTGTATATTAGCTTATGATAAATCGTTTCATATTAAATGAAGTGTCTTATTTCGGTCCGGGAGCTCGTAAGCAGCTCCCCAACGAAATGAAACGTCTGGGACTGCACAAAGCATTGGTAGTTACAGATAAGGATTTGATAAAATTCGGAGTGGCAGACAAAGTGTTGGACGTACTACGCGAGGCCGGAATCCCCTTTGAAGTGTTTAGCGAGATTAAGCCCAATCCTACCGTAACTAATGTGAAAGCGGGTGTAGAAGCTTTTGCCGCTTCAGGTGCGGACGTGATTGTGGCCATTGGCGGAGGTTCGTCCATTGACACGGCCAAAGCCGTAGGCATCATTACCAACAATCCCAATTTCGCCGATGTCGTTTCTTTGGAAGGTACCGCCAATACCCAAAAGAAGTCTGTGCCCATTATAGCCTTGCCGACAACAGCCGGAACCGCCGCTGAAGTAACCATCAATTATGTAATTACCGATGAGGTGAACCACAAGAAAATGGTTTGCGTGGATCCGAACGACATTCCGGCGGTGGCTTTGATAGACGCAGAGTTAATGTATTCTTTGCCGAAAAGCTTGACTGCCGCCACAGGAATGGACGCATTGACCCATGCCATTGAAGGCTTAATCACCAAAGGCGCTTGGGAAATGAGCGACATGTTTGAAATCAAGGCCATCGAAATGATTAACCGCTACCTGGAAACCGCTGTCAACGAGCCCCAGAATGAAGAGGCACGCAACGGAATGGCCGTGGCACAATACATCGCCGGTATGGCGTTTTCAAACGTGGGATTGGGCGTAGTCCACGGTATGGCACATCCGCTTGGAGCCATTTTTGACATCCCGCACGGTGTGGCAAACGCCTTGTTGCTTCCGTTGATTATGGAGTTCAATGCTCCGGCAGCGTTGGAGAAATACCAGGAAATAGCCAAAGCCATGGGGGTATTCCAACCGGGAATGGACTTGAAAGAAGCTGCTGATGCAGCGGTCAAGGCGGTCAAAGAGCTGGCCATCCGTGTAGGCATCCCGCAACATCTGTCCGAATTGGGCATCAAGGAAAGCGATTTGGAACGTTTGGCCAAAGCCGCATTCGAAGATGTCTGCACTCCGGGCAATCCTCGTGAAGTCACACAAGAAATTATTTACGAATTATACAAGAAAGCATTATGATAACTGATAAAGAAATAGAATTGTTTCTACAACAAGCGCATCGTGTGGGCGATGCCAATCTGACCATCTGCAGTAGCGGAAATATTTCGTGGCGCATCGGAGAAGAAGCGCTCATTTCGGGTACGGGTTCTTGGGTGCCCTCTCTGCCAAAAGAGAAGGTGGCGATATGCCGCATAGCTACCGG
>CALUIQ010000137.1 GCA_944320735.1 uncultured Bacteroides sp. | reverse complement strand
GTGATTAATGGCTTAGTAACCAATCAGGATTTAGCCAGACCTATTTTTCAGCCGCAGATAACGCGGATGACACAGATTTTATATTTTCAGCTAATGACAAGCATTTGGGCGAAGCCCCTTAAAAATCCGTGTAATCCGCGTTATCTGCGGCTGAAAAATAGACTAATCATCGACCATTAATCATCATCGAAGTGCTTCCACTTCTTCCGGCGTGAGCGGTATCTTCTTACCCAAACGACGTGAACCGGTCTCCGTGATGAGATAATCCTCTTCGTTGCGGATGCCGCCGAAGTGACGGTATTCTTCTACCTTATCGTAATTAATGAAGTCGGTAAACTTCTTCTGTCCGCGCCACAAGTCTATCAGTTCAGGAATGAAGTAAATGCCCGGCTCAACGGTGTGCACGAATCCGGGTTGCAAGGGGATGGCCAAACGTTGGCTCTTGCGGCCAAACTGGGTGCTCTTGGGCTGCCCGTCGTAGCCTACCCACACTTCGCCCAGATTCTCCATATCGTGTACATCCAGCCCCATCATATGGCCCAAGCCGTGCGGATAGAACAAAGCGTGGGCACCTTCCCGAACTGCGTCTTCGGCATTTCCTTTCATCAGGCCCAAGTCTTTCAAGCCTTCTACCATTACACGGGCCGAAAGGTCGTAGACATCCATATAAGGAATGCCCGGCCTCAACGCCTTGACGCTTTCCAAGTGCATACGGTTTTGAATCTCATAAACAGCACGTTGGCGGGGAGTAAAGGTCTTGTCTACGGGAATGGTAGATGACATATCACCACAATAGCCCGACGGCAATTCGGCTCCGGCATCAATCAAGAACAGTTGGCCGGACTCTATTTTGTTTCCGTGATAATGGTTGTGCAACGTCTGCCCGTTGATAGTGGCAATGGTAGCGAAGGACAATTCGCAGTTATGGCTCTCTGCCACGTGGTTCATCTCGGCCACTACCTCATATTCATACATACCCGGACGAATAAACTTCATAGCGGCAATGTGCATATCGGCCGTCACGTCACAAGCCTTTTCTATCTCGGCAATCTCCTCCGGTGTCTTGCGGTTGCGCTGCGCCACTACGGCCCGGATAAATGGAACAGAACCTTCCTGGCGTACAGGCGGCGTGCCCAACCAGTCCATCAGCTTCAGTTTGTGTTCGGCCCGGTAGGGCGGCAGGTAGTGAATGGTTTGCCCGCGTTGTACAGCCTTGTGCAGGTAGTCAACCAACTCAGCCGAAGGACGTGTGTCCGAAATGCCTACAGCCGATGCCTTTTCGTGCAACGTGGGTTGCGTCCCCATCCACACGATGTAGTCGATGGTCAGTTCATCCCCGAAGATGATTTCACGGTCTTCGTCGATGTCGATAACCGCCGACAAGCCGGCAAACGACAGGCCAAAATAATAAAGGAACGTGGAGTCCTGACGATAACGGAAGGTGTTGTCCTCGTAGTTCAGCCCCTGCTCGTCATTACCCAAGAATAACAACACGCCCGAACCGACAGCCTTCTTCAGCTGCGCCCGGCGTTGTACATAAGTCTCTTTTGCAAACATAGTGATTCCAAGTTTTTATGTTGATAGCCGCAAACTTAGCAAATTTTTGCGGGAAAACCTCCGAATTCGGGCAGAATTGCGCAAGGAAAAAACTTTTCTATCGCAAGATGCCGGTATCTTTATCCGCTTTCCGATTTATGTTCCGATGGATGTTCTTATAAGCACGTCCTTGCGAGAATTTCCAAGCGATGTTCAGGTTGACCAAATTCCCTAAGTCACGGCAATGGAGCGTGGTGGTTTTCCGGACATAACGGTTGTACACGTCCGACTGCGATTGCTTGTAGTGCGGATTCAGCGGCTGTTGCCAAGTGAGCGACAAGTTCAAGTTCTTGTGCCGATAAGCCGCGTTCAGGTAAGTAAACATTCCGTTGAAGCCTTCGGTCTCGCCTTCGAGGAAACGGAAACCACTGTCCACGAAGGCGGAAAGGGTAAATTTGCCCAGGTATGCTTGCACTTGGGCGTTGCCCGAATAGAACGTCTTGCAGTGCGTATAGTCTTGTCCGAAATTGAAGCAGCGGAAGAGCGTGCCGGAAAGCGCCATCGAAAGCTTGTCGGGAATAATCCACCCATTGACATAAAGCATCAGATGGAGCACGTCGATTTCCTTTTGGTTGAGTTGGGTATAAACGAAACGGTTGTCTTCCGTACGCAGGTAGGCCGCCATATTGGGACGGTGGTTGAGTTTTCCGTACGCCTGAAGAAAAGCCTGGATGCGGGGATGGGTGTACGAGAGTTGGAAGCTGTGCTCTTGCACACGGTTGGGCCGGATGTTCGGATTCCCTCGCGTCCACTCCATACTGTTATTGCGGATGGTGGTGTTACTGATCATCGCCACTTGCGAAACGTGCTCGCTTATTTGGAAATCATATCTCAACTGGACGGCTTGCGTGGGATTATATGCAAGGGACGCCTTCGGACGGAACAGCCAATAATGATATTTGTCCGCTTGCTGCCTGTAATCCAGATAGCTGCTTCCCACTCCCGCCGTATATCTTACGGGGCCTACCGCGCCTTTTAGCTCGGCAAAAGCATAGGCGTTGCGGTTGTGCATTGGGTTGACGGAGTTGACGTCCCCCGAATACGTGTTATCCGTGTATTTCTGCATATAGTTTATCCCGGCCGTCAATGTAAAGGGATTCAGACGGTTTTCGTAGATGGCTTCGCCCACGAACGAATAAGTCTTTCCGTCTACATCGTAAGTATAGGGCGAACCTTCGTCGTAGCTGCTATGAAGCGAAGTGCCGATATAAGTCCCCACGGCATTCAGCGTCAATGACTGGCGGGGAGTCAGTTGCCGGAAATAGTAAAGGTCTAAGACAGGGCTGGAGCTATGATTCTTCTCTTGGCGGGTGGCGAGGTATTGTCGGCTTCCGTCTACGATTTGTTTGTGCTGATAGTTGCCGGGGACATTTGAAAAGTCGGCACTCAGTAGGGCTTGGAATACATAGTTGGCAGAATCGGCCAGGTTGTATTTCAATTGCAAACCGTGATTGAAATTCCGGCTGCGCGAAGCGATATCACGGCGTTCGATAGTATGGATAGAGCCATCCGTCAATTGATAATGGGCCGTTTCGTCCGTGCGGTTCCCTTTGAAATCCTTGTAGCCGAAGTCATAGCTCAGCGAAAGTTCGCTTTTCCCGGCATTCCACTTCGCGTAGGCCAAGTCATTGCCAAACTTTGTGGTCAGCGCCTGGGTAAGGTCGAAGCCGACCGTGTATCCGTTATCGTTCCGCCGGGTCAGGATGTTGATGACACAAGCGATGCCTTCGCCGTACCGCACCCCGGGATTGTCGATGAAGTCTATCCGGTTGATGCTTTCGGGAGCGAGCGCCAGCATTTCCGCCCGCCCCACCACAATGCCGTTGATGCGCAATTGGACGCTTCCTCGTCCGTCAATGGTAGACAAGTTTTGAGCGACTTCGTCCACCCGGATGTTGGGCAAAGAGAGTTTCTGCAAGATGCTGTAGCCCGAATGCGAAGCCTTCTTTTGCGCTTCGGTGGGATAAATGGTTTGCCCGTCGGGCTTATGAATTACTTTGGCCGCTTTCACTTCCACTTCTTGAAGCTTGACGGTTTGCGTTTCGTTTTGAGCCGACGCGGCGAGGGCGGACAGGCCCAAGATAAAAAGTAGGCTGATACGTTTCATTGCGCTTTCGTTTTAATTTGAGCGCAAAGTTACGTCCCCGCTCATTCTACGGCAGAAAATGGGGCTGACATCTTCCTGACATTATTCTGACAATCGCCTATCTATTTGGTTTCCAACGAATAGTTTCTTCCCCGATGAGCCACAATCTGAAGCCCGCTGCAAGATTCAAGTATCGGTTTCAGCCGCCGCACCAACGTGTAGAGCGTGTCGTTGGCATCCTCTTTCTTCGGCCATAGGGCCGCGCACAGCTCTTCTTTAGGCACCGAATGGGAAGGATTTTCCCAAAGCATCAGCAACAATTGGTGTTGCATCGGGGTGAGGTGCAGCGGGACGCGACGCGCATCGTAGAAGCAACGTTCTTCCTCCGAATAAGTAAGCCCTCCGTAGCTTTGCGGCTCGCCGTTTCCGGTCAGCCTTCTGCGGGCAAAGTATTTGAAGCCAATCATCCAAAGCAAGGCGGAAAGAGCCAACAAGGACGACCAACGCTGGTCGGACATACGGAATATGGCGGCCACGGAAAGGCGGGCGCAACTCTTGACGGCAAGGGTTGCCCCTGTTGCCTGATTGTTTACGATGAGCGTGTCGCTGGTGATAAACTCGTTCGTTGCTTGCGTGTCGGGACAAACCGCATCGACCACATCGAACGAAAGGAAAGCTTTCTCTCTCAGCTTTTCATTTTTCAAGTGTCGGCACAGTCTTCTGTCGGCAATGGCCAGCCACACGGGTCCGTCCGAGGCTTGCCGAAGCTGTCGGTATGCCCGGATAGAATCTTGCGTGACAATGTTGTCCCGCTTTTCTTCCCAAGTACGCATCAAGGCTTGGGTCAAATCGTTGGTTATCGCTTCCTTTGCGCTGCAATACCCGCGGTGTCCGGCCAGCAGGGACGACAACATCAACGCCATAAAGACTCCTACGGATAATATCCTACTGCTCATAGATTCTTTTCTTGTTCTGTTTTGCAGGCCAAAAATAATAATAATTTGCGGAAAGGGCTTTGTCCGTAAGAAAAAAACTTCGCTTCCTTAAAACTTGTCCACAGTCCCTTTTAATGAGGACTGCAGTCCCTTTAAATCAAAACTCAAGTCCCTTTAAACCAAAACTGCAGGAAGTTTTAGCATAAAACTCTCCCTCTCCTGTATGTTATCTTGAAATATAATCTTATCTTTGTCGAGAAACTATTAATATTCATACCTATGAGCACAATCTTACAACTGGCTCCACAAAACGTGTGGAAGCATTTCTATTCATTGACACAGATACCCCGCCCGTCGGGACACGTAGAACAAGTGACCGAATTCTTGGTCAACTTTGGCAAAGGGCTTGGCTTGGAATCGTTGGTGGACGAGGCGGGCAACGTCATCATCCGCAAGCCGGCCACGCCGGGAATGGAAAACCGCAAAGGCGTCATCCTGCAAGCCCATATGGATATGGTGCCGCAGAAGAACAACGACACCGTCCACGACTTTACGAAAGACCCCATCGAAACTTATGTGGACGGTGACTGGGTAAAAGCCAAGGGAACGACTTTGGGAGCCGATGACGGACTGGGCGTTGCCGTGGCTATGGCGGTGCTGGAAGCTACAGACGTGAAACACGGGCCGCTGGAAGTACTCATTACGAAAGATGAGGAAACGGGTATGTACGGCGCGTTTGGTTTGAAGCCGGGCGTACTGCAAGGAGACATCCTGCTGAACCTGGACTCGGAGGAAGAAGGCGAACTCTACATCGGTTGCGCCGGCGGCATCGACCTCACGGCCACCTTGGAGTACAAGGAAGAAGCACCGGCAGATGGTTTGGTTGCCCGTAAATTGGTATTAAAAGGCTTGCGCGGCGGACATTCCGGCTTGGAAATCAACGAAGGCAGGGGAAA
>CALUIQ010000136.1 GCA_944320735.1 uncultured Bacteroides sp. | reverse complement strand
ATGGAGGGGAAGTGCTCAATATGATGGGCTCTGAACGAATGGAAAAGCTTTTTATGCGTAGTCATGAACAAGCGCGGGCCTTGCAGGTCTTGATGCGTGAAGTGAATGATACGTATAATAGAAAGGCCGCCCGTCCTGGAATTAAGAGTGGAAGCAAACATTTGAGACCCACTTTTGATGCGTTGTTTGAACTGGCTACGGAACGCTTTAATAAGGAATGTGGAGCGAATTTGGATACCAAACCTATTCCGTGGGAAGAAGTGAAGAAGAAGAAATAGTTTGGGAAGTTTGAGACGATTGGATAAGAATAAGGAGGGATTGCTTTTCGCTTTCCCTCCTTATTTTCTTGTATCTCATTCACTGATTAATAAAGCCAGCCCGGTGTTTTTTTCAGATTCGGGTTCTTTTCTATTTCAGCCCTCGGCACCGGAAAGATGCTATAGTCGTTGCTTTCCGACCATTTCACACCACCGTTGCCGCTACTCTGAATGCCGTTGCACGTCTTTGAACCTGCGATGTAGTTCATGTAACCGTCCGTGTACTTCGTGGCACGTAAGGTTCCCCAACGAAGCTCTTCGTAAAAGTTTACTCCTTCGTTGCAAAGTTCCCTGCGGGATTCGTTGCGGATCTTTTCCAATGCGTCTTCTTTGTCGGTGAAAGTATAAGGCGGCATTTCTACCGACACACGGCCGCGAATCTGGTTCACTTTCTCAGCCGCACCGTTTAGGTCATCCAGCTGTGCCAAGGCTTCCGCCCACATCAGGAGTACGTAGGCATAACGCAATACCGGTTCGTCAATGGGACCGTCCAAAGCATATTCGCATTCGTAACCTTCCATCACGAATTTGCGGTACCGGTAAGCGAATTCGGCTTCACCGTTGCCGTCTTGCTTTAAGTCATAGGGAGAGGTCACGTCCCAAGTCGGGTTTTCCTGCAAGTCTACGTGGTGCTGCGATTGTCTGACCGGCCAGCGGAATACGTAAGCCACCGGATTCAGATTGCCGGCATTCAGCAGGTTCGGGTCGCCTCCCATATAGGGTTCGTCGTAAGGTAAAATCACATTGTAGCGCAGGCGCGGGTCGCGGTTCTCCCAAGCTCTTTTCAGACGGGCTTCGTTGCCTTCCGGCAGGTAACGTCCGTTGGCGCCGCTTACGCTGTTCAGCTTTTGGGCTACCATGCTTCTCAATGCCGGTCCGCCGATGAGTTGTCCGTTGGAGAGGGTGTCGCGGATGAAGTATGCCAAGCGGTCAACGGCAGGCACGTCGAAGTATCCCGGGATGATGTCGTTCCAGTCAAAAGGACTTCCGTCCTTGTATTCGTACAAATCCACCAATGCGTTGGAGGGAGCAAAATAGGAATAACCCGTCACACCGTCGCGCCCTATCATGGAACGTGTGCCGCAATAGCGGTGCATGGACGAACCGTAGCCTTCGCGATCCAAGTTGGAGACGGAGAAAATCATCTCTTCGCAAGCCTCGTTCGCCTCGGTGAAAAGCTCTTTGTAACCGCCTTGGAACAGGCCGAAACCGCATTGCCCCACTTTCTCAAAATCCGCTATCGCTAACCGCAACAATTCGGGGTCGACATCTGTGCCGGTCACTTCGCCCACCGTATTGTCGTAGTTGTATTTGGCGCCCTGCATCAGATAAACTCTTCCGCGCAACGCATATGCGGCTCCTTTGCAGGCACGGCCCGACTCTTGGTAATGGTCGGGGAAGTTAGGTTCCTCGATGCAGTCGGTCAGGTCTTGTACAATTTGAGCCCAAACTTCAGATTCGGACGATTGCGCCTTGGTGGCTTCTTCCACCGACTCTAAAGGTTCCAGGTAGAGAGGTACACCCAGTCCGTTGCGCCCGAACAATTCGTTGAGACGCATGTAGTAATAAGCGCGGAGGAACTTGCATTCGGCCAACAGGCGCAGGCGGGTCTCTTCATCCACGCCTCCGCCGCCTTCTTGCGAAAGCGCTTGGATGGCGTCATTGGCACGATGCACGCCTTCATAGGTGCGGCTCCATACCGTAGAGAAGAAGCTGTCGCCCGAACCGGCCGTACCTTTAGTATAAGAAATGGTGCGGTATGCATCGGTCGTCATACCCATGGCTTCAAAAGCCGATGTGGTCATGTCGTAACTGGAGCTGTACACTCCCCAACCACGCAAGGCGTTGTATACGCCGGCCACTCCTTGGTTGGTCAGCGAGGAGTTGGTCCACATGTTTCCGGATGCGATTTGGTTGTAAGGCGCCATGTCCAGGTCTACGCAACCTTGCAGTCCGCAGAGGGCTAAGCCCACTAAAGAATATATGAGTTTTTTCATATCCGATATTTGATGTTTTAAAATTAAGTTAGAAAGTAATATTCACGCCACCGGAAATCATACGTGGAATAGGATAAGACGTAAATCCGCTGCCACTCATTTCGGGGTCTACACCGGGGAAGTTCGTGATGGTCAGCAAGTTCTCGAAAGAAGCGAACACGCGCAGGTTGCTTACGTAGAACCGTTGTGTCCACGTCTTGGGCAACGTATATCCTATTTGCAGGTTTTTCAGCTTGATGTAAGAAGCGTTGTATAACTCGCTGGTGTTGGCACGGTGTGCGCCGTTCTCGTTACCGATGCGCATGTACGGGGCGTCAATGTTGGCATTGGGGTCTGTTGCCGGGTCATAGTTGGGGTCAGTGGCGGACAGCACCGGGTCGCAGTAGTAGAAGATGTTGCGTGCGTCGCGTGCCACGATTGTACCTTCCTGCCAGCCGCTGCTGCTCATCTGGTTGAAACCGCGCTCGTAGATGTAGCGGTACATGCCTGCGTTTCCTGCCCAGGTCATGCTGAAGTCGATGCCTTTCCAGGCGGCGGAGATGCTGAGACCGTAGGTGTATTTCGGTGTCGTGGACTTTCCGGTAAAGACACGGTCGTCATCGTTCGTACCGTACATGCCGTCGCCGTTCACGTCCGCGTAAATCATTTCTCCATACCACAGACCATTGCCTTGTCCGATGCTTTGGTTGTTGAAGTCGTACACACGGTTGCCGCTGGCGTCACGGTAGTTCAGCATGGCACGTACCCAGTCGAGGTCTTGCTTGGTGCGGATCATACCGTCACGGGGTCCTCCGTTGGGGTCAGGAGTTACGCCGTCCGCCAGGTAAATGTTCCCGTTTCCTTTGTGGCGTTCAAACAGGTAATGTTCATTATAGATATGGTCTTCCACCACGATGGTGTTGCCGTAGTCTGCCACATCGCCTCGGTTGGTCACATACACGCGGTTGCCGTTCTCGTCTGTTGTCCAGCCTTGTTCCAGTTTGCCTTTGTACTTCACGACTTCGTTGTGGTTGTAGGCAAAGTTGGCGCTGATGCTGTACTCAAAGTCCTTGATTTTGTCTGTCCAGCGCAGCGAGAGTTCGATACCGCGGTTGCGCATGTTTGATGTGTTGGTCGTAGGTGCGCTCACGTTACCTATGGTCAGGTAGATGGACGGTGAGGCGAGGATGCCTTTAGTGGTACGTTGGTACCAGTCGGCTTCGATGGTAAACCGGTTGTTGAGGAGTCCCAGGTCGAGACCGATGTTGGTCGATTCGCTGGCTTCCCAGTGCAGGTACGGGTTGGCAATCTTGCCTATGCGGAGTCCGTCGTAAACGTCTCCGCCGAAGGAGTAGTTGACACCGCCATACGTGGCTTGCCATTCGTAATATCCCGAGGTCGTGTTACCCAGCTGTCCCCAAGAGGCGCGCAACTTCAGGTTAGAGATGATGTCCCGTGTGTTCTCCATGAACGCTTCCTCGTTGATACGCCAGGCTGCGGAGAATGAAGGGAACGTACCCCAGCGGTGATCCGGACCGAAACGGGAGGAACCGTCACGACGGAAGTTCGCTTCGAATAAGTAGCGGTTCTTGTAGGCGTAGTTCAGTCGGCCGAAGTAAGATATGACGCCATATTCCTGCTTGGCGGTACCGCCTACGGTCGGAATCTGTTGGTCGGTAGCAGCGGTAAAGTCGGGCAATGACATGTCGAGCAGGCCGGTGCGGGTTGCGCTGAAACCTTTCACTTGCCAGTAGTATTGTTCCGTACCCAGCAACAAGCCGAAGTCGTGGTCACCGAACGTCTTGTTGTAGTTGACGGTAAGGGCTGTCGTATGGTTTTGGTAGCGGGTCGTGGCGCGCGAAGTCGTGGCTTGCGAACTGGCGGTGCCGGGATAAAGCTCGTTGGTACGGAAGTTTATCTTGTCCACCGTCTTGTCCCAAGTCTCCGTTTCGTTTATCAGCGTCTGATAGTTGTAACGGGCTTCGGCGGTCAGGCCTTCTATCAGGTTCAGTTTGGCATACCATGTGGTGTTCAGCCGTGTGCTGCTGTATTTTCGCCGGTGCTCACCACGGTAGCCAGCAAGTTGTTGTTGGACGAGCCGTCCACGGCCACACCATACATACCGTTGTATTCCGGTGTCATGGCAGGCGTGTTTTGGAACATATAGGTGAAGCTGGTGCTGCCCGGTTCTCTGTCGTCAAACGTAGCGTAGGTCTGTGTACCCACGGTCAGGAATTTGTTGATGGTCGTCTCCAGGTTGACACGCCCTTGGTAGCTCTTCAGTCCGGTGTTCTCCAGCGTGCCCGGGTTGTCCAGGTAGTTGAAAGACATCAGGTAACTGGTGTTTTCACTACCGCCGGACAGCGATACATTGTGCTTGTGCGAGGTGCTCGGGCGGAACAGTACGTCTACCCATTGCGTGCTTGGATAAGCCAAGAAGTTGGGTACGCCGTAAGGGTTGTCCGTTCCGTACGGATCGCTGGCGGCTTTCTGCAGACCTTCCCGCCATTCGTCTATGTCGGCTTGTGTGTATTTGGTTCCCGCTTGGTAGTCGCGGTTGGTGTTCCAGCGGTTGGCCATTTCCATATATTCGGCATAATTGTCCTCAAAGCGGAAAGCCTTGCCGCTCATCTTGGAGTTGGTGACAATGCCGGAGTAGGTAATGCGCGGTGCTTCCCCTCTTTTACCTTTCTTGGTGGTAATCAAGATCACACCGTTGGCGCCTCGCGAACCGTAAATAGCCGCACTGGCGGCGTCTTTCAAGAAAGAAATGGACTCTACGTCGTCACTGTTTACGGAAGAGATGCTGGCTTCAGCACCGTTCACAATGACCATCGGAGAGGTGCTGTTGAAGCTTCCGAGACCACGCATCTGGATACTGGCACCATCGTCACCCGGCTTACCCGAACTTTGGTTGACCGATACGCCGGTTGCCAAACCAGACAAGGAACTTGAGAGGTTGGTTGTGGCACGGCTTTCCAACCGTTCGGATGATACGGTGGACACTGAGCCGGTCAGGTTGACTTTCTTCTGTACGCCATAGCCCACCACTACCACTTCTTCCAGTGTTTCGCTGTCTTCTTGTAGCGTTACTTTGATTTCGTTTAGTCCTTTGGTCGGGACTTCTTGTGTGATGTAGCCGATATAGCTGACTACTAAAATCGCATCTTCTTTCACCGAGAGAGAAAATTCACCGTCGATGTTGGTGATGCTGCCATTACTGGTCGTTCCCTTTTCAAGTACGTTGGCACCGATAACCGGAATGCCACTTGCGTCGACTACGGTTCCTTTGACGCTTTTTTGTGCGAAAGCGGCTGAAGCAAAAGAACATAGCAACAATCCTAAAATTACTACAGATTTGGGCAGATGCACCCATTTTCTTCGTCCTTGTTTCATCATTATTATTAATTATTGAGTGAATATATTTTCAGGGCGCAAAAGTAGGTTGCAGATGTTAAAGAAGTATTTCTTGCGATTGAATGCGGTTTTCATTTCTGTTTCATTCCTGTTTCATTGCGTATGAGTTGTTGTTTCTGATTGTGTCGCCAAAAGAGGTTCATCTGATATTCTAGAGAGGATTATCCTCTCTGCCATATAGGATAATCCTCTTTTGGAAATAGGATAATCCTCTCTGGGACGGTGACTCTTGCGGGTATTATAAGATAAAATGAATGTCCGCATTCAGCTAGTATATATCCTCCGAAAAAGAATATATACTGCATAAGCGGTTTAATATATACTTCATTGGCTCACGGATATATACTTCATTGGCAAAGTAAGTACTACTGTCTTTTTAATGCAAGCACATTGGCCGGATGTGGACATTCATTTAAGATAAAAGCCCAAGCATTATAAGATGCCTTGCCAAGTATTATGGGACGCCCGACCGGACGTTCACCCCGTTCTCCCCCTTTATATATATAATATGGTGTGCCCTTTTTTCTCCATTGTCTTCCCGGCAGAAAATTCTCTTCCAAAACAGCATTGTAAATCAGTGATTTAAGAAAAAGTTCAAGTAAAACCTCGAAAAAAGTCCTTGCATTGTTTGCTGTTATGGAAAAAGGCCGTACTTTTGCACCCGCTTTCGGGAACGGAAGCGGCGCTCCTTGGGAAGTTTTGAAAAAAAACTTGCCGGAAAATTTGGAGGCAAAGCGGGAAAGTCCTTATCTTTGCATCCGCTTT
>CALUIQ010000135.1 GCA_944320735.1 uncultured Bacteroides sp. | reverse complement strand
GATTTTAAGAGGCTGAAGATGTTGGCTGAGAATCAATCAGAGAGCCAATGGATGAACCGTATGAGTGTTATTGAAGGAATTGCAGCCACAGGTACAATAAAGGTGGACTTAAAAACATCTTTTCCTGCGGAATATGTGACAGACGATAATAATTTTCTGAGTTTGCTTTATTGCTATGGCCTGCTGACTATGCACAAAGTTGTAGGAAGACGCATCGAGATGGTCATCCCGAACAATTGCGTGAAGGAACAGTATTGGGCATTCATGCGTGATTATTTCAGACGTGGTTTTGAAATGAACATAAACGCTTTGGAAAGGGAAATGATGGCAATGTCCTTGGAAGGGAATTGGCAACCGTTGATTCGTCGCATAGCCGAGGCTTACAAGGAGAACTCCTCCATCCGCGACAGCATCCGGGGCGAACACAACTTGCAAGGCTTCTTCAAGGCATACTTGGCGTTGAACTCGCTCTATTTGGTGGAACCGGAAATCGAATTGAACTATGGCTACAGTGATTTCCTAATGCTGCCGGACAAGGCACGCTACGCGGACATCGCCCACAGCTACATCATGGAGTTGAAGTACGTTAATCCCACGGCCACGGACGCGGAGGTGGAAGCGAAGAGCCGGGAAGCGGAGGAGCAACTGAAGAAGTACAGTGTGGACAAGGTGGTTCAACGTCTTTGCACCGGTACGCAACTGCATCTGCTGAAGGTGGTGTTCCGGGGGGCGGCGATGCGAATCTGTGAAGAAACTGCTTTAAAGGTCTGACAAGCATAAGGTTTTAAGTGCAAATATAGTAGTTTTCATTTAAATCCAAATATCTTATAAGAATCTTGGAGTCTATTCCGATTTTCTTATAAGATATTTGGATTTTTCATATGTCCTATCCTTCTACATCAAATTATACTTTGCGCATTTCTGTCCGTCTTCAGTGGTTATTTCACGGATTTTTTGTATGTTTGCATACCCAAATCATTTTAATATATATGGAAGAGAACGGACAACTGTTACCATTGGAAGACAATACCCCTGTAGACAACGTAAGCTATACGGACGAGAATATCCGGCACCTGGATGATATGGAGCACATCCGTGTCCGCTCCGGTATGTACATCGGTCGGTTGGGCGATGGTAGCCAAAGCGATGATGGCATCTATGTACTGTTGAAGGAGACGTTGGATAACAGCATCGACGAGTTTAAGATGGGGGCGGGCAAGAAGATTGAGGTCAATATCGAAGACAATCTTCGGGTCAGCGTGCGCGACTATGGTCGCGGCATCCCGCAAGGCAAGCTTATCGAGGCGGTCAGCAAACTGAATACGGGTGGTAAATACGACTCGAAGGCTTTTAAGAAAAGTGTGGGATTGAATGGCGTCGGCCTCAAGGCGGTCAATGCGTTGAGCAGTCGTTTCGAGGTGCGTAGCTATCGGGATGGGCAAGTGCGGACTGCTGTCTTTGAGCGGGGAGTGCTTGTCAGCGATAGGACTGAGGAGACAGCGGAAGAGAACGGTACGTATATATTCTTTGAGCCGGATGATACGCTGTTCGTAGGTTATGCTTTCCAATCGCAGTTTGTGGAAAACCTGTTGCGCAATTACACCTATCTGAACACGGGGCTTACCTTTATATATAATGGTCAGCGTATTCTCTCCCGTCACGGCCTGGAGGACTTGCTGAAGGACAATATGACCAGCGAGGGTCTGTATGACATCGTGCACTTGAAGGGCGAGGACATCGAGATTGCCTTTACGCATACCAACCAATATGGCGAGGAATACTACTCTTTTGTCAACGGACAGCACACGACCCAGGGCGGCACGCATCAAAGTGCCTTGAAAGAGCACTTGGCGCGCACTATTAAGGAGTTCTTCAACAAGAATTTCGATTTTGCGGATATTCGTAACGGCTTGGTGGCGGCTATTGCCATTGATGTGGAAGAGCCGATGTTTGAAAGCCAGACCAAGACTAAGTTGGGTAGCAACAATATGTGGCCGGCTATTCCGCAGGAAGACAAGCCCGCCGGACCTACCATCAATAAGTATGTGGGTGACTTCATAAAGACGGAGGTGGACAACTACCTGCACAAGAGCCCGTTGGTGGCCGAGGTGATGCTACAGAAGATACAGGAGAGCGAGAAGGAGCGCAAAGCCATAGCCGGCGTGACGAAACTGGCCCGCGAACGTGCCAAGAAGGCCAACCTGCACAACCGCAAGTTGCGTGATTGCCGTTATCACCTGAGCGATGGCAAAGGGAAGGAACAGGAATCGGAGTCGTGCATCTTCATTACGGAGGGAGACTCGGCCAGCGGCTCCATCACCAAAAGCCGGGACGTCAACACTCAGGCGGTCTTTTCTTTGCGGGGTAAACCTCTCAATAGCTACGGATTGACTAAAAAAATCGTCTATGAAAACGAGGAATTCAACCTGTTGCAGGCCGCTCTTAATATTGAGGACGGGCTCGACGGCTTGCGTTACAACAAGGTCATCGTGGCGACCGATGCCGATGTGGACGGTATGCACATCCGGTTGCTCATCATCACTTTCTTCCTGCAATTCTTCCCCGACCTCATCAAGAAAGGCCACGTTTACATCTTGCAGACGCCGCTTTTCCGTGTGCGCAACAAAAAGAAAACAAGCTATTGCTACACGGAGGAAGAACGCCTTCGCGCCATAGACGAGTTGGGGCCTAACCCCGAAATCACCCGCTTCAAAGGATTGGGAGAGATTTCTCCCGATGAGTTCCGCCATTTCATAGGCAAGGACATCCGTTTGGAACAAGTGACCCTGCGCAAGACCGACGCGGTGAAAGAACTGCTGGAATTCTATATGGGCAAGAACACGATGGAGCGTCAGAGTTTTATCATTCAGAACCTGGTGATAGAAGAAGACCGGGTGGAGGAGTCCTAAAAGAAAACTTGATGGTGAAACAAAATATCTATATTTGCCTAATTTTTTAGGGGTTACTTTAAATATTTCAGTCTTGTTTTGGGGATTTGAAAGAATAACACTAATTTTGCGCACTCATTTTGAGAGATAGGAATATAGTATAATTAAAATAAAAATAGAATTTGTCACGATGAACGTTTCATTGCAAAACATTGACAAGGTAAGTGCGTTGCTTACTGTAAAGCTTGAGAAAGCAGACTACCAAGAGAAGGTAGACAAGGCGTTGAAGTCTTTCCGTCAGAAAGCCCAGATGCCAGGTTTCCGTAAAGGTATGATTCCTATGAGCCTGATTAAAAAGATGTATGGGAAATCGGTTTTGGCGGAAGAAGTAAACAAGCTGCTTTCAGAGACCGTATTCAAGTATATTCAAGATAATAAAGTAAACATCTTGGGCGAGCCCCTGCCTAACGAGGACAAGCAACCCGCCATCGATTTCGATACGATGGAGGAGTTTGAATTCCTGTTCGACATCGCATTGGCTCCCGAATTCAAGGCCGAAGTAAACGCTGACGATAAAGTGGATTACTATGACATCGAGGTGAGCGATGAGATGGTGGACAACCAAATCAAGGCTTATACCCAACGTAACGGCAAGTACGAGAAAGTGGATGCTTATGCCGACAAGGATATGCTGAAAGGCTTGCTGGCTGAATTGGATGAAAACGGCAATACGAAGGAAGGCGGCATTCAGGTAGAAGGTGCGGTGATGATGCCCGCTTATATGAAGAACGAAGAGCAGAAGGCAATCTTTGCCAATGCGAAGGTGAACGATGTGTTGGTGTTCAACCCGCATACAGCTTGGGATGGCAATCCGGCAGAACTGGCTTCATTGCTGAAGGTTGACAAGGAAGCTGCCGTAGAGGTGAAATCGAATTTCAGCTTCCAAGTAGAAGAAATTACTCGTTTCGTAGAAGGTGAGTTGAACCAAGAGATTTTCGACCAAGTATTTGGCGAAGGCACCGTAAAGACGGAAGAAGAATTCCGCGCGAAGGTGAAAGAGGTGATTGCCAAGCAGTTCGTGGCCGATAGCGACTATAAATTCATGCTCGACCTGCGTAAGGTGCTGATGGAGAAAGTGGGCAAGCTGGAATATCCGGACACCTTGCTGAAGCGCATTATGCGTGCCAACAATCCCGACAAGGATGAGAAGTTTGTAGAAGACAATTACGACAAGAGCATCGAAGAGCTGACGTGGCACCTGATAAAAGAACAGTTGGTAAAGGCCAACGAAGTCAAGGTGGAGCAGCAGGACATTGTCAATATGGCTCGTGAGGCCACACGCGCTCAGTTTGCTCAATATGGTATGCTGAACATCCCCGACGAGTTGGTGGAAAACTATGTGAAGGAAATGCTGAAGAAGAAAGAAAGCGTGGATGGTTTGGTGAACCGTGTCGTAGAGACGAAGTTGACCGATGCCATCAAGCCGCAAGTGACATTGGTGCACAAGAGTATTTCGGCAGCAGATTTTAACAAGATGTTTGAATAATCGGTTCCTACGGTTTTCATAAAACAGGCGGGAATGCTTGAAAAAGACTTCAAACATTCCCGCTTTTTTTGTGTCTTTCTATTCTTTTTTGTTTCTTTGCACCCGCAAAAATTAAATTCGATTGAAAATGGACGAATTCAGAAAATATGCAACCAAGCATTTGGGGATGAACAGTCTGGTGCTGGATGAGGTCATCAAGGCGCAGGCTGGCTATTTGAACCCCTATATTTTGGAAGAGCGTCAGCTGAATGTGACGCAGCTTGACGTGTTTTCCCGTTTGATGATGGACCGCATCATCTTCTTGGGTACCCAGATAGATGATTATACGGCTAACACGTTGCAGGCTCAGTTGTTGTACCTCGACTCGGTAGACTCGGGCAAGGACATCTCTATTTACATCAACTCACCCGGAGGGTCCGTTTACGCCGGATTGGGTATTTATGACACCATGCAATTTATCGCCAGCGATGTGGCTACGATTTGTACGGGCATGGCGGCCAGTATGGCGGCTGTGTTGCTGGTAGCTGGTAAAGAGGGAAAACGTTCGGCGTTGCCCCATTCACGCGTGATGATACATCAGCCGATGGGAGGTGCCCAAGGACAGGCTTCGGACATCGAGATTACAGCTCGCGAGATACAGAAGCTGAAGAAGGAACTGTATACCATTATTGCCGACCACTCGCATACGCCGTTCGATAAAGTATGGGCCGACTCGGACCGTGATTATTGGATGACGGCTCAGGAGGCTAAGGATTATGGTATGGTAGACGAAGTATTGATACGGAAATAAGTATGGCTGATTCGAGAAGAACTAAAAACAGATGTAGCTTTTGTGGCCGTTCTGAGGATGAGGTCAATCTGATGATTACGGGGGTGAACGGTTTCATTTGTGACGGTTGCGCGACACAAGCCTATGAAATAGTGAAGGAAAACTTGGGTCGTAAGAAAAAGGATGAGGCCCCGTCTTTGAATCTGGAAGAACTTCCTAAGCCGATGCAGATAAAAGCTTTCTTGGATCAGTATGTCATCGGACAGGACGATGCCAAACGCTTTTTGTCCGTTTCGGTCTACAATCATTACAAGCGGTTGCTGCAGAAAGATGCCGGTGACGATGTGGAGATTGAAAAGTCCAACATCATCATGGTGGGACGTACGGGTACGGGAAAGACTTTGCTGGCGCGTACCATTGCCAAGCTGCTGCATGTGCCCTTTACGATTGTAGATGCGACGGTGCTGACAGAGGCCGGTTATGTAGGCGAGGACATCGAAAGCATCTTGACGCGGTTGCTGCAGGTGGCCGATTATAACGTGGCCGAGGCAGAACGCGGCATTGTGTTCATTGACGAAATAGACAAGATTGCCCGTAAGGGTGACAATCCTTCCATCACGCGCGATGTAAGCGGAGAAGGTGTTCAGCAGGGATTGCTCAAGTTGCTTGAAGGCTCGGTGGTCAACGTGCCGCCCCAAGGTGGTCGCAAGCATCCGGAGCAGAAGCTGATAGCGGTCAATACCAAAAATATCCTTTTCATCTGCGGCGGTGCGTTTGACGGTATCGAGAAGAAGATTGCCCAGCGGCTGAATACCCACGTGGTAGGTTATAATGCGGTACGCAATACGGCGACCGTGGACAAGGATAACCTGATGCAGTATATTTCTCCGCAAGACCTCAAGGCGTTCGGACTGATACCGGAGATTATCGGCCGCTTGCCGGTGCTTACTTATCTGAATCCGTTGGACCACAAAGCGTTGCGTGCTATCCTTACCGAGCCCAAGAATTCCATTATCAAGCAATACATCAAGTTGTTCGAAATGGATGGCGTGAAGTTGACTTTCGAGGATGACGTGTATGAGTATATTGTGGACAAGGCCATTGAGTGTAAGTTGGGTGCCCGCGGACTTCGTACCATTGTAGAAACCATTATGATGGAAGCTATGTATAAGGTGCCTTCCGAGCATAAGGCTACGTTTGTCGTAACGTTGGATTATGCGAAGCAGGAATTGGAAAAGGCTAATTTGGGCAGGCTGCAAAATGGTTGAGGAAAGGCTGTAGGGGTATAATTGTGCTTTTTAAAATTTTTTCTGAAAAATATTCGGTGTTTTTTGCTTGAATATTGCGAAGTTGTTTATAACTTTGTTAGGCCACTTGAAAAATAGACGATTTTGAAGTAGAAAGCGATTTCCGGGAGGATGAAAACTGCTCTCAAAACTTCGCTTTCCTAATTTGTGAATTTTGAAAACAGATTTGTAAACAACAACCAAAAGATCATGGCAGGAAAGAAGAACACTTATTTGACAGACCAGCTGAAGAAGTATTTCGGGTTCGATAAATTTAAAGGTAATCAGGAAGCAATTATCCAAAACCTCTTGGATGGCAATGATACGTTTGTATTGATGCCCACGGGAGGCGGTAAGTCGTTATGTTACCAGTTGCCTTCATTATTGATGGAAGGTACGGCGATTGTCATTTCACCTCTGATTGCCTTGATGAAGAATCAGGTAGACGCTATGCGCAACTTCAGTGAAGAAGACGGGGTGGCTCACTTCCTTAACTCCTCGCTGAACAAAAGTGCGGTAGACCAGGTAAAGGCCGATATCGTGTCTGGCAAAACCAAGTTGCTTTACGTAGCTCCCGAGTCGTTGACGAAGGAGGAATATGTGGAGTTTCTCAAGACAGTTAAGATTTCTTTCTATGCCGTGGATGAGGCGCATTGTATTTCAGAATGGGGGCATGATTTCCGGCCTGAATATCGTCGCATTCGTCCCATTATCAACGAGATTGGCAAAGCACCGCTCATAGCACTGACGGCAACGGCCACTCCGAAGGTACAGCACGACATTCAGAAGAATTTGGGAATGACGGATGCGAAGGTGTTTAAGTCATCGTTCAACCGTCCCAACCTTTATTATGAAGTACGCCCCAAAACAGCCAACATAGATAAAGACATTATTAAATTTATAAAGAATAATCCTGAGAAGTCGGGCATTATCTATTGCCTGAGTCGGAAAAAGGTGGAAGAGTTGGCCGAGATTTTGCAGGCCAACGGCATCAATGCGCGTCCTTACCATGCAGGTATGGATTCGGCCACCCGTACGAAGAATCAGGATGATTTCTTGATGGAGAAAGTGGACGTGATTGTCGCTACCATCGCTTTTGGCATGGGCATCGACAAGCCGGATGTACGTTTCGTCATCCATTATGATATCCCCAAGAGTTTGGAAGGGTATTATCAGGAGACGGGTAGGGCCGGCCGCGATGGTGGTGAAGGAAAATGCATCACTTTCTACACCTATAAGGATTTGCAGAAACTGGAAAAGTTCATGCAAGGAAAACCCGTGGCAGAGCAGGAGATAGGCAAGCAATTATTGCAGGAAACCGCCGCTTATGCCGAGTCTTCCGTTTGCCGCCGAAAGACGCTGTTGCATTACTTCGGTGAAGAGTATACGGAAGACAATTGCGGGAATTGTGACAATTGTTTAAATCCAAAGAAACAAGTGGAAGCTCAAGACTTATTATGTACTGTTATAGAAACAATTCTCGCTGTAAAGGAGAATTTTAAGTCGGATTATGTTATAGATGTGATTCAAGGCCGCGAAACTTCGGAAGTGCTGGCTCATTTGCATGAGGATCTCGAAGTGTTTGGTTCCGGTATGGGTGAAGAAGACCGTACGTGGAATTCCGTTATCCGCCAGGCGTTGATAGCCGGATACCTCAGTAAGGATGTCGAAAACTATGGCTTGCTGAAAGTGACGGAGGCTGGCAAGAAGTTCCTGAAAAATCCGAAATCTTTCAAGATAACCGAGGACAATGACTTTGAGGACGTGGAGGAAGAAGCACCAGCACATAGTGGCGGTGCATGCGCGGTAGACCCCGAACTTTATTCCATGCTGAAGGACTTGCGCAAAAAACTGTCCAAGCATTTGGAAGTGCCTCCTTATGTCATCTTCCAAGATCCCTCTCTCGAGGCAATGGCTACTATCTATCCCATAACTTTGGAGGAGTTGCAGAATATCCCTGGCGTAGGCGCTGGCAAGGCGAAGCGTTATGGCGAAGAATTCTGCAAGTTGATCAAGCGCCATTGCGAGGAAAACGAGATAGAGCGTCCCGAAGATTTGCGCGTGCGTACCGTAGCCAATAAGTCGAAACTAAAAGTTTCTATCATACAGGCAATCGACCGTAAGGTGGCGTTGGACGACATTGCCGTGTCCAAAGGCATCGAGTTTGACGAGTTGTTGGATGAGATAGAAGCAATCGTATATTCTGGCACGAAGTTGAACATTGATTATTTCTTGAATGACATTATGGATGAAGACCACATGCTGGACATTTATGATTATTTCAAGGAGTCTACAACGGACAACATTGATGATGCGTTGGACGAGTTGGGCGATGACTTTACAGAAGAGGAAGTACGGTTGGTTCGCATCAAATTCATCTCGGAAATGGCAAATTGACAGGGACATTGTCTATAAAAACTAAAATTATTGCGTGCAGATATACGGAAATGGAATAAAAACCGTATATTTGCACGCAATAATTTTAAACGCATAGCCCTATGTCATTTATTGCTGATAAAGTTGTAATGGACGGGTTGACGTACGATGACGTACTGTTGATTCCCGCTTATTCTGAGGTATTGCCTAAGACTGTCGATCTCACGACAAAGTTTTCAAGAAACATTGAGTTGAAAATCCCGTTTGTAACTGCTGCCATGGACACGGTTACTGAAGCGAAGATGGCTATTGCCATTGCTCGTGAAGGTGGTATCGGTGTAATTCACAAGAATATGTCCATTGAGGAGCAGGCGCGTCAAGTTGCGATTGTGAAGCGTGCGGAAAACGGTATGATTTATGACCCTGTAACCATTAAGAGAGGCTCGACGGTTGCTGATGCGCTGGCTTTGATGGCTGAATATAAGATTGGTGGTATTCCTGTGGTAGATGATGGAGGCTATTTAGTCGGCATCGTGACCAATCGTGACCTCCGTTTCGAGAAAGACCATGCGAAACGAATTGATGAAGTCATGACCAAAGACAACATCGTTACGACTAACCAAACGACTGATTTGGAAGCTGCGGCTCAAATCCTGCAGGAACATAAGATTGAGAAACTGCCGGTTGTGGATAAGGACAACAAACTGGTTGGCTTGATTACTTATAAGGACATTACGAAAGCCAAGGATAAACCGATGGCTTGCAAGGATGCCAAAGGACGTTTGCGCGTAGCTGCTGGCGTAGGCGTGACGGTGGATACGCTCGACCGTATGCGTGCCTTGGTAGAGGCTGGTGCAGATGCCATTGTGATTGATACCGCTCATGGCCATTCCATGTATGTGATTGAGAAGCTGAAAGAGGCTAAGCGGGTGTTCCCGGATATTGATATTGTAGTAGGAAACGTTGCGACCGGAGAAGCTGCCAAAGCCTTGGTGGAGGCTGGCGCTGATGCCGTGAAAGTAGGTATTGGACCGGGTTCTATTTGCACGACGCGTGTGATTGCGGGTGTAGGTGTACCCCAGTTGACCGCTGTTTATGATGTAGCCAAAGCGTTGGAAGGCACGGGTGTGCCTTTGATTGCCGATGGTGGTTTGCGCTATTCGGGCGATGTGGTGAAAGCATTGGCTGCCGGTGGTTATAGTGTAATGATAGGTTCGTTGGTGGCTGGTACGGAAGAGTCACCGGGCGATACCATTATATTTAATGGACGTAAGTTTAAGTCCTATCGTGGCATGGGTTCGTTGGAAGCGATGGAAAATGGTTCGAAAGACCGTTATTTCCAAAGCGGAACTACCGATGTGAAGAAACTGGTGCCCGAAGGCATTGCCGCCCGTGTCCCTTACAAAGGTTCTTTGTACGAGGTTATCTACCAGTTGGTGGGCGGCTTGCGTTCCGGTATGGGGTATTGCGGAGCAGCCAATATTGAGCAGTTGCATAACGCGAAGTTTACGCGCATAACCAATGCCGGCGTACTCGAAAGCCATCCGCACGATGTAGCTATTACCAGCGAGGCTCCCAATTACAGCCGTCATGAATAAGAAGAGTGAATAAGTGGAGAAGCCGATTTTCCAAGTGCTTCTCCATACTTGTTTTATAGGCATGGGTTATACGGATGGCGCAGGGTCCCAAAAAGTCTGTCGCTGATGGTTCGTATAATCCGTGCCTGATTTGTATCTGAGTGTTGTATAAGAAAAATATGATTAGCTACTTATAATAAGTATATTTGTTTATGAAACGTTGGGGGGGATTGGTGATGCTGTTTATGCTGTTGTGTGTGAGCGGGGTAAGAGCGCAACAAGAGGTGCTGATGGTGATAAACGGAGAGGAAGTTAGTTGTGCCGAGTATCGTGATTTTTGTGCAAGGAGAAATGTGGTTGGGCAACAGACGGTAGATGCTTTCATCGATTATAAGTTGCTGATAGGTGCCGCACGCCAACTTGGGCTGGACACGGTAAGCTCCTTTCGTGCTTCTTTGGATAGTTGTCGTCATGGCTTGTCCCGGCGTTTTTTGTTGGAGCGAACAACAACCGATGCTGTCTTCGGGGAACATCGGGATGTGAACCGTGTGCTTGTCAGTCATTTGTTTCAATACCTTCCTCAGAATGTGACGGCTTCTCGCTTGCGCGCTTGTGAGGTACGGATGGATTCGCTTTATCAAGCCATCTGCTCCGGTGAAATAAGTTTTGAGGATGCCGTGCAGGCCTATTCTCAGGAGAAAGAGCCGTTGTGGGTGGGCAGGTTGGAAATGCCGGTCGAGTTTGAGCAAGTGGCTTTCACTCTGTCCGAAGGTCAGTATTCTACTCCGTTTTTTACTCCTGAAGGCATCCATATGGTGAAAGTCCTTCAGCGGGAATCATTCTCTTTAAAAAGAGTTCCCACTCAACGTTCCCTAAAAGTGGCATTGGATAGCTTGAAATTACAATACCATTTTAAACCGGATGAGACGGGTATTCGGGATTTTCTGTTGCATGGATTTACGGATAAACACTTGTTCTCGTTGGCAGGGAAATCCTATTCAGGAAAAGAACTTGCACTTTTTCAGCTTTCACATCCTGCATCGCCCCAACGTCAGTTGGATGATTTTATAGCTAAAACGATATGGGCTTATGCCGACTCTCGGTTAGAGGCCGACTGTCCGGATTACAGCTTGCGTCTGCGAGCTTATTCCGATAGTTTGCTGTATCAATCGATTACAGAGCGCGTGTTAGGGGATATGGTAAGTGCTGACACAGTGGGCATTGAAACTTATTTTGAACATCACCGGAAAGATTACCGTTGGCCTGAGACGCGATATGAAGGTATTGTACTGCATTGCGTGTCTAAACGAGTGGGCAAAAGGGTGAAGAATTTCTTGAAGAAGCTTCCGGCCGAAGAGTGGCAAGACGCCATTCGTTTGGGGGTTAATGCAGAAAGTCCCGTTGTCGGACAGGTGGAGCAAGGACTTTTTGCTCCGGGTGACAATCCGTACATAGATGCCCGGGTGTTCAAAATAGGTAAAGCTCGTCCGGTAGCGGATTATCCTTATACATTGGTGTTGGGAGCAAAGAAAAAAGGCCCTGAGCGTTGGGAAGAAGTCGGGAACAAACTTTGGGACGATTATCGCAATTACCGGAAGGCTTGTTGGATGGAGGAGTTACGTGGTAAAGCGAAGGTTGAAATAAACCAAGAGGTTTTAAAAACCGTTAATAATCACTGAGGCAATGTGTTAAACCGCTATCTTCGTACGCTAAAATATAGTTGGTTAAAGATGTAGGCAGAGGATTTATGCGCATAGTAGGCTTCATAGGTTTATTGCTGGTTCTGTGTGTGTCGTGTGGAAAACCCTCATACGACCATCGGGGCAGGACGCCTTTGGTAGAACTTTACGGTCATTTCCTTTATCGGGAAGACCTGCAGCGGGTGATACCGCAGAGTTTGTCTGCTGATGACAGCCTGTTGTTCGCGCAGCATTACATCCGTAATTGGGTGGAAGACATTTTGTTGTACGAACAGGCCTTACAAAATGTTTCCGGTGATGCGGAGATTGAAAACTTGGTTTTTAATTATCGGAAGGCGCTGATTATGCATGCCTATCAGCAAGCGTTGATGCAGGAACGCTTGGTCGGAGAGTTGACAGAAGAAGAGCTGCGGACCTATTATAACGAGAATCTGGATGCGTTCAAGGCTGAGAGTCCTTTGATCAAGGGGCTTTTTATGAAAGTGCCGTTGACAGCTCCTAATTTACGCCAAGTGCGTCAATGGTACAAAGACGGGCGGCAGAGTGCAGTGGAGAATTTGGAGAAGTATAGTTTGCAGCATGCCGTGAAGTACGAGTATTTCTACGACCGATGGGCGTCGGCTTCAGAAGTGATAGGGTGGTTGCCGTTGAAAGAGTTGAATTTGGACGAATTTTTGAAAAAGAATCGTCATATAGAGTTAAAAGATACCGCTTTTTGGTATTTTTTGAATATAAGTGAGTACATTCGCACCGGTGAACAAGAACCTTACGAGGCAGCGCGTTCGCAAGTGAAGGAAATGTTGCTGAACCGGAGACAAGTGAATTTTATGAATCAGGTGAAGTCCGATTTATATCGGGAGGCATCTGAGGATGGTGAAATAAAATATTTTGTGAATTAAGATAGACGGAATGAAAAAGTTTATTGACTTTAGATGGATGGCTTTGCCGTTTTTGATGGTTTTGTCTTGCGTTCCCGCATGGGGGCAGGATAATGTAATAGATGAAGTTGTTTGGGTAGTGGGCGATGAGGCCATATTGAAATCGGAAGTGGAAGAGATGCGCTTGGATGCCATTTACAACGGACGCGACTTTGACGGTGACCCTTATTGTGTGATACCCGAAGAAATTGCCGTGCAGAAACTTTTTTTGCATCAGGCGGAGTTGGACAGTATTGTGGTTTCTGAAAGCGAGGTCGTCACCCAAGTAGATATGATGATCAATACCTATATTAATCGTATAGGTTCTATGGAGAAGATGGAGGAGTATTGGAACAAGAGTGCTACCCAGATTCGTGAGACGCTTCGCGAAAATGCGCGTGAAGGATTGACTGTGCAGCGTATGCAGCAGGAATTGGTAGGTGACATCAAAATCACGCCTGCTGAGGTGCGCCGCTATTTCCAAAATTTGCCTCAAGACAGCATCCCTTATGTCCCCACCCAGGTGGAAGTAGAAATCATTACGCAGAAACCGAGGATTCCCACGGATGAGATTGAAGACGTAAAACGTCGCTTGCGTGAGTTTACCGAACGTGTCAATAAGGGTGAGACGAGTTTCTCCACGCTGGCACGTATGTATTCAGAGGATAGGGCTTCGGCCATCAATGGTGGTGAGATGCCTTTCTATGGTCGTGGACAGTTGGATCCGGCCTTTGCCAACGTGGCTTTCAACCTGCAAGACCCGACTAAGGTCTCCAAGGTCGTAGAGTCGGAATATGGATTCCACATCATTCAGCTGATAGAGAAGCGTGGCGACCGTATCCGTGTGCGCCACATCTTGTTGCGTCCGCATATCCCCGAAAGTGCTTTAGAGGCGGGAATGGCTCGTCTGGATTCCATAGCCGATGATATCCGTAACGGTAAATTCACTTTCGAAGAAGCGGCTGCGGTGTTGTCGCACGATAAAGACACGCGCAACAACCACGGCTTGTTGCCCAACCCCAACACGAATACCTCGAAATTTGAGATGCAGGAACTTCCTCCCGAGATTGCAAAGGTGGTAGATAAAATGCAAGTAGGCGAGATTTCGGAAGCCTTTACCATGATACCGCAGGCAACGGGAAAAGAAGAGTGTGTGATTGTGAAGCTGAAGAGTCGTGTCAATGGGCATAAGGCGACCATTACCGATGATTATCAGAACCTGAAGAATCTGGTGTTGGAAAAACGCCGGGCCGAAGTGTTGGATGAATGGATTCGTGAGAAGCAGAAACATACCTATGTCCGCATTAAAGAAGGTTGGAACACTTGTGAGTTCAAATATCCGGGGTGGATTAAAGAGTAATTGTTTCAGGAACTGA
Organism: uncultured Bacteroides sp.; assembly: GCA_944320735.1. Lineage (GTDB taxonomy): Bacteria > Bacteroidota > Bacteroidia > Bacteroidales > Bacteroidaceae > Bacteroides. Next base: position 8,270 of record CALUIQ010000135.1, on the reverse strand, counting down.
ATGGATTTTTATGCAGAATCGAAATAGAAACTTACACTTTCTGAGCAGGCATAGGTATCTCCTTGCAGGTATCCTATGCCTGTTTGGCATCTGTTGGCTGAGTGCGCAGGACAAGAAAACGGCGGAACCGGAGAAGAAGAAAACCCGTGTGGATTTGCTGTACGCCGAACAGGCTCAGGCCGATGACGCTTTGAAGCCTGACGCCCAAATCCTGACAGGCTCGGTAAAGTTGAGGCACGACAGTATGTATATGTATTGTGATACGGCCTATCTTTATCAGCAGAGCAATTCGGTAGAGGCGTTCGGCAATGTTCGTATGGAGCAGGGGGATACATTGTTTATCTATGGTGACTATTTGTATTACGACGGTATGTCACAGTTGGCCATGCTTCGCAACCATGTGCGGATGATAAACCGGGGCACCACGCTTACTACGGATAGCTTGAACTATGACCGCATTTTCAATTTAGGCTATTACTTTGAGGGAGGAACATTGATGGATTCGGTCAATGTGCTTACTTCGATTTGGGGCGAATATAGTCCGGCTACCAAACTGGCTGTGTTCAACCACGATGTGACATTGGATAATCCGCGGTTCGTGCTTACCTCGGATACTCTGAAATATAGCACGTTGACCAAAATAGCTACCATTTTAGGTCCTTCGGACATCGTCAGCGATAACAATCATATTTATTCTGAACGGGGCGTCTATAACACGGTGACTGAACAGGCCGAGTTGTTGGATCGTTCGGTCTTGACCAATCAAGGACGGAAGTTAGTGGGCGACAGCCTTTTCTACGACCGGAAACTGAGTTATGGCGAAGCCTTCGATAATGTGCGGATGAACGACTCTATCAATCGCAACATGCTTACGGGCGATTATTGCTATTATGACGAACTGACCGGAAATGCATTGGCTACTCAGCGGGCTGTAGCAGTGGATTATTCGCAAGGTGACAGCCTTTTCATGCACGGTGATACGTTGCGTCTTGTCACGTTCAATCTCAATACCGATTCCGTCTATCGGGAGATGAGGGTTTATCATAAGGTACGCGCTTATCGTTCCGACATTCAGGCCGTTTGCGATTCTTTGGTTTATAACTCCAAAGATTCTTGTATGACGATGTACACCGATCCCGTCTTGTGGCACGGCAGCGAACAGTTGCTGGGCGAGCAAATAAAAATCTATATGAACGACAGCACCATCGACTGGGCGCACATCATCAATCAGGCACTCACCATTGAGCGGAAAGATTCCGTTCATTACAATCAGGTGTCCGGTAAGGAAATGATGGCCTATTTCAAGGATGGAGACATTCGCCAGGTTGATGTCAACGGTAGCGTGATGGTCATATTCTATCCGGTGGAGGAGCGGGACAGTTCGTTGATTCTGATGAACTACTCCGAAGGCGGATTCCTGCGTATGCTGTTAAAGAACAGGCAGATGGAACGGGGTGCATTCATCGGGAAGGCCAGTGGCACCGCCTATCCTATGAGCCAGATACCTGCGGATAAATACCGATTGGCGTCTTTCGTGTGGTTGGATTATATGCGGCCGTTGAATAAAGACGACATCTTTGAATGGCGGGGCAAGAAAGCGGGGCAAGGCTTGAAGCAAAGTACACGTCGCCCCACCGTCTCGCCTCGTGACATGCATATTGGACGAACTAAAAAATAAGTGCGCTATGGGATTATTTACAATGAGAAAACCTCGCGGCTTCCACCATACTTATATATATGTGGACGAGCGCAAGGAGAAGTTGGCTAAAATTGAGGAAAACGCCAAGCGTGAGTTGGGCATGTTGCCCGAAAAGAAGTTCTCTCCCGAAGACATTCGGGGAAAGTTTGTAGAGCAGACCACACATCTGAAGCGTCGCAAGGAGAGTGGAAAGCAGCCGTTGCATTTCGTGATTCTTCTATTTTTTATAGGTTTGTTGATTTATCTTTGGTACGCTCTTGGCAACGGTATCATTTAAAAGAACACAGAAAGGAACTTTGCATGAGTGATATTATTCATTTGTTGCCCGATTCGGTTGCCAATCAGATAGCGGCCGGCGAGGTGATACAACGCCCTGCGTCCGTTATAAAGGAATTGGTGGAGAATGCAGTAGACGCTGACGCGAAAGAGATACACGTGTTGGTGACCGATGCGGGTAAGACCAGCATACAGGTGATAGACAACGGCAAGGGTATGTCCGAGACAGACGCCCGTTTGGCTTTCGAGCGTCATGCCACGTCCAAGATTCGGGAAGCTTCCGATTTGTTTGCTTTACACACTATGGGCTTCCGTGGGGAAGCCTTGGCTTCCATCGCTGCCGTTGCCGAGGTGGAATTGAAAACCCGTTTGGCAGCTGAGGATTTAGGTACCCGGTTGGTTCTTTCCGGTTCGCGGGTGGAGAGCCAAGAGGTCGTGTCCTGTCCGCAAGGAAGCAATTTCACCGTGAAGAATCTTTTCTTTAATGTCCCTGCACGGCGTAAGTTCTTGAAAACCAATTCTACGGAATTGAGTAACATCCTGACGGAGTTTGAGCGTATCGTGTTGGTGCATCCCGACATTGCGTTCTATTTATATAGCAATGATGCCGAACTGTTCAACCTGCCTGTCATGCCATTGAGGCAGCGCATTATGTCCGTTTTCGGGAAGAAACTAAATCAGCAGTTGCTGACTGTCGAAGTCGATACCACGTTGATTAAGATTTCGGGCTTCATCGCCAAGCCGGAAACGTCCCGCAAGAAAGGCGCGCATCAGTATTTCTTTGTCAACGGACGTTATATGCGCCATCCTTATTTTCACAAGGCCGTGATGGGTGCGTATGAACACTTGATTCCCGTTGGTGAGCAAATCTCCTATTTTATCTATTTTGAAGTAGATCCGGCTAACATTGATGTAAACATCCATCCCACCAAGACTGAAATCAAGTTTGAGAACGAGCAAGGCATTTGGCAAATACTGTCCGCGGCGGTAAAAGAAACTTTGGGCAAATTCAATGCGGTGCCCTCCATTGATTTCGATGCCGCCGATATGCCCGACATTCCGGTTTTCAACCAAGAACGGACTGCGACTCCTCCCAAGTTGCATTACAGTTCGGATTTCAATCCTTTTAAACCTTCATCGGGAGGAGGACAGGGTTATTCGCGTCCCAAGACGGACTGGGAAGGCTTGTACGCAGGTCTTGAGAAGTCCAGCCGTATGAACGAGGTTCCGGAACCGGAAATCATCGGTTCATTGGACGAGTCGGATGAAGGGGCGGGGCAAGTTGTTTCACACAATGAGCCATCGCTGCTTAATCACGAGTCAGCCGCTGCTTCCCATGTGCAATATTTGCAATTCAAAGGCCGTTTCATATTGACCTCAGTCAAGTCTGGCTTGATGATTATCGATCAACACCGTGCGCATGTACGTGTGCTATTCGACCGTTATATTGAACAGATACGTAGCGGTCAAGGAGCTTCTCAGGGCGTTTTGTTCCCTGACATAATACAGTTTCCGCCTTCAGAGGTTGCCATACTGGAGGGTGTTTTGGGCGATTTGTCCTCCATCGGTTTCGAACTGACCTCCTTGGGTGGTGGTAGCTACGCCATCAATGGTGTGCCGGCAGGCATAGAAGGCTTGGATTCTGTGACGTTGGTGCGGAACATGGTACATACGGCGATGGAAAAAGGAAATGACGTCAGAGAAGAGGTGCAGACACGGTTGGCGTTGACGTTGGCTCGTGCGGCGGCTATCGTTTATGGGCAGGTGCTGACTACGGACGAGATGTCCAATCTGATAGGGCAGTTGTTCGTTTCCCCTTCTCCCAATTATACCCCGGATGGCCAGCTGATTCTTTCCACGATTAAAGAAGAGGAGATTGAAAAAATGTTTGCCAAGTAATGGGGGCCGAAAATGAATAAGAAAAGAATTTATTGGATAGTGGCCGGCATCGTTTTGTTGGTTGCTGTAGGTTGGAGATCCGGTCGGGAAAACATAGCCCATATTTGGGCAGAACTGATGAAGTCCCGCACCCAGCAGAGCTAAGTCATTCAGCTCAGGCAAAATGGCATCGACTCTCTCTATGCAGAAAAAGCGTATCGATATTTTTTATTCGTAAGAGAAGGGCAAAAAGTACGGAATACCGCTTGGGAAGGAGCTATCCGCGACTCTATGCTGATACTCGTTGCTGGTGACGTTCCCCCGCGAAGGGTGGCAGGTGACATATGCGTTTTGCCCCCATACGCTTTTGAGTTTCTGCTGAAAGAACATCAATCGACTGGATTGTTCAAAGTCATTGGCGTGACAAAAGATGATAAAATCGGGAATTTGTACAAACTGATGAGGTAGGAATAAAAAATGAATAGGAGCTTTGCGGATATTCGTAAAACATTAATATCCTGAAAAGGGGAAAGAAGCGAATTGTTTTTAATGATTCCCCGCATCGTGGTGATAGAAACGGATAAGGAGGTTTTCGTATGCTTGTCGCCTGCGTAGCGAGTGTGCAGCAAGGATGCTGCATCTTTTGTGTGGGGCGGGTATTGGGCGCACTGTTCAGATAGTCTGAACAAGAAAAAGGTATGCCAACCACTCCCTTGAACTGACTTTTATAAGCCTTGACTTTAGCGTTGAACGATTAAGGACGATGAAATTCTTATATCAACGAGGTCGGATTGATCATTCTTAATGTGACTACCACCCTTTGGTAATGTCGTTCCCACTTCTTGGTAATGTCATTCCCACTCTTTGGTAATCACATTCCCAAAGTGAGGTAATCAGAATAACCCTAGAGACTGTGTCATGGCTTTGATTTCTAAGTATCCTTACTGACTTCGCCAAGACAGCTTGCTGACTATGCCATTTCAACTTGCCTATTGGAAGTCGGAACGTAGGCAACTTATCTAAATGAATGGAATAAAGGTGATAGGGCTTGAACCGGATTTTAGGGTTTTTTGCTGCTGCGAATGAAAAATTAACAATATTAATTTGTCCCTAAAAAAGTTTTGCTTAACTTTGTGTATTGAATAAAAACAGTGAATAGGGTAGAGGGATTAATATAAATAAAAATAGGAAACAAATATTTGTAGTATTAATCATTTAATAAGGTGAGAATATGAAAAAGTTCTTAATGTTGCTGGCTGTATCCAGCATGTCTTTGGGTGCCATGGCACAGACAGAGACTGAGGCCGCAGATAAGGTACAGTACGATGAGTATGCGGTGGTGACGAATGGCTTCTGGGATAATTGGTTTATATCCGGCGGAATAGGTGCAAGTGTCTTGATGGGTGACTATGACAAAAACGCCAGCTTTGGCAAGCGCATCAGTCCGACTATCAACATTGCTTTGGGCAAATGGTTTACTCCCGGCTTGGGACTTCGTTTGCAGTACAGTGGATTGCAGGCCAAAGGCGCACTCCCCGGTGACAATGGTATGAACTATGCCGATGGAATGGGCGATGGTTACTATAAGCAGAAATACAACTATATGAATCTGCACGCAGACGCTATGTTCAACTTGATGGCTTTGATTGGCGGTTACAACCCCGACCGTGTATACGAGTTGATTCCTTATGCCGGTTTTGGTTTGACCCATAGCTATACCACTCCTCACCGTCAGAGCTTGTCGGTAAACGGTGGTCTTATCAACAAGTTCCGCCTTTCGGACGCTTGGGATTTCAATGTTGAGTTGAGCATTGCCGGATTCGAGGACAAGTTTGATGCCGGTTTAGGCGGGAAAGGTTATGATGGTGTTGTAAGTGCTACCGTTGGCGTTACTTACCGTTTTGCCAAGAGAGGCTTCGACAAACCGAAACCCCAGCTGATTTCAGAATCAGAATTGGCCGTAATGCGCGACAAGATCAGCGACATGGCTGCCGAGAACAAACGCTTGGCTCGTGAGTTGCAAGACTGCAAGATGGCCGAGCCTAAGGTTCGTGAAGTAGAAGTTGACCGTCCGGATGTAACTCCGCGCACCGTATTCTTCACCATCGAGTCTGCAAAGGTGTCTAAGCGTGAGGCTATGAACTTGTCTTATTTGGCAGAGACTATGAAGAAGTATCCCGATACGAAGTACGTTGTCAACGGTTATGCTGACTCTGCTACGGGTACTGCCGAGTACAATCAGAAATTGGCTCAGAAACGTGCGGAAGCCGTTATCAAAGTTTTGGTTGAAAAATATGGCATCGAGTCCGATCGTCTCTCTGTGGGTAAGACAGAAGGTGTTGATACGTTCGGTGAACCTATCTTGAACCGTGTCGTATTGGTGGAAGCTCAGTAATAAATAGTTTTTAGATTAAACAATCCCCTTCTTGATTGTACAACTTAGTACATCGGGAAGGGGATTTTTTATGGTTCAGTTTCCGCGGGTCATTCAGCTTCTCCGCGGAAACGTTTGGCCTGTTCGGCTATTAGTTCGGCATCGTCAAAGTAGTTTATCTTCATGGCCTTGCGTACCTCGTCTAAGGTTGTGGCGGCTGTTTCACGTGCTTTCTCGCAACCTTGCTTCAGCATGGCGTAAATGGCAGGGATGTCTTGCTCGAACTCTTTGCGGCGGTCGCGGATGGGGCCAAGTGTCTCTTGCATAATGGCGGTCAGGAACTTCTTCACCTTCACGTCACCCAAGCCTCCACGACGGTAGTGGGCTTTCAACTCATCGAGGTTGGGGTATTCGGGCAGGTAACGTTCGAAATGTTCCGGACGGCAGAAAGCGTCCAGGTAGGTGAACACGGTGTTGCCCTCCACTTTGCCCGGGTCTTGCACACGCAGATGGTCGGGGTCGGTGTACATGCCTTTTATTTTCTTGGCCACTTCGTCGGCCGAGTCGCTCAGGTAAATACAGTTTCCCAAGCTTTTGCTCATTTTGGCCTTGCCGTCCGTACCGGGCAAGCGTAGGCAGGCAGCGTTGTCCGGAAGCAGAATCTCCGGTTCCACCAATGTCTCGCCATAGATATAGTTGAAGCGGCGGACAATTTCGCGCGCTTGCTCCAGCATCGGTTCCTGGTCCTCGCCTACGGGTACGGTCGTAGCCTTGAAAGCGGTGATGTCGGCCGCTTGGCTGATGGGGTAGGTGAAGAAACCTACGGGAATGCTTGCCTCGAAGTTACGCATCTGAATTTCCGTCTTTACGGTCGGGTTGCGTTGCAGGCGGCTGACGGTAACCAAGTCCATATAGTAGAAAGACAACTCGCAAAGTTCCGGTATCTGCGATTGGATGAAGATGGTGGACTTGGCGGGATCCAGTCCGCAGGCCAGGTAGTCCAAGGCCACTTCAATGACATTTTGGCGTACTTTCTCCGGATTGTCCATATTGTCGGTCAATGCCTGTGCGTCGGCAATGAATACGAACATGTCTTTGTAATCGCCAGCGTTTTGCAATTCTACGCGTCGGCGCAGCGAACCTACAAAGTGTCCTATGTGCAAACGTCCCGTAGGACGGTCTCCCGTAAGGATGATTTTTTCTTTCCTCATGATTATGCTTCTATTTTTTATATTGTTTGTTAACCCCGTTTTTGAAATCCAACCAACCTTTGGGATATGTTTTCTCATATTTATATATGGGTGTTGGATTGTTTATCGGGCGTAAAGGTAGCCTTTTTTGTTGGAAGTGAGAAATGTTTCGGGAGGTAAGCGGAATTTTATTCGTATGCGGACGTTTTTCTTTGTGGATTTTGCATTCTTTTGTTAACTTAGTGCCCTTAAAAATATTTTAGTATGAAACACATTTTTTTCGCGGTGTTTGCTTCCTTGGCGATGGCAATGCCGCTCAAAGCGCAAAGCGTTTATTATGTCTCTCCACAACAAGGAGGGGAAATGGAGGACGGAACCTTGAACCGTCCTTATACGCAGATAGAGAAGGCGGTGAAAGCTGCCCGAACTTCGTCCGATAAAGAAGTTACCATTTATCTACGAGGGGGAACGTATTATTGGCAAAATACGCTTATGCTTACGCCGGCCGATGGCGGAGAAGGGCGTTCCTTGCGTATCTGCTCCTATCCGGGAGAGAAAGCGATTATCAGCGGAGGAAAGCTGTTGGAGGGATTGGAATGGCAACCTTATAAACGTGGCATTCTGAAAGCGCGTCTGGAAACAACGGAGGCAATAGACTTATTGTTGGTGGACGGCGAGTTTCGTCCCATGGCCCGTTAACCGAACTACGATTCTACGGCTGTACGTCTGAACGGGACTTCCGCCGAAGCCACTTCTCCGGCACGGGTTAAGAAATGGAAGCATCCCGAAGACGGCTATCTGCACGCTATGCACCGGAGTGACTGGGGTAGTATGCACTATCGTATTACGGGGA
>CALUIQ010000134.1 GCA_944320735.1 uncultured Bacteroides sp. | reverse complement strand
CCAAAGGGGAGGTGGTAGGAGAAATATGCCGCGTAAGCGACTCCTATTCTTATCATCAATAATAAATAGGTCGAACCATCCTTTTCCTACCACCCCGCCCGTTGGGCACCCCTCCTTCCGGAAGGAGGGGAGTTCAATACTATAATTCTTCATTCATCATTCTTAATTCTTCATTTAATAACTGAATTATCATTTTACAGCCGGAAAGCCTGTGTGGCACCTGCATAGATGGCGTTGTCTGACGGACGGAAGTCCACTTTCTGCGTCTTCTTGCCGGGGAGTGTCACTTCTATCTGAATCGGCTGCATAGTTTGTCCGGGGTCGGCTACGTGCAGCACGGGTTGCGATTTCCCTTCTTTCAGCATCAAGGCGCAAGGCTTGTCTGCACGGATGGTCAGGCCTTGGTGCTTGAAGGTACCCGGACGATAGAATACCATTTGCCAAATGCCCAACTTCTTGTGGTGTACCGCTTGTAAGTCGGGCGTATTCTTCAGAATTTCCACTGCGGCTTCTTGGCGGTAAGCGTTCAGTTCGGCTACGGTTTGTTTGCCCGGCACTACGATGTAAGCGTACTTGCCACCTTGGGGCTGTTTGCCGTGGTCTATGCACAAGGTGAAGACCTCTTTCTCCACGTGGCCTTTGTGGCTTTTGTTGATGTCGTTCCAGTCACCGCTTTGGCGTTGTATGCCTGCCACGATTTGTCCGCCTTGCGGGAAGAGGTAACCTACACCGTCGTGCAGCACTCCGTCTATATCCTTATATTGGCTTTCTTTCGAAGGCATAGCTTGTTCTTTGCCTTGGGTCAGTAAACGGGCACCTTCGGGCGAAGCGATGCATTGGTTGACCGTGGTGTACAACGCTTCCGGCGTGGCGCATTGGATATCCGAGCCGAGGCATACCACTTCGTCGTCAAAGAAGAACCAAGCTTTGTGTCCTCCTACATTCATATCTTTATAAGTATCCAGATAAGCATAAGTGGTTACTCCATAAAGGCTGTCGGACACACCTCCGGCAAAGGTGGAGGTACCCATGCATTGCCAGTCGCTGGCTGCCAACGGAATTTCTTTCAGTTGTGGGGCGATGACGCCGGGGATGCGCGTCCAGTTCCAAGTGGGGAAGATGCCATCGTATTCATTGCCCCGGCGGACGATGTTCGTGCAGCCGTCGGATATAAAATAAGTCTTCAGGTTTTCTTCATTGCCATATTCCAAACGTGCCGTGCGGTTGGACACCATACGGACATCGAAGGTATAGCCGGGGCGCACGTGCAGGGTGTAATCGCCCCGGAAATAATGCGTATGTACCGGCTTCAGCGCATAGTCGGCGGGACGTTTTTCCTCCAAACGGGCGATGATGGCTTTGAACTCATCGGCGTGTGCGGGGTCTAATACCGTCATGCGGTGGGCAAACAAGGCCGTACCCGACTTGTCGGGCACATTGGGACGGCTGACACTGCGTCCCATCACGTCGAACAGCATAAACTTTCCGCGTATGGTAGGGTAGTAGGTCTCGCGCATAAACTTGCTGATTAGTGCCAATTTGTCCTGCGGGATGGCGAAGCGGGTGCCGTGTGTGTACATAGCCACTTGGGTGACACCTTTCAGAATCTCATCTCCGTAACCACCTATATATAATTGTTGTCCGTGCTGGAAGTTGCTGTTGTCGTGCTGAAAGCCTTCGCCGGTAGTGTACACCACGGGGTTGTACACATTCTCCAAGGCATAGGCCAAATCTTTTTCATTGCGTTGCAGGCACGAGCGGTATATCCAGTGCAGGGCGATGTCCGTACGGTTGGCTCCTGTCCATTTGGCAGGGTCGCCACCGTCCTCACGCACTCGTTGCAGCAGTTTCTGCTCCAACTCGGCAGGCAGTTGGTGGGCTCCCGTGCGCATTTGTATTAGCAGTACGCCCAGTTTCTGCGGCTCGGCTATTTGATTATACCACCAATTGTGGCACCAAGGGTTGCGTTCGTGCCAAAATGACAAGCCTTTTTCGATTTTCTCGTACAGGGCTTCTTCTTGATAATGCTTGTTCTCAGGATTAGTGTAAGCGAAAATGAAGTCGCTGATGCGGTCGATGTGGACCAGCGGTGGCCAGTTGGTACGCTGGATGCTGGCATAATCTACGTCGGTGAACGAACCGTCTTGCTCGTTGTACAAGGTCAGTTCTTGGTCGATGTCGGGATTGGCGACAAAGTCTTGCCTAATCTTCTGCATCAGGGATTCAAACTCGTCCGCGCTGTTTTGGGCTGACGCGGGATTTACATAGACAACTGCCATTCCTATCAGGCAGCTCAGAACGATGAGGAATCTCTTCATGGTAATTTATTGTTTGTTGAAAGTTAGAAAATAAATTGCCACAAAGATAAGCATTCCGTTGATAATACGCCTTCCCCCGCTTTGCTCCATTTGCCTTTTTTGTTGCTCAAATAGATAAAAGCGGTCATAAGTGTGGGTCAATAGTGGAAGGCGTAGGTAATAAATGATAATTTAGCGGGCTGCGCTGTGTGTTTATTTTTCAGCCGCAGATGACGCGGATGACGCAGATTTTATATTTTTAGATAAATGGTATCTGTCATGTCGAGCTTGTCGAGACATCTCACATAATGCTTAATATGCGCACGTGAGACCCCTCGATTACGCTCGGGGTGACAGGGCGAAGCCCCCTTAAAAATCCGTGTTATCCGCGTCATCTGCGGCTGAAAAATAAAACACACAGTTAAATTCCCATTTGTCACCTAAAAGGATGCCCTTATCGGGCTTGTAACGTAACCATTCCTTTTAGTCCGACGTGCGTGTTGGGTGAGCTATGGAGCAGCACGCGGAGGTCACATTCGCCTTCCGTCGCAGGGAACGTGAGCTTGAAGTCGCGTTCGTTCACGTCTTCCTTCTTTCCTATCAGCTTTCCGTTCAACCAAAATTCGGCTTTGCCTGCTACGTTATTGAAGAGTAGGATGCCACCTTTTGTTTGATATTCTTTATAGGGAGTGAACACGTTGCGGTAGATGACGTATTGCGCATCGGCAGGCAAGAGCCATCCTTTTCGGGCGGATACCGAAACCGATTGCCAGGTATTCATGTCGTTGTCCGCAAGAGGGCGGGTGACATCGGGTTTTTCGGAATAGAAAGGCGACAGGCTCCAGGCATCCAGCAGCATAGGCGGATTTTCTACGGCCACAAAGGGAGGTATTGGAGCTTCTTTTACGGGAATAACCAGCGTGGCGGGTTCCAAGCCTTCGGCGCGGGCGGTGAACGTCACTTCTCCGGCTTCTTCCGTTGTCTGGATGATGACTTGTGCCAAGCCGTTGAAGAGGCTGCGTTTGTTTCCTTTCTCCGCTTCGTGGCAATTGGGATTTCCGTTACCCAGACCGATGATGCGAGCCGGGCCGCTGATTTCGAACGTCACCATAAGGTTGGCGGTAGGTACGTGCCGTCCTTTCTTGTCCAAGGCTTCTACGGTGATGGGCATAGCGTCGCGACCGTCTCCGTTCATACTTGTCTGATAGGGGGTAAGTTGGAGGCGTATCGGTTCTTGGGTGGTTTCTACCTTGGCGCGTGATACGACTTTCCCGTTCTTGTCATAACCGATGGCTTCCAGTTTGCCGGGCTTGTAGGGCACGGTCCATGTGTTCATTTCGTAGGGATCGACTTCCTGTTCGGAGATGGTCTTGCCGTTGAGTTTCAGTTTTACCTTGTCGGCGTTGCTGAATGCCATGACCTTGATGGGACGGTCGATGGAGTCTGCCGGCCAGTTCCAATGGGGAATCAGTTCCAATACAGGGATGTCTTTCCGCCATTGCGCTTGATGTATCCAGTAAGCACTCTTGGGGAAACCGCACAAGTCCATAATGCCGAAGAAAGAACTGGCGGATGGCCATTTGAACGGGGTAGGTTCACCGTGGTAGTCGAAACCGGTCCAGTAGAAACAGCCTGCCATCCAAGGACGTGTGGCCACTTCGCGCCAAGCGCGGCGATGGGTGGCTCCCCAACCGACTCTTTCGGTGTCATACGAGCCCAGTATGTTCTTGGAGCGGTCGGTGCGGTATTCGCCTCGGACCATAATGGCCGAACCGTCCTCCGAACTGGTGAGCGGGAACTCGGGGCGTTGGGCATGCACCTTGTCGTAAAGCCCGATCTGATAGTTAAAGCCACCTACGTCCACTGCTTGCGATACGTTGTATTGGGCTGTAAAACCTCCGTTCATAGCAGCGGTGACCGGACGGGTAGTGTCCAGTTGCTTGACCACGTGGGACATACGTCGTGCCATCTCGTAACCGTTCTCAGTGCCTTGCATGGGTTCTTCGTTGAATATGGACCACAGGATGACGCTGGGGCAGTTGCGGTCGCGGCGTACCAGCCATTGCAGTTGGCGGACGTATTCGGGCGAGGTGTTGAACAGGCGGTTTTCGTCCATCACCATAAAGCCCATGCTGTCACAAAGTGCCATAAATTCTTTGGCCATAGGATTATGGACGGCACGGATGGCGTTGACTCCCATCTCCTTCAACTTGCGTAAGCGGAATTCTAACAGGGCATCGGGCACGGCTACGCCTACACCGGCATGGTCTTGGTGGATGCAGACACCTTGCAGCTTGATGTTCTCGCCGTTGAGCCAAAAGCCCGTATCCTTGTCGAAGCGGGTGGTGCGGAAACCGCAATGGGTCACGACTTCATCCATGACCTTGTCGTTCTGTCGTACCACAGTCTTCACCCGATAAAGTGTAGGATGTTCGGGTGACCATAGCTGTGGATCGGTGACAGCCAGGTTGATTTTGGCCACTTCTTCTTGCAAGGAACCAACTTGCAAGCGGGTATTCTGCGTGGTCAGAAGCGAGCCGTCCGGTGCAAAGAGTGATACTTCCACTTCACCATCGGCTGACAGCTTTCCAGAATTGTAAAGCGTCACTTCCGCCGGTATTTCCCAATTGTTCTCGTTTCGTTTGACGGGGTTGGCGAATACGCCATCGGTCATGATGTGCAGGGGCGAACGCTTCACCAGCCAGGTGTGACGGTAAATGCCCGCGCCTTCGTACCACCAGCCTTCCTGCGCTTCTGCGTCCACACGGACGGCAATGGTGTTGAGGTTGTCTCCATACGTAGCGTAGGGGGTGATGTCGATGTACATAGACGTGTAGCCGCACCAGTTGCGGTGGAGCACTGTACCGTTGACCCAAATCGTGGCGTGGGTGGAGATACCGTCGAATTGCAGTTCGATGTGCTTGCCTTTGTCTTCGGGTTCCAGACGGAACTTGCGTCGATACCAACCGAAGCCACGGTGGTAGTACCCCTGCGAGAGGTTGGCGGTGGAGTCTATGCGCCCCTCGATGGCCCAGTCGTGCGGCAAGTTTACTACTCGCCAGGAAGCGTCATCGTAGTTGGTGGCGGCGGCACCTCCGGCACGCCCTGCCTTCGCGTTCCTATACGTGTTGTTGTGCCCTTTCACCACGGGAAAGGGAATGTCTCCTTTGTGGAAGCGCCAACCCTTATCCAGTGAGAGTACTTCGCGCTGGGTCACTTTTTCTTGCGCAATGCATAGGCAGCTACATGCTGCAATGCATAGAAATAAAATAAAAAATCGTTTAATCATAATACTTTTAAATTAGTGAAATGGGAATTTATACGCGCGCAAGCGCACTATAATGAAGAATTAAGAATGATGAATGAAGAATTTTGAGTAAGGCCCTTTAAAATCTGCGTTCCATCGAATACACAGCGCAGCCTAATTAGCTTAGCTCAAAACATCTTTTAATTGTTTTAATAGCGGAATAGTCTTCATTCATCATTCTTAATTCTTCATTTAATAGCTAAATTATCATTTAGTTCGCCGTTTGGTTAATTTTCTCTTTTCGGACCGTCTGCTTGCTCTTCGTACGGTAATCCATATAATCCTTGGTGTTCAGCTTCGGGAAACCTTCTTTGCGGATACGTTCTCCTACGGCTTTCAGCGTCTCGATGTTGGCTTCCTGGATGCGTCCGTCGGGGTAGGGGGCAATGTTCAGCAGAAGGTTGGCTTTCCATTGGGCGCACTTTTCCAAAAGTTCCCACACTTCGGCAGGAGTCTTTTGGTGTTGCTTGGGCGATTCGTAATATCCCCATGCCAATTTCTGTATCGGGATGTTCAGCTCGGCGGGCTTGCCTTTGTTGTTCTCCCACGAACGGTCGGCGGCGTCTTGTACTTTCTGAGGTAAGCCCGCATTCTTAAACAACGGAGCCAGTGAACCCATGTTTCCCTCGCCGGTGATGAAATCCTCATTACCATTGGCGCCTGTCTTGAATACCACCAAGGCATGGGGTTGGATGGTGTGGATCATGTCGTACACTTCCTGGATGTTGAACAGCTCCGGATATTGGTAAACCCCGCCCACGGTGTCGAACCACAAGCCGGCGATGGGGCCGTATTGCGTACATAGTTCCATAATCTGCGTCTTGGCAAAATTCATATAATGCTTGAAGTCCTCCGTATTCTTATATTTATATTGGGTGGGCTGCACCTTGTAGTCCGGACGGGCGGCGTTGTACATGGAGCGTGGCAGGTAGTACGGGTGGTGCCAGTCCAATCCCACGGAGTAGTAGATGAAGAATCCCAGTCCGGCCTTGCGGCAGGCTTCGGCCAGCTCGCGCACAAAGTCGCGCTTGGGTGTTCCGTCCATGCTGTTGTAGTCCGAGGCGGGGCTGTCCCACAAGGCGTATCCGTCGTGGTGCTTGGCAACGAACGTGATGTATTTCATACCCGCGCTGAGCGCCAAGTCCACATAATCCTGTGCATTGAAGTTCTCGCCCGTAAACCGGCGTGCCGTGGCTTCGTACTCGTCCAAAGGTATTTTTTGGTTGTACATCACCCATTCTCCCTTCTTATAAAGCGTGGCGGGTCCCCAATGGATAAAGAGGCCGAACCTTGCGTCCTGAAACCAAGCCAGCGCCGCTTCCTTGGGCGAGCGGGCATACTCTTTCTCATAACCTTTCAAATAATTAGGCATCTCACGCCACGTCTGTTCCTGCGCCTGGGCAGTCCAAACCATTGACACAATGAAGGTCAATGCGATAATCAGTCTATTCATACAATATTATTATAAAGTGATACAAATATAGAAGTTTTCCGTATTTTTTCTCCTATAAAGTAAACACGTGAGTTGGAAAAAGTATGAGTCCGAATACGTTAAAAAGCGCAAACAAAGCGGTTGAAGAAGTCTGTCCGGCGTTCTCAGAACTCTATTTCAGCATCTTCAATGCTTGATGTCAATGGGAATACACCGATGGAGTCATTCAAATTCAAGTCTTTCGGCGTGGGTGGCATGAATTCAGCTTTTACTCCTTTCACAGTGGCTCCTTTATCGCTCAAGGTCACAATGGCGTACAAAGGTTTGGTGTACGTGATGGATCTTGACAAAAGTCTGTACTTGTCATTCACTTCTTTGGGATACCGTTTGTTGGTTTGCGTGGATTTCCCAATCCATACATAAGAGGCACTGTTTATCTGCATATAGGTGATGCCGTTTATCACTTTCGTGTAGTTGCTATGGTTATGGCCGCTGAATGCCAGTACTACTTTCTTGAATCCCGCACGCTTGTTTTCGTCCTCTAATATGCGGCGCACGTCGGCTCCGTTGTTCATAAACAGTTCGATGCTTTGGTGGGAGAACAATACGCATCGTTTGTCCGTAGATTGCAAGTCTTTTTTGAGCCACGCCATTTGTTCCGGATCTACAAAAGCACGCATTTTCGGATTGACGTAGTAGTTGGCTTTCGAGTAGTGTGTGTATGCTTTCCCGTCATATAAGTTGTTCCCATCCAATACGATGAAGTGGAAATCTCCCTTGTCGAACGAGTAGTAACGTCCCGGCATCTGCATGCCCGTGATGTATTCTTCGGGTGTGTATCGGTCCATGTCGTGGTTTCCGATGACGTGGTATTTGTCGCCCGCAAAGCCATTCCATTCATTGCGGAATACTTGGCTTGCGCTATCTAAGCGACAAAAGTCACCCAGCTCGATGATAAAATCCACTTTTTCCTGATTGGCGGTCTCGATGAAAGCTGCCAACCGTTCTTTTCCGTCGGGCACATCGGCCGCATGGAAATCGGAAGCGATGGCAAACTTCAAGGTATTTCCCGGTTCGTTGCATGCTGTCAGGCAGCATAGGGTGCATATTGCCCAAATATTAAACAAAATCGTTTTCATAGATAAATATTTAAATGATAATTTATGTGCGCGGAGCGCACAATTGACAATTGATAATTGGCAATTAACAATTAGCAAATACAATGAATCGGATATTGATTAGCAAATCATTGTCAATTGTCCATTGTTAATTGTCAATTGCGGCCTCCGGCCGCTAAATTCCCATTTTGTAGCCTATTTGAAATTCAATAAAAGAATCTCATGCGGTTGCAATACCAGACGGATGCTTTCACCGTACACTATCCGATCAGGGAGTTGTGACAAGTCCCTGTTAGAGGGCGTGGTACAACGAAGGTGTTTGGAGAGATTTTCCGGAACTCCGTTTTTCCGGTCGAGCTTGAAAACATACTCCTGCGGCTTGTCGGAAGGATTATGAAAAGAAACATATCCTTGTCGGTCGTTCCATACCGTATATCCGTACACCTCCTTCTGTTTCGGGTTTCCTCCATGCATACGTACATATTTGAATACAGGAAAATACTCATGCGCCCATTTCAATCCTTCCGCCATCACGTCCCAATCCGACTGGCTGAGCATTTGGGTCTTGATATATAACTCAATAAAACCTGTGCCGCGGCTCAAATTCATATATAAGTAATCTCTAAAGGTTTGCGTCGATTCATCCGAACTTGTCTTTTTCGGCTCGTGGTTGAAAATGCTGTTCATCGGGAATTTGGTACGTTCCTCTTGCCAGATTTGATGGTAGATGGCATCGCGGTACACCAGTTCTTCCGTTCGTGAGCTTCCGCTTGCCGCGTCACCGGCGTTGATGAGCCATACCACATCCACATATTGCAGCCACCAGGGACTAAGGTACGCACCGTTGGTGATAGCGATGAATATGTCCGGATTCAGTGTGCCCAACCGTTTGAAGATTCTCATCAGATTCTCCGTGCCTGTACACAGGTAATATTCTTTTAATTCATCGTAACGGCTGTCGTTCAACTGTTTTTCATTCCCTTTCAATCCCGATACTCCCAGTTGAGGCATAGCCGCCGTGCCGCGTCCTTTCACTTCGAAATCGCGTATATTCAAGTGCCCGAACAGGCCATCAAATTTGAAATAGGCAACCCCCATACGCGCCAACTCCATAATCCGTTCTTCCAACTTCTGCATATAAATCGGTCCCGTCATGGACATGCCCATTCCTAAGGACTCGAAACCGTATTTCTCCATTTTAGGCACCATGAATCGTGCTCCCAATATGGATGCCGGACTTAACCACAAGCCCAATTGAGACTTGCGTTGTTTGACCGCTTCGAAACAATCCTTGAAGTCTGCCTGAAATTTATCGTTGACTGTCCACAATGTGTCTGACCAATCCGCCTGTTCTCCAGTGTCTTGCCACCCATCGTCTATCACGTAAGCGTTCAACGGGGGACATTTGCGTTTCTCCACCAGTTCCTGATGGATGGCCTGCACGCTGCCTATGAACTTGTCCGAAGAGACCGATCTGGAAAAATCGAACCAACTGTTGTATTGTATCTGCAATCTGGCGGGGCGGACACGGATTTCGTCTATATACTGATAGAAAGCTTCGTCTATAAATTCCGCATTGTCGGCCATACCTATCACGCTGTTGTAGGTCATATATTTTTGTCCGGCTTTTAATTTGATCCCCGGGCTGTATCCGCAGTAAATCCATTGGTCGTTCACCTCGTTGGTTGCCGCCGGGAATTCCATTCCCCAAAACGAAGCGGAATGTAGGGTGTAAAGGGGCTGTCCCAAACCGGGTTTCCAGTGGTGACTTCCTTGTGCATACATTTCGCGTATCGTGTAATTCTGATGGGCGTCCTCCAGACGGATGGCTTCCACGTCCACCCTTTCCAAAGTGAAATCACGGAGGGGGACTATCTCCATAGACTTCCTGCAGAAGGGTTGGTTGGCTTCCAGCTCGTACCGGATATGTAGCCGAGCGTCCTCATTTTGCAAGGTAAACTGGTAACCTTTCGATTTCTTCCGCTCCGGATTCGTATAGGCAGAAACGCCAAGAACCAGAAAATCCTGGTTCGTAAGCGTCCTGTCCGTGTTTTCCTTGTCAGTACCGTCCGATATTCGCAGTCGGAATTCGTCACATGCTTCCGGCCGTAAATGCGTGGTGGCTCGTTTGTTCTCCAGCGACTCGGTAGAAAGCCGTCCGTCGGCGGACACGTGTAGTACACGCTCCATAAACCGGTTCTTTATGGGATAACTTTTTTGAGCCATTCCTGTGGAACTACATACTAGGAACCCCGTCAAAATCAGGTAAAAGTGAGATGTTTTCATCATGGTTGCTAAAAATAGGATTATTATTGATATTGTGATGCGACAAATATAACGTATTACCGTTGTATGGCCAAATAGAGACTATGATAATTTTATGCTGTAAATAGGATACACTTAGGGAAAAGTCATCGAAAAACGTATGGATAAGTACTAATAAAACTACCTATAAGTAGTTGCTCAATTACTTATAGGTAGTTGGGGATTTACCTATAAGTAGTTGGAACACTACCTATAGGTACCTTATTTTGTAACCCTAAAATTCAATGGATTCTCCGGCTTTCAGGCGGACATTCCGGGAGGTCCCGTTGAAATGAACTCGCGTCTTTCCTCCTTTTCTTGCCGTAATTTGGGCTGACGTTACTTTCCCGTCTTTCCATTCTATATCGATGACAAAGCCGCCACGGGCACACAGTCCTTTCACGTTTCCGTCTTTCCATTCTTCAGGCAAGGCGGGAAGCAAGGTGATGGACGTTTCATCGGATTGAACCAACATTTCGGCTACCCCGGCGCATCCGCCAAAGTTGCCGTCTATCTGGAAAGGTGCGTGGGCATCCAGCAGGTTGGGGTAGGTACCTCCTCCTCGGCGTGCATCCTTGCCCTTGTAACCATCGGGACTGACGTACTTCAGCAGGCGGCGGTAGATGCGGTATGCTCCTTCGCTGTCGTGCAGGCGGGCATAGAGGTTGACACGCCATCCGGTGCTCCATCCGGTCGTATTATCGCCTTTGATTTCCAACGTGCGAGCACAGGCTTTGGCTAATTCTGGTGTCTCGGACACGGACAGATGATGCCCCGGGTACAAGCCGAACAAGTGGGATTGGTGGCGGTGTTTCGGGTCTTGGTCGGGCCAGTCGTGGAACCACTCTTGCAGGTTTCCGTTCTTTCCTATTTTATAAGGTAGCAGACGTACGAGTTTCCCTTCAGCTTCGCGGCGGAAGTCTTTATCCGTCTTCAATACTTCAGCGGCACGAATGGCGTCCGTTAGGCATTCGCGGGTAATCGCCATATCTGCCATACTGCCGTACAATGTGGCTCCCGCATAACCGTCCGGGGTTACGAAACGGTTTTCGGGTGAGGTTCCCGGTGAGGTTAACAACACTCCGTCTTTCTCGATGAGCCAGTTCATACAGAACTCAGCGGCACCTTTCAGTACGGGGTAGTACTGTTGCAGGAAATCTTTGTCTTGTGTGAAGAGGTAACGTTCCCAGATGTGTGTGGCAAGCCAAGCTCCACCCATAGTCCAGTTGGCCCACGAGGGCGAACCGACATGCATACCCACAGGATTGGTCAACGCCCAAATATCCGAGTTTTGCCCCAAACACCAGCCTTTCTGTACTCCGTAGTAGGCTTTGGCGGATGCTTCGCCCGTACGGCTCAGATTGGCAATGAACCCCATCAGCGGTTGGTGCATCTCGCTTAGGTTGGTGACTTCTGCCGGCCAGTAATTCTCTTCCAAATTAATGTTGGTGGTGTAGTTGCAACTCCAAGGCGGCACCATCCGTTCGTTCCACAGTCCTTGCAGGTTGGCGGGCACGCCGGGGGTACGCGAGCAGGAAATCAGCAGGTAACGTCCGTATTGGAAGTAGAGGGCTTCCAGTTCCGGATTCCGCTGTTTCTTGTCAGTGTACAGCATCAGTTGGCGGTCGGTAGTCAGCGTGGCAATGTCGGGGTCCGTACGTCCCAAGTCCAGTTCCACGCGGTCGAAGAAATGTTTGTAGTCTTTGATGTGAGCCGTGCGCAAGGCCGCATAGCTTTTGGCTGCTGCCCGGTTCATACGCAGGTGGGCCAGGTTACGGTAGTCCCTTCCATCAGTTGCGGGGTCACGGTCGAATCCGTTAAAACTGGTGACGTTGACCATCAGGACTAAAGCCTCGTGGACTCCTTCCAACTTTAGTTCGCCCGTGGCATAAGGTTTTACGGTGCCGTCTTTAGGGATGACCCGAATCAGGGTACGGAAGCGGATGCCACGTTCTGGGTCATAAAGATGCTTGTTCTTTTCTTCGTTGTAATAGATGGGATAAGAATGGTAAGCGGCATAGCCTTCGGCCAAGATGCCGTTTTCGTTGGCTGTGATGAAGTGGGGCAGTTGTGAGTTGTAGGACAGCAAGGCTTGGATGCCTTCAGGTGCTTCCGAGGTCAGTCGCATAACGATGACCGAGTCGGGAGCGGAGGCGAAGTAGTCTGCCGTAACCCGATGCCCGTCTTTCAAGTAGGATACCCTGGCGGTGGCATCACTGATGTTTAACGTGCGTTCGTATCCACTGACTTTCGCTTTCGGATAGGCAATGGTGAGTTGTCCCAAGGGCTGATAATTCTCGCTGTAACGCCCTTGCACCTTTTTTTGTTCACGGTCTGCGCCTTTGTAGTCTTCCTTGTCCAGTAACTCACGGATAGTGGGTATGGCTTTGTGCGCGTCCGGTGTGGTTACTTCCCGTTCCGGTTCTCCGGTCCACAGGGTAATGTCGTTTAGGGAAATGATTTCTCGTTCAGTTCCTCCGTACAAGATGGCACCCATCGTGCCGTTACCTATTACCAAGGTTTCTTCAAAATATGTTGCCGGTCGGTCGTAACGCAACGTCAGGTTGGAGGATTTTTCCTGTGCTGCCAGCATACCGAGCGGGATACTGGCAAACGCCAAGGCTGTAATCAGGTTTTTTGTTTTCATATCTACGTCAGTTGTTTATAAAATTTATAAATATGTATGCAAGTTTTGAATTTATTTTTCTCCGAGAAAGAGTAATCGGGTGAAGCGTTTTTTTCGTAACAGAATGACCACT
>CALUIQ010000133.1 GCA_944320735.1 uncultured Bacteroides sp. | reverse complement strand
TTTATCGACCAAGGCGTAAAACCGTTCCTCTATCAATGCATCGGTGATTATCAGAAAGAAGCATTCGGAAACAACAAACTCTACAAACGGATAGGCGACTTGAGCCAAATCGTAATGCAACTGTATGGTGCCATACCTTTCAGCGTAGAACAATTGAACGACCGGAACTGGGGATACACCAAGAACAACCGCACATTGGTATTTGTAGACAGCCCTAACAAACTGACCGGTGCAGCTACCATTCGCCGTGCCAAAGAAGCAAAGGAGAACCTGTTAGGAGGAGGTTGGGAAAAGGTCGTGATATTAGCATGGAACTTCGCCTTTGATATATCCGCAGCCCTTCGGCAATACCAAGGCGAAGTGGAAGTGTTGGTGATTCCGCCCGACCTGTTGGACAAACTTTCCAAGAAAGGATACGGGAAACTGGTGCGTGAAGGCTCGGTGCGGTTCAGTTCCTTGCAATATTTGCTGGTAGAGCCGGTTGAAACGAAACCTTGCGAGGAGAATTGCGAAGAAATCACCGTCAAGCTGAGCAACTACGTATTGCTTTCACCCGACAATATCCCGTTAGATGACAAGGACAAGCAGAAACTGCAACAAGTATTGGAACACGACCCGTTGGCTTTGATTGAATATTGGAGCATCGATCCGGATTACGACGGCATCACGTTCCGCAGTAAATGGCAGGACTACCGGGAGAATACGGATAATGATAGCGTCCCCTTGCATTGCATCTACCGGGCATCGCTGATAGTCCCCAAGAAAGAGAGGCGGACGGTTTGCGTGAAAGCCGTAGATGTGTTCGGGTTTGAGAGTGTGGTAATGGAATCGGTTCAATCTTAAAAAAACGGAAGGGAATTATGTCGAACGATGTGTCTTTAAAGTTGGCCAAGCAATTAACTGAACAAGTGCAGGACGCTTTTGAGAGCGGCGAAATGCTGGAGCAAGTCACTCCCGTCACGCGGGAATTGCTGAAATATTGGTTCTTCGAACCGTATACGGAAGAGCGTACAAAGAATTTCCATGCCGGGCAAAAGCAGAGCATCTTGAACATCATATACCTGCATGAAATCTTGGGTATTACTACGGTGCAAGAAATTTATGAAAAGGTAAACTCGGATTTATTGGAAGAATGCAGCCTGACAGACCTTGCCAAAGAAAAATACCAAATGCCGAAATATGCGGTCAAGATGGCAACCGGCACGGGCAAGACGTGGGTGATGCACGCTTTATTGTTGTGGCAGATGCTGAACGCAAGGCATGAGGAAGAACGCAGCGGAAGATATACGCAAAACTTCCTGATTGTGGCACCGGGCTTAATCGTCTACGACCGTCTGAAAGACGCTTACTGCGGGCGTATGAAAGAGGACGGTGGAGAGCGGGATTTGTTTACAAACGATTTGTACCTAAACAAAGACTTGTTTGTTCCTCCTGTTTACCAAGACGAAGTGTTTTCGTTCATCCAAAACAATGTGGTGACCAAAGAAGACGGCATCGGCAGGAAAGTGACCGGAAATGGATTGATAGCCCTTGCCAATTGGCACCTTTTCCTTACGGATGAAGACGAGGAAACGGAAGAAGACCTTGATTCAACCTCCGGAATCGTGGAAGACATCCTGCCTATCCGTCCGGGCACAAGCGGAGGCAATGCGTTGGATGCCTTAGACCGCCATTATTTACGTGGAAACGAATTGGAGTACCTGGCAGAATTGCCCGACTTGATGGTGATTAACGATGAAGCGCACCACATTCATGAAAACAGGAAAGACGGTGAAATAGAGGAAGTGGAATGGCAGAAAGGATTGAACAAAATCGCCCAAAACAAAGGCAAATCGTTCTTTCAAATAGACTTCTCGGCTACGCCCTACGACATGGTTGGTTCGGGAAGGAAACAGAGGCAGCAGTTTTTTCCGCATATCGTTACAGACTTCGACCTCATAACAGCCATGCGCAAAGGATTGGTGAAAACCTTGTTGCTGGACCGGCGGCAAGACCTGACCGATTTAGGCGAATTGGATTACCGGGCAGTGCGCGATGGCAGAAGGGTAGTGAGTCTGAGCGATGGGCAACGTCTGATGCTTCGTGCCGGTCTGCAAAAGCTGAAGATATTGGAAGAAGGATTTACCCGAATCGATGAAAAGAAGTATCCCAAGATGCTAGTGGTTTGCGAAGACACCAACGTCTCTCCCTTTGTGGAATCGTTCCTGCGGGAAGAAGGACTGGCAGAAGAAGACATCGTGTGCATCGACAGCAACGCCAAAGGCGAGGTGAAGGAAAAGGACTGGTTGCAAATTAAGGAACGCTTGTTTAATATCGACCGATACAAATCACCCAAGGTGGTTATTTCCGTATTGATGTTGCGGGAAGGATTCGACGTGAACAACATCTGCGTGATTGTTCCGTTACGTTCCACCCAATCGAATATCCTGTTGGAGCAGACCATCGGGCGTGGTTTGCGGTTGATGTGGCGCGAACCGGAATACCAAGAGGAAAAAGACGTGAACCGTCGCTTGGTCCTGAAAGAGAAGAAGTCCCCGAAATCGTATATCGACATGCTATCCATCATCGAGCATCCGATGTTCTTAGACTTTTATAAAAGCTTGATGAGCGAAGGCTTGGCAGGGGTAGACGAAAGCGACTTATCCAACGGGACGAATGTAGTAGGTGATTTGATAAAAGTGGGGTTGAAGGAAAATTATGAAAAATACGATTTGTTCTGGCCGTTAATCACGAAAGAACAAGAAGAAGAGATAGAGCCTTCGGTTATTGACATAAACAGATTAGCCCCGTTTACCGATTTCACTTACGAACAACTGCAAAAGATATTGGCGAAACCGGGAGAATCTTTTATTTCACACGATGTATTGGTGGGTACCCAGTTCGGGAAATATCAGGTGAACGCGGATTTATGCAATGCGCAAAGCTATAACGAATATCTGCAAAAAGTGTTGCGCATCGTGACGACCCGTTTTGATAAAGTAAGTAAGAATGGTGTACGCCAATTGCCTACGCTACAGATAAACCAAGCTGAAATCATACGGACAATCGACACATATGTCCGCACCAAACTATTCTCGCGCCCGTTCAATCCGTTTGAGAATTATAATTGGAAAATACTGTTACATAATGAAGGCATCGTCACCCAGCATATTGTGAAAGAAATAGCCAAAGCCATCTACTATATGCAAGAACAGGTGAATGTGACCGAAGCTGTTGTCGATAAGATTTATTTTTCGTCTGTCCCTACGCTGAAAATACGCGAACAATATTCGCTGGATTTAGAGAAAACGATTTATGAGAAGGTGGGATATCCTTCGAATAAAGGTGGGTTTGAGAAAGCGTTTATGGAATATTTGGATAACGACGCGGAAGTCAGCCGTTTCATAAAAATCAATGAATACCAACATAGTTTCGCGTCTATCTGTTATATCCGGCAAGACGGACTGCTGGCGACCTACCATCCGGATTTTATGGTTTGTACAGATACACATATTTATATTGTAGAAACCAAAGGGCAAGAGCAAGTGCACAACAAAAATGTCCGGCAGAAGCAGCTGGCAACCGTTGAATGGTGTAGGAAGATAAACCAACTTCACCCGCAACACCGTATGGAGCGGATATGGGAATACGTCTTGTTAGGGGAAGAATATTTTTACTCCTTGCAACAAAATGGAGCCAATTTTACGGAAATGTGCGAATTACATAAAGTTTCGGAAAGCGTGGCACGAGGGACTTTGTTTTGAATTTTCGGGAATAAGGGAGTGATAATGAAGCATATGCTAAAGCCCCAGAGGAAGAAGATAAAGAATTTGAGGGAAACTATATGCCAATTAGCGGATGCATTGATGTTTACATGGATGAAATTAAGAAATGTCTTCAGAAGTCGTGTAGATATCAGCGCAGTCACCCTGATTGGTTAGTAACTTCGACACACTATGTAATCGATTCTCATCCTGAATATTATTCGGATGACGATTACGATATACGATATATATTTAATGGCTTTACCAATTGTTGTTTTTCCATAAATTGTGGAGATGAAGTATTTCCAGGAACACTGTATGATGGGAAAGTGCATTTGATGATGGAGTTGACTTTCTCTGAGGATGAAGACGAACGACATCGGACATCTTGTTCGTTGTCATAGGCATATAAAAATAAAAAACTTACCCTGAGCGCGCTGTTCTTACGGGAAGCGGGGTAAGTATGTTGCTGCAAAGGTAGCGCATTTTTCTTGTGTGACAAAACTTTCATCCAATTTCCTCTTTCCGTTTTACGACTTTCATATCAAATAACCCCAAAATATCGTTTACGGGTCCTCTTTTATCCTGCATTCTTTTTGAGACGTACAGCAAGAATACGATACGGAGGATAATTTAATGTGGAGGAAACGGTTTTCTCAAACAGAATGGTTTCTAATGAACAAAATTCTCAAAGCATACTTTTCTATAGTGAATCAGGGACAAGGCAGAATTGATGCTTCCTTGCCAATTTGGCAAGGAGTGCCTTTTCTTTCTGCTGTTGCCTAATCCGGTAGC
>CALUIQ010000132.1 GCA_944320735.1 uncultured Bacteroides sp. | reverse complement strand
TGAGATAGCAAAAGACATTTAGAAACATTTACTTTTACTCTATATTGTAATTTACACTTGATTATCAGTCGTTTGCAGTTTTATGATATTCTGTGAAAGTATAAGTTCGAGAGCCTGTCTCTCCGCTTCCAATGCTGAATGTCAGCAAGTTAAGAATTAAGTACCCGAAAAAGTATCTGAATTTACTTTTTCGGGTATTTTTGTTATTCATCTGTATCAGATTGTGTAGTCAGATGCAGTTCCCAGAACGCTACGGCAGAGGCTGCGGCTACATTGAGAGAGTCAACACGATGAGCCATCGGGATGCGTACCACGTAGTCGGCTTCGTGGATGACTTCGTGGGATAGACCGTCTCCTTCAGTACCCATAATGAGGGCAAGACGAGGTTCAGCTTTTAGGATGGGGTCATCCAAGGGGATCGATTGGTCGGTCAGTGCCATGGCGGCGGTACGGAAACCGAGGTGATGCAGATGGGAGAGGGGAGTGTCCAGCCATGCCCAAGGGATTAAGAACACCGAACCCATAGACACACGCACGGCACGCCGGTTGAGCGGGTCGCACGAATTGCGGGTAAGCAAAACGGCATCCATACCTAGTGCTGCCGCCGAGCGGAAGATGGCACCAATGTTCGTGGTGTCTACCACCCCGTCAATGACTACAATGCGTTTGGCATCCCGGCATACTTCTTCTACACTCCGCTCGGCAGGACGGCGCATGGCGCAAAGCACGCCTCGGGTTAGTACGTAGCCTGTCAGTTGGGCTAAAAGCTCGCGTTCACCCGTATAGATTGGTAGGTCTACATAGCGTTGGATGATGTCGGCGGCGTCTCCTTCGATGTGTTTCCGTTCGCAAAGCAAAGCCAAAGGTTCGTATCCGGCGTCAAGCGCCACACGGATAACTTTGGGACTTTCGGCTATGAATACGCCTTTGTCCGGCTCCAAGCGGTTGCGGAGTTGGGCTTCGGTAAGGGTGCTGAATACTTCCACACCGGGGTGGGAGAGGGAGTCTATTTCAATAACGGGCATAAGTGTGTTTCTTTTTTATTTGTTTCTTGCAGACAAAGGTAGCGTTTTTCAGTTTAAATGTCTAATTTTGTCAACCGAAACAGATTTGATACGTAGATTATGTCACATTTGGCTCCTTTGATAAGCGATTTGGCGTTGATACTGATATGCGCCGGCTTGATGACGTTGCTCTTCAAGAAACTGAAGCAACCGTTGGTGTTGGGGTATGTCGTGGCGGGCTTTTTGGCCAGTCCGCACATGGCTTACACGCCTTCGGTGATAGATACGGCCAGCATACAGACGTGGGCGGACATAGGCGTCATCTTCCTACTTTTCGCCTTGGGATTGGAATTCAGTTTGAAGAAGATAGCGAAGGTGGGCGGACCGGCCATCATAGCGGCCTGTACGGTCATCTTCTGTATGATTTTGCTGGGTGTGTCGGTAGGTACAAGTTTCGGATGGAGCCGGATGGACAGCCTTTTCTTGGGCGGTATGATAGCGATGTCTTCCACCACTATTATATATAAGGCTTTTGATGACCTGGGCTTGCAGAAGAAACAATTCGCCGGATTGGTGCTGAGCGTGCTGATATTGGAAGACATCCTGGCCATTGTCCTGATGGTGATGCTTTCCACGATGGCCGTAAGCAATAACTTCGAGGGGATGGAGATGGCGGCAAGCATCGGCAAGCTGGTGTTCTTCTTGGTGTTATGGTTTGTTGTGGGCATTTTCCTGATACCAGGCATCTTGAAGCGGTGCCGCAAACTGATGAGTCCGGAGACGTTGCTCATTGTGGCGTTGGGGTTGTGCTTCGGTATGGTGGTACTGGCGGCCAAGACGGGCTTCTCTCCCGCATTCGGGGCATTCATTATGGGCTCCATCTTGGCAGAGACGGCTGAAGCCGAATCCATAGAACACTTGATTACGCCGGTGAAAGATTTGTTCGGGGCGGTGTTCTTCGTGTCGGTGGGTATGATGGTAGACCCCGCTATGATTGTGGAGTATGCCTTGCCCATCTTTGTCATTACCTTGGCTGTCATTGTGGGGCAGGCTTGTTTCGGCACGGTGGGCATGTTGCTTTCCGGCCAACCGTTGAAAATGGCGATGCAATGCGGGTTCAGTTTGACGCAGATAGGTGAGTTCGCTTTCATTATCGCTTCGTTAGGCGTCTCGCTTCACGTCACGAGCGATTTTCTTTACCCCATTGTGGTGGCTGTATCTGTCATTACGACCTTCCTCACCCCGTATATGATACGCTTGGCTGACCCCGCTTCGACCTTCGTGGACAATCACTTGCCCGAGAAGTGGAAGGCTTTGTTGTGCCGTTATGCCACTGGTACACGCACGATGAATCACGAGAGCCTGTGGCGGAGGCTGATTATCTCTTTGGTTCGTATCACGTTGGTCTATTCCATTGTCAGTGTGGCCATCATCGCCTTGGCTTTTCGCTTCTTGGTACCTTTGTGCCGTGAGGCATTGCCGGGCGTGTGGGGTTCGTTGGTGGCTGCGGTGGTCATCGTGTTGTTTATATCGCCTTTCTTGCGTGCCATTATGATTAAGAAAAACCATTCGGTAGAATTCACCACCTTGTGGAAGGAAAACCAAGCCAACCGTGCCCCGTTGGCTGCTACGGTCATCTTGCGCCTGATGGTAGGTGTGGGCTTTGTGATGTTTGTCATCGGCGGCTTGTTCGACATGTCGGTAGGTTTGGTATTTGGCGTGGCGGTGCTGTTGATAGTGCTGATGATATTCTCGCGGAGACTGAAGCGGCAGTCCATCCTGATAGAGCGTACCTTCTTCCAGAACTTGAACTACCGGGAGATGCGGGCCGAGTACTTGGGCGAGAAGAAGCCTGAGTATGCAGGCCGTTTGCTTTCACGCGACTTGCACCTGACGGACTATGTGCTTCCTGCCGAGTCTCCTTGGGCGGGACGGACATTGGGTGAGTTGAAGTTCGGCAACAAATACAACGTCCACGTGGTTTCCATCTTGCGCGGTCATCGACGCATCAACATACCCGGTGCCAATATACGTCTTTTCCCGCAAGACAAGATTCAAGTCATAGCTACCGATGAGGACTTGACGGCCTTCAGTAAAGATATGGAGCAGGCGTCGGCCTTGGATGCGGACATTGTGGAGAAGAGTGAGATGGAATTGCGCCAGTTCCGCATTGATGCCCGGTCGCCTTTCTTGGGTAAGACATTGAAAGACGCCGGCATCCGCGAGATTTATCATTGTCTGATAGTAGGCGTGGAACGAGGAGACGGTACTTTGCACGCACCCGACCCACGCGAACCTTTCTTGGAGGACGATGTAGTGTGGATAGTAGGTGAGAGCGCGGACGTACACCGATTGGCGATGCCTTAAAGCTTGCCCAGTATTTTGTCCATCACCCAGTTGGTAAGCGTGGCACTCTCTCCGTCGCATTCACAGATTGATTTGCCCAACAGATGATCCACTACGGCTTGAATGAGCGGCTGCTGTACGTAGACGGGGTTTTCCACTCGTATTTCTTCACGTCCTTTCTCCGTATGCAGGGCGATGGGGTCGTAGGTGAAAACGGAGAAACAAATCATTCCTTTATCACCGATGATTTCGATGCGATCCTCACGGGCTGAGTCGTGAGCTACGAAACACCACGAGCCGCTGCCTACCAGTCCGCTATCGAATTGGAAGCAGGCGCTGATTGTGTCTTCTGCCGGATAAAGTCCGCCCCGGTTGCTCTTGAAGCCGCTGGCACCCAGTATGCAACCAAACATCTCCTGCAACAAGTCTATCTGGTGGGGAGCCAAGTCGTAGAAATAACCTCCTCCAGCAATGTCCGGCTGTACACGCCACGGCAGGTTGGAGCTGTTATAGTCCAAGTTGCGTGGCGGCTGGGCAAAGCGTATCTGGATGTTTATCACGTTGCCTACCGCTCCTTCTTCCACCAACGATTTCACTTTTTGGAAATAAGGCAGGTAGCGGCGGTAATAGGCCACGAAGCAGGGCACTCC
The DNA here is from genome assembly GCA_944320735.1 of uncultured Bacteroides sp. GTDB lineage: Bacteria > Bacteroidota > Bacteroidia > Bacteroidales > Bacteroidaceae > Bacteroides. The sequence goes on along the minus strand of CALUIQ010000132.1, from coordinate 4,270 downwards.
TGTTTCCTTGGAAATACGGTTGATGCGGCAACATTCCTCATACGTCACGGCCATAGGCTTTTCGATGTAGACCGGTTTGCCGGCTTTCATAGCCATAATGGCGTATGTGGCGTGGGACGATGGGGGAGTGGCGATGTAGATAGCGTTCACTTCTTCATCGTCCACCAGTTCTTGTGCGTCGTCATACCATCGGGGGATATCCCGTTCCTGCGCATATTGTTTGGCTTTCTCCAGATTGCGGCTCATCACGGCCACTACTTCAGAGTTTTCAATCTTTTGAAAAGCCGGTCCGCTTTTGTATTTGGTCGCTTCTCCACAACCGATGAATCCCCATTTTATCTTTTCTACCTTTTCCATTGTTAAATGATAATTTATGTGCGCGGAGCGCACAATTGACAATTGCGGCCTCCGGCCGCTAAATTCCCATTTAAATTTTATTCTTCTTCATCGTCAAAGTCGAAATCAAAATTGAAGTCATCCATAAATTCAGGTGCCGTAAACTCTTCCAGGCTGCGTCGGTCTTTCTTCGTGGGACGCCCCGTACCTTTGGCGCGATTCACAAAACCGCTGACGCGGCTCATCTCCAGCAATTCATATTGATCGGGCGTGGTGATGTTCTCCATTACTTCGGGCACTAATTTGGCTCCTACGCGCTTTTCGATGGGTTGAAGCACCTTGAAAGAATAGGTGACAGGCGGTTTGCGCACTTGGATGACGTCGCCCGGTTTTACCATACGTGCGGCTTTGGCTTGTGCGCCGTTTAGGTTGACACGGCCTTTCTTGCAGGCCTCGGCGGCGATGGTTCGTGTCTTGAAGATGCGTGCCGCCCACATCCATTTGTCTATTCTGGCTTCGCTCATTTTTTATTGTATTGGTTCATAGTGATGTCAATGCCCGCCAGGCAGAAACTCTTGACGATTTCGCATGCGGTTTCCAATCGTTCGGGGATGATTTTCCAGTCCTCTTCACTGAAGTGCCCCAGCACATAGTCTATCTGTCCGCACCGTGGGAAGTCATTCCCGATGCCAAAGCGCAGGCGGGCATAGTTTTGCGTACCCAGTGTGGCCGCGATGTGTTTCAGTCCGTTATGTCCCGCGTCGCTTCCTTTCCCTTTCAGCCGCAGGGTGCCGAGTGGAAGAGCCAGGTCATCCACCACGATGAGCAGGTTTTCCAACGGGATATTTTCCTTCTGCATCCAGTAACGCACGGCGTTTCCGCTGAGGTTCATATAAGTGGAGGGCTTTAGCAGTACAAGTTGTCTTCCCTTGATGGATAAAGTGGTAGTAAATCCATAGCGGCCATCCTGGAAAGTTGCTCCCGCAGCTTTGGCCAAAGTGTCCACTACCATAAAGCCTATGTTATGCCGGGTCTCGTGATATTCGGGGCCAATGTTCCCCAATCCTACTATGAGATATTTCATTTCGTTCCGTTTTAGTTTTCCGGCGGCAAAAATAGTGTAAACTGTGCGCAGCACAAAACAAACTCGTTGGTTTTTCATTTCGGAGTGTAGTTTATTTTTAGGAAAAACGTGCTTCTTTAAAAGTAATTTCTTAACTTTGTCCTTGTCAAACCAATAATGTAGATATACTATGCGGATAGCAGACATCACTGTTCCTTATGCGATAGCGGACTTCGCCATCCTGCGTGAGCACGGTTTTTATTATGTGGACAAGACCTCGTACATTCCTTTGCTGGAACGTTACAGTGCTCCGGTGTTCCTTCGTCCTCGTCGTTTCGGTAAGAGCCTGTTGGTCTCTACCTTGGCGTATTATTACGACATCAACGAGGCGGAACGCTTCCAAAGCCTTTTCGGAGGGCTTTCTATCGGGGAGCACCCTACCGGGGAGCATAATAAATACATGGTGCTGAGGTTCGACTTCTCCAAATTGGTGCTTGCGGACAACTTGAAAGACTTGGAGAAGAATTTCAATGATATGTTATGTCCGGTTGTGAAGTCGTTCGCAAAAAGTTCGTATCGTTATGCCCGCTATTTCGAAAGTTTGACTTTTACCGATGAACGGAATGTAACGAAGATGCTGAACGAAATAACCAATGAAATAAGTAGCCGGAAACTTCCTCCGCTTTATATCCTCATAGACGAGTACGACAATTTCACCAACCAGTTGCTGACGGCCTTCAACGACCCGTTGTACGAGGAAGTCACGACGGGTGAAAGCTTCCTGCGTACCTTCTTCAAGGTCATCAAGGGCGGCATTGGGGAAGGCAGCATCCGTTCCTGTTTCTGCACGGGGGTCTTGCCCGTCACCATGGACGACCTGACCAGCGGTTATAACATTGCCGAGATACTGACCTTGGAACCAGAATTTGTCCATATGCTGGGCTTCACCCACGAGGAGGCGGAGGAATACTTGCGCTACGTGTTGCAAAAGTATGACGGGCAGGACAGTACTTTTGAGGAAATCTGGAGCCTGATTCTCAACAACTATGACGGTTACCGTTTCCTGCCGAAAGCCAAACCGGTGTTCAACTCCACCATCCTGACTTATTTCTTTAAGAACTTTGCAGAATTGAAAGGTGAAATCCCGCAGGAGTTGGTGGATGAGAACCTGCGCACGGACATCGGTTGGTTGCGCCGCCTGACCCTTACGCAGGAGAACGCCAAGGAGATGCTGGATGCCTTGGTGATAGACGATGGGTTGGTTTACTCCCAATCCGATCTGCGTAGCAAGTTCAACAAGAAGAAGTTCTTCGAGAAGAAGTCCTATCCTGTCACTTTTTACTATTTGGGGATGACCACGTTGAAGAACAATTATGAGATGCGGCTGCCCAACTTAATGATGCGTAGCATCTATATGGATTATTATAACAGCATACATCAGATAACGGATGACGCGGTTCGTTATGCGCCCGCTTACGAACGGTTTACCGAAGATCGCCGTTTCGAGCCATTGGTGGAGAACTATTTCAAGGAATATCTGGGCCTGTTTCCCGCCCAGGCGTTCGACAAGATCAACGAGAACTTCATCCGTTGCTCCTTCTATGAGCTGATGAGCCGTTACCTGAGCCAGTGCTTCACCTTTGCCTTGGAGATGAACCTCCCTTCGGGTCGTGCGGATTTGGTGCTGACGGGTATGCCCGGCACGGACTTCCACAACGATTGCCGGGTGGTGGAAGTCAAGTACCACAAGGCTTCGGAAGCCGCTTGGGTGGAAAGCCTCACGGCTCCCGTCTCGGAACACGTCGCGCAAGTGAACGGTTATGCCCGCGACATTCGGGCGCAATTCCCCAAGTACCAACTACAGACTTACGTGGTCTATATCGCCGCCGGAAAGGCCTGCAAGGTATGGAGGGTTACGGATTTGTAAATTTTGCAACTAGGTTTTCCTTGCGTAAAAAAGTAGGACATAAATTGCTAAAGTTACTTCAAAATGCCCATTCATAACCTCTAAAAATCTTATTTCAATGCGAATTGGCCTAAAATGTAATCCGTTGATATATTGCAACTTATCTGTATACCTTTTAAATTCTCCATTGCCTTCGTATTAGAATGGTCATTCTTATGTTCTCAGAATGGCCATTCCTGTGCGCTTAGAATGGCCAATCTAATGAGCTTGGAATGACCATTCAGGTAATGATTAGAATGACCATTTTGATACCATCAGATTGACCATTCTAATATTGTTTAATTATTATTTACATAAGAGACGTTGATTTCCGTAAATGCTACTGCATTTCTTGTCTGTGCTGAAAAAATGCTCAAGTTTTCTTTCGGTCTACACCATATTATATATATAAGCAAGCTGCATTGGACACGGTTACGCATAATTGAACCTCTTCGAGGTTCTGCTTTATGTCACAGCCTCATTAGCACATTAATCATTTACCTATGTATTTCCCGTTTTGTGTGTACTTGGTATCAGAACTCCGCCTTTTTGATACGTTTTTAGAAATCCGTATGTAAAAAATCGCTCATATCGCCCTATTAATTCACGGAAAACCGTAATTTTGAAAAATGTAATAGGTAAGGCGTAAAAAAACTCCTGAAAAGAGCGTCATGTTCGGCAAAAAATGTATCTTTGTGGTGTTCGACCGGAGAAATGGCCGGGCATAAACATAGAAAGCGTTTTTTGACTTTATCCTAAAGAAACGAAATCGCCAATTTCAACACTCGTAAGGATGAAAGGACATGACGCTCATCTGTTTTGTATATGTATGTGTACAGCCTATGCTGTATCCGCATAGCAAGACGGCGTGGGAGTATTGTTTCTATCCATTCTCGAGTGAGGCGTTTGGCGATGCCTGTTTCTTT
>CALUIQ010000131.1 GCA_944320735.1 uncultured Bacteroides sp. | reverse complement strand
TTAGCACTAAACGCTAATCACTAAATTACGTTCTTCGTGCTCGCCACCACGCTCCCGTCGAACAGGTGCACCGTGCGGTAAGCGAAGGAGGCGTCGTGCTGCGAGTGCGTCACCATGACGATGGTCGTGCCCTCCTTGTTCAGTTCGGTCAGGAGGTTCATCACCTCGGCGCCGTTCTTCGAGTCGAGGTTACCCGTAGGCTCGTCGGCAAGGATAAGTTTCGGCCCCGCCACCACGGCACGGGCTATCGCCACACGTTGCTGCTGGCCTCCGGAGAGTTGTTGCGGGAAGTGCTTGGCGCGGTGCATAATGCCCATACGCTCCATAGCCTGCTCCACCCGGCGCTTGCGTTCGGCCTGCGGCACGCCCATATAGAGCAAAGGCAGCTCAATGTTCTCGTACACGTTCAGTTCGTCTATCAGGTTGAAACTCTGGAAGACGAAGCCGATGACACCCTTGCGCAAGGACGTGCGCTGGCTCTCGGTGAACTTCGACACTTCCGTGCCGTTGAGGTAATACTCGCCCGCCGTGGGGTTGTCCAGCAAGCCCAAGATGTTGAGCAAGGTAGATTTTCCACACCCCGAAGGCCCCATAATGGCCACGAACTCGCCTTCGTTCACTTCGATGCTTACATCGTTCAACGCCAATGTCTGCACTTCTTCCGTCCGGAAGATTTTCTGTAAGTTTACTGTCTTAATCATCATAATTGTTTTAGTTTAATTGGTTTATATTGTTTAAATGAAATTTATCGGGCTGTGCTGTGTATTCAATAGACCACAGATGACACAGATAAGGCAGATTTACACAGATTTTAAAAGGCTTCGCCACAGAAAAAAATCTGTGGTCATCTTGTTTAATCTGTGTCATCTGTGTGCTATCTCTCACTCACTCTTCACTACCTCCGCCGGATTCTCGTTCGCCGCACGCCACACGCGCCAGCCGATGCACAAGGCTATCAGTAACGCCATACCGGCAAAGATAACGAGATATATCCAGACGGAGATGGGGGTCTGCTCCACGTAACTCTCCAGCCAACGCCTCATCAGCACGTAGCCAACGGGGAAAGCCACCACGCACGCCACGACCAACAAGCCCAAGTATTCGCGGGCAAAGAGCCGGAGGATGTCCCCCACCCTCGCACCGTTCACCTTGCGGATGGCTATCTCCTTGCGGCGACGTTCGCAACTGAGCGTCACCATGGAGAAGATGCCGAAGGCGGAAACCACAATGCACACTACGGAAACTAAGCCCAACAAGCCGAGAAGCATCGTTTCGGATTGCAGATACGCCTGGTAGAGGTCTTCCGTGCGCACCAACTCGTATTGCAGGATGCCGTGCTTCTCCGCCAACGGCTGGATAGCTTCCCGCAAGTCCGCAAAAGAGCCGGTGTATTTGACGAGGATGCGACCGTTGTGCGAAGCGCCGAACCCCATCGCCCGCAACTCGGCATTGATGCCCAAGCCTTCTTCACCCACAAGCAACATCGGTTGCACGGGCACGGTGGGCGCAGTGTAGTGGAAGTCCTTCAGCAGGCCGATGACTTCCAACTGCTTGTCGCGGACGGTGATGTGCGTGCCTACGGGCTGGCGGAGGTTCAGCAGGCGCGCCGCCGTCTCGTTGAGCACGGCATACTGCTGGTCGGTGGGCGACATCATACGGCCTTGGAGCAGCGTCATTCCGTAGAAGTCGGTGAAGACGCTACTTTCAAACAACGTGAGCACCTCCAACGGTTCATCGTCCGGACGGTGTTCCTCCCAATCAGTCACCGTATTCTTACTGAAAACAGATGCCTCCAATAGGGGCAGATGGTTGTCTAAGGCCTCCTCCACGCAAGCCAAACGGGCGATGTCGTCCCGAAAGCGAGCGAACACCCCTACGAAGTCATCAGACTTATCTCCCCATTCATAGATGTGAAGCACGGCAATGTTCTTCCGCTCCCAGCCCAAGTCCGTATGGCGCAGGAAGTAGAGTTGCTTCATCAGCACCACCGTGGCGAAGGTTAAAAGCACGCCCATAGCTATCTGCACGCCGATGCTGAGAGGGCGAAAAAGGTCGCGCCCCATCGCCTTGTGCTTGATGCGCAACACGAAAGGAAGCAGCATCAACAACGACAACGCCAACACGCCCAAGAAGTAGAGGAAGGATTCGCCATACACGCCCCCACCGACTCCCGACACCTGCCTGAAAGCGGGAAACGCTATCTCTACCAACGTCATCCCTACCAGTCCCGCTGCCACTATGAGCAGCGCATACTCCGTGGCAAACAGCACGAACAGACTCCAACGCGAAGCACCGTTCACCCGCCGAAGCCCGATTTCCCGCTCCCGAATGCGCATCCGAGTGACGAAGAGTGCCAAATAGTTGAGCAACGAACCGAGAATGACCAGCAATCCCACCCCGGCAAACAGCACCAAGTAGGTGAAGCGCACGCTTTGGTCGGTGTTGACATCGGAGTAATGGAAGCGGGTCAGCGGCATCCAGCGCACGCCTTGAAAAGGATACGTGTCCTTCCCGTCCTTCGCCACCTTATACCCCTGCGCCTTGCGGGCAAAGGCTTCGATGTCCGCACCGGGGCGCAGGCGGATAAGGACGGGGGCGCCATCTTTTTCATACCACTTGTTATTTCCCCGACAATAATCGAAAGCCAAACTGCTGTGAGGCAAGGAGGAAAGCACGGCACCAATGGTTATCCGTCCGGCATAATGATCTTGCACCTCCTTCCCTACTACATCCGTTGTGCCAAAGAGCCTCCGGGCATAGTCCTCCGTCACCGCCATCTTGTCCCGGTTGTGCAGGAAGTCCGCATCGCCCGCCAACACCCGCACGCCGAACATCTGCATAAAGGCACTGTCCGCCATAAGCTGCACACCTCCTATAGCTTTCCCCCCGGGCAGATTCAGTCCCCCCGTCCGATAGCGGGAGATGCCACACACGTCTTCCACTTCCGGGAAAGACTCGCGTAGCAAGGGAACAACGTCCTTCACTTCGAGGTCGTACCCCGTGGCATCCGTCGGGCTGACCCGATAGGCCAAGTAAAGACGCTCCGCCCCCTTGTGGTGACGGTCGTACGTCAGTTCATAACGAATCCAAATCAAAGACAAAGCGAAGCAGGCAAAGCCCACGGCCAACCCCACGATGTTCACGGCGGTCTGCGTACGATACTTCAGCAGGTTACGCCAAGCGATTTTCAAGTAATGTCCCAGCATATTTTTCTATCTATAATTTTTACTATATTTATACTTTCTGACTTCCATCCTTTTTCTGGTTCGGGCAGAAAATGAACCAGAATACCATACCATTAATAATCAACTACTTATATTCATTATTATTCTTCCTGTCTTTTCCAATAAGTAACAGCGTCTATGCACCTGGCATCAGTTATCAATTGTCAAGGTTTCTGACGGATTGACCCGGCCCAACAGAGCCGCTTGCAAGCAGACCGTAAGCAGGGCAACTCCCGTCACGACCACAAATGGCCAAACGAAGAGACTGGGTGTCAACGCCGCCCGATAAGCAAACTGCTCCAGCCATCCCTGCATCAGTCCCCACGTGACGGGCAAGGCCACTATGTACGCCACTATGGCATAGAGGCAGAAAGGCTTGACAAGCAACCAAAGGATTTGGCGGGACGTGGCGCCATACACCTTGCGGATACCGATTTCGCGCACCCGTTGGCGGACGGCATACCAAGCGATGCCGAACAGGCCGAAAGCCGTGAGCAGCAGACCAACCAAAGCATAGAACGTCAAGAGGCGGGAGAGTGACAACACCTTGGCGTTGCGCTCCATAAACACACGGTGCATATCTATGTAAGTGAAAGACTGCCCGGGGTTCAGTTCCTTCCACACGGCCTCTACCTGACGCAACGCCTCGGCTTTCATACCCGGACGGAAACGGATAAGCAGCCAACGTGCCCTCTCCAAGTGGGAATAAGGAGCGACAATAAGGGTGGCGGGTGTCACCGCTTCTTCCAACGAGTTTATCGGGAAATCACGCATCACGCCACCGATAACCGCCAGACTATCGTCCGCCAACCCATCGAACTGGCACAACGGTAAGCCGATGGGGTCGGTGCCCGCAGGAACCAACGTGCGGACAAAACTCTCGTTCACCAGCACCGGATGGGCGTATCTGTCCACCAAGCGCGCAGGGCTTTCACCGCTCACCTGCCTGACACCCAACGTATGGATGAAGGTGGTGTCGCCCGCAAACTGCAAAAGGTACGTGCGCCGCTCCGAACCATCGGGCATACGGACCGGCAATTCGCGTACCCAAGCGTGAACCACGCTGCCCATCGTAAGTGTCATAGACTCAATGTCCCGCACCCGTTGCTCCAACGCCGCCTTCAACGGGGCGACAGGCGGGCTGAACATATCACCTATTTCTATACAATCCGCATAACGGCCGGCCTCCGCCTCCGTCAGGCGCAACTGCCCCATAGCCGCCAACGTGGCGAAAAGCAAGCCGATGGAGATGGAGAATTGTACCGTCACCAACACGGCAATGAACCTCCGCTTGCCCCGTCCGCCGTATTGCACCCGATACTCGCTAAGCGACAGGCGGGAAAGCCGATGGCTGATGTACCAAGCGGGCACCACCGACATCAGCAGCACAAAGGCAAGCAACCAAGGCAGCATCCGCCCACTGAAAAAGAAACCGAACGTGAGCCGCACATCCAACAACCCGTTGAACACGGACAAAACATCGTTAATCATCAACAAAGAGAGCAAAAAAGTGATGAACACCGTCAGGAATGCATCGCCGAAGAGTTGCAGGCGGATGCCCCGCAGGGTATTGCCCATCAGCTTCTCCACGTGTATCATACGGAGTTGCTGCAACAGGCGGCTCAAACTCATATTGGTGTAGTTGCAGCAAGCTATGACAAGGATAAGCACCGCTGCCAACAGACTGATGTAAAGCGTCTGCACGGGAGTCTGGCTGATAAACGCCAACGGTTGTTGGGCATCATCGGCAGACGTGGTGAAGCACACTCCTTCTATCGAATCCAAATAATACTGAGAGTCTTCCAGCATCGCAGGCACTTTGTCGGCACGAATCTTATCCGCTAAACGGGCTGCATCCGCACCGGGAGTGAGCTTCAGCAAGGTGACACCACCAAAGAAATTACTCCCCACAGCCGTCAGCATATCGAAACGCAACAACGATTGCGCCCGTTCACGCAACACCGCCACCACCTCGTAGCTGGTTGTCCGTCCTCCTTCCGCCTGCACCTCTATCCTTTGCCCCAAGGCTTCCCGCCCGCCAAACAAACGGCGGGCACAAGCGGCACTCAACGCCACTTTGTCCGGCTCGCGCAACGCCCCCTCCAAGTTGCCTTCCGCCACTTGATAGTCGAAAAAGCGGGTCAGCGATGAATCCACCGCAAGTAGCAACACCTCGCCCGGCACTTCCTGCCCTTCTACCTTGCAGGCGGACACAGGCAGTCCCGACATCCGCAGGTAGTCCTCCACCTCCGCATAGTCAGCCTTCAGCCTTGCAGGTATTGGTGCTTGGGCATACGCCACCCGCCGACCTTCGTTCATCGGGTCGTCCTGTCGCAGGAAGAAGATGCGGCTACGGGCGTCATTCCCCGCCTCCACGCCTTGTTCGTGTACAAAATAAGTCATCAACAAGTTGGTACAGGCCAGCCCCAAGGCAAGGCTCACCACCGAAACGAGGAAGAATACTTTGTTCCTCCACCAGCTCCGGACAATCATTTTCAATGTAGTCAGTAGTATCATAGTTCTAAATAATCATTTCTCACTCACTCTTCACCACTTCCGCCGGATTGACCCGCGCCGCCTTGCGCACCTGCCAACACAACGTGCCGAAGGACACGGCTATCACCACCTGCAACGCCACGAGGAAGATGCCCACGCCTACGGGAGCCTTCACCACAAAGTCCGCCGTATATACATATATTATATAATACGCTACGGGCACCGCCACCACGAACGCCAAGCCCAGCACCACGGCATACTTGCGAGAAAGCAATGGGATGAGGTCACGCAACTGCGCCCCGTTCACCTTGCGGATGCCTATCTCCCGGTAACGCTGGCGAATGTCGAACAACGAAATGCCGAACAAGCCCAGGCACGCCACCACGACCGCAATGAAGGCGAACACCATATAGATGGCCGCTATCTGCTTGTCACGCTCGTAAAGCGCGGCAACGTCATCTTCCAGCATGGAAAACTCAAAATCCTCGGAGCCGTATATTTCCATCTCTTTCTGGCGCAGATAGTCCAGCACGTCCTGCACCCTGCCCGGCGCACAGGCTATCTCGTAGAGGTCGCCCCCGAAATCCTGTCCCACGACAAACAGCATCGGCCGTACCCCTTCGCCCACATGGCCGCAATAATAATCATCGGCCACGGCAACCACCTTCTTCCAAGGGTCTCTGCGCGAAGCGCGCAAATCGTTGGCTTCCGCCACACGTGCCTCGTCCAAGGTCTTGAAACCCAACGCACGCATGGCACTACGATTCAACACGACATACTGCGTACGGCGGTCTTCAAACTCCGGCAGGCTGCCTTCCGCCAAGCGAATGCGGAACTTCTGGAAGAACTCCGGCGTCACGTAACGAATGAGGACGGTTGCCTCCTGCCCGGATTCACTGGCATAGTTCATCCCAAAACCGGAATCGATAATCCGCTCATACTCCGCCACCCAACCTTCGATGTGTGGGCAGGCTTTTATGGCTTGGTCGAACGCCTTCACACGGTTGATGCGGGCTTGTATCTTAGCCGGATCCCGATAGATGGAAAAGTCATTGGACTCATAGATGAGTTTCGCCTGAATGATGTCCTCCGTGCGGAAGCCCGGTTCCGTGCGAAGCAACAGGGAAAGCTGGCGGTTGAAGTAGAACGAAAGCAGCAGTATGAGAATGCAAAACACATACTGCACAAAAAGAAAAGCCATACGCATACGCACCGACACCCTCCCCTGGGCAGAGGAACGGATGGCTTGTGCGGGAGCCACGAGGCTATACTTCAGGTAACAATAAGAAGCGGTCAGCAAGGGCAGCAGCACGAGTATGCCCAACGAGATTTGCCAGTCGAACGCCTCATAGCCGAAACGATGGGCGAAAAGACGCTCCACCAAGGGTGCCGAAACCTCCACCAACGTCCACGCCACCAGCAAAGCCGCCCCGACGAGCAACAAGTTTTCCAACCACATCTGCAGGAACAAGCCGCCACGGGAGATGCCGAAGATGCGCTTCACCCCGTACTCCCTGCCCCGCTTGAGCGAAGACACCAAGTAGAGATTGAGGAAGTTAATGCACCCCGTAAACAACAGCACCAAGCAAATGCCGACTATCATATACAAGTAGCTACGGACACCGTAGTGGAACGCCAAAGCCGAATCGTCCCGTGCCACCGGTTCCCAATACATCTCCCGTACGGGAAGAAAAGAGAAAGTAAACTGACGTACATCGTCCGGATAATTGGAATCCACCAACCGGGGAACACTGCCCATACGATTCATCTCCGCCACGTCCGTGCCCGAAGTAAAACGGACAAACTGGATAGGCATCCGCTCCCAATGACGGGTCATGGCGGAAGACACCAACACATCAAAGCGGAAAGAAGCCTTATTGTCCGGCTCTGCCAACACACCCGCCACGGTCAGCTCCTGCCCGTTGCTATAGCGCAACACCTGCCCCACGGGATTCTCCTTGCCAAACACCTGTCGGGCAAAATCTTCGGTCAGCAAAGCCGACCGGGGCGTATCAAACGTCTGCACGCCCTGCACCGTCCCGTAACGGAAGAGCTTCAAGAAACAACTGTCCACCGCATACACCGATGCCGAAAAGCGGTTGTGCCCCACCTCTACATAGTCCTTAGGCATAATAATCACATTGGAAGCCGTCTCAATGTAGCGTTTATCAATGTATGCGCTGTCTGCAAAAGGTTGGTTGACGGAACTCAAGAAACTGGTTCCCTCCATTGACTCAACCACCGCATACACGGCATCCCTGTCTACGCAATGCGTGTCCACCGTCAACTCCCGATGAATGTAGCGCATCAGCACGATGCAACAAGCCAGGCTGAGCGCCAAGCCCAAGAGATTGATGACCGTATAAGCCCGGGCACGCACCAAGTGCCGCAGGGCGTAAGTAAATGTTTTCATACGTCTATCCTTATTTACTATTTGTTTATACTTTTCTTATCATTGTATTTCTCTCGATTACAAAGCCGGAGAAAGAGCCTCTTCTTTCCTTGTTTTATGCCCAAAAACGACTCATTATAAGCCATATACAAACTAAATCGCCTCATTAGCCCTTTCAATCTTCCCTTTTAGTTTATCAATCCGCCAATCCTACCTTATCAGGACTGCAGTCCTTCCCTATTAGGACTCGAGTCCTTCCCTACTGGGACTGCAGTCCTCACACGGTAGGACTGAGAGGACAAATAGACAAAGCAGCTTATGTAAACTATTTTACTCATACATCTCTCACTCACTCTTCACCACTTCGGCGGGATTCTCGTTCGCCGCACGCCACACGCTTTGCCCGATACTTGCTACGACTACAACAGTCATCAGCAGGAATACGGTGAGGAATGGAAACACACTCATCTCCATCTGTCGAGTATAAGCCTCCATCCAATGTTTCACGATGGCATAGACTACCGGGAATACTAACAGAGAGGCTACAATCAAGATGACCAAATATTCGCGAAAGAACATAGAGAGTACATCTCCCGCCGTGGCACCGTTCACCTTGCGGACGGCTATCTCCTTACGACGCTGTTCGCAGGTTAGAGTGACAAGGGAGTAAATTCCAAAGACAGCCACCAGCCCGCACACCAACGACGCAAATGTCAGCAGCCGGGAGAGCAACTGCTCCGAATGCAGGAAGTTGTCGTAAGACTCTTCTTCATTGTAGAGCTGCATCTCATGTCCGAGTGCTTCTTTCCGGCACAAGTCCTCTATAAGGGTGTGGCATTCGTCCCACGTCCCTTCCTTGTATTTGAAGAGAATGCCGAGCCTACGTTCCATAACACCCATCTCATCGCCGAGAATGAAGCCGGTGGCAGGCATCGGCTCCGTAGGCGGCACGTATTGGAAGTCTTTCACGACACCCGTGATAGTCTTGACGGGTGTCATAGCGGTTATGCGAATATGTTTTCCTATGGCTTCTTCTGGCGTATAGCCCATACGGCGCACCAGCGACTCGTTGAGCACGATGTCCTGATAGGATTGCAGCTTACATTCGCCTGCCAACGGAGTGAGTCCGTAGAAACGGAAGAAGTCATCTCCACCCAGATAGAGATTGATAGGAAGCGGTATGTCCGGATTTTGTCCTGCCCCTTCCCAACTGAGCATCTGTCCGATGGCTTCTGGTCCGTTGGACACCAAGGGATGATAAGCCGTAGGAAGCACTTCCGTAATCTGCGGCAGACTCCTCAGCTTCGCTTCGAAAGGATAGGTGTCTGCCGATGTTTCAAGGGCAAAGTAGCCCCGATTTTCCAAATTCATACCCAAGTCGTGCTGACGAAGGTAGTCCAATTGACGGTTCATCAGCAACGTACCCGTGACAAACGACATACACACGAACAGTTGGAACACGATGCTACCCTTACGGAAGGCGGAACGCAGACGGTGGTTGCCCGCTACGTCTACCGAACGGCTAAGGGCTTGTTTCTGTATGTGATAAATGACTCCCAAGGCTACGGCCAATAGTGCGATCAACACCATAGATAGGAAAACCGTCGCCTTGCCATAGAGTGCCGTGCGATCCACGTCAATGGCAGCCAAGCGAATGAAAGCGGTGAACAGCAGTTCCATCAGCACCATGCCCACGAACAAAGCAGATAGCATCAGCATCAGGAACTCCACTCCCAGCATCCGCACCAAAGAAAAGAGCGATGCACCGTGCACCATCCGGAGCTTCATCTCGCGTTGCCGCACCTGCATGCGATTGACAAACATAGTGAGATAGTTTATCAAAGCACACACGATGACCAGCACACCCACCAGCGAGAAGTAGACGATGTAGCGGAAAGTAATGCCTCCCTGGCGAGTGTCGCGGAAATCCTTGGCGTAGCGCAAGGAGGTCAACGGAGTCAAGCGCAGGCATTCAATCCCTGTGTGACGCTGCTCATTCGGATGAATTAGCTCATACGGCAGGGAAGCGGTCATCTTATCCTGCAATACAGCGGCGTCCGTGCCTTCTTTCAGCTTCAGTATGATGGTCCATTGGTGATACCACCAGTTGTTCCTTCCACTGCTCATTTCTCTCATCAGCGAGAAGGGATAATTCGTGTGGTTACAGTCCACCCGGACAACCGCTCCTATCCTCTTCTTCCCCTCATACTTGAAGTCCACTTCCCGGCCTAATGGGCTCTCTTTACCGAACCATTGGCGAGCTGTCTCTTCGGTGATGGCTATCTCGTCAGAGTGTTTCTGCATAAAATTGAAGCTGCCTTCCAACAACTGCGCATCAAGCATCTGCATCCAAGCACTGTCTGCCGACGACACCTCTATTCTCCGTTCCACTCCGTCCACCTGAGCCCTTTCATCTGTAATCATAAAATAAGCGGCGAACTCCACTTCGGGATAATGCTCCACGAAGTAGGAGGCCATCGGTGCCGGAAGTCTTTCAGTCATCTTTCCGGTATGGTAGCCATCGTTCACTCGTACCACATAGAGGCGGTCGGCATCTCGACGGGCACTGTCGTAAGTCATCTCATAATGAATCCAGAAGGCTGACAACACGAAGCATACGAATCCGGCTGCCAATCCCAAAACACTGACAGCGGTCTGCGTGCGATACTTCAGCAGGTTGCGCCAAGCTATTTTCAAGTAATGAATAAACATAGTCGCAAATATAGATTTTAATTAGGTAAGTAAGTGTACAGAATTAAATGATAATTTATGTGCGCGGAGCGCACAATTGACAATTGATAATTGACAATTAACAATTAGCAAATACAATGAATCGGATATTGATTAGCAAATCATTGTCAATTGTCCATTGTTAATTGTCAATTGCGGCCTCCGGC
>CALUIQ010000130.1 GCA_944320735.1 uncultured Bacteroides sp. | reverse complement strand
AAATAAAGGTAATCTACTGTACTTCGATCACGCAGCGAGAGCATAATTTTCGTTGCCAGATAATAGTTCGATAACTGAGATTTAAGTGGAAATTACCGACCCACTGCATGCTTACCTACCATTTCTGCCCGCTGTCAAATCCAGTCAACCCCGTGACTTCAATTCCTTATGGAAATGGTTTTTGGTTCGCAAAAATACAATTCTTTTTTGAACTGAACAAACAATACCGGAAATATTTTATTTCCGCTTATTTGCTCAACGCCAGATGCAACCATCCCCAAAAACCCAAGAGCACGACCAGCAACGTCTGGATGCCATGCACAATGAGAGCAAAAAGAGCAGCGTCCGTATCACTCACCCCATAGAGCATCATCATCGTAATGACGGCAAAATGCCAGGGGCCGGCTCCATTAGGCGTGGGGACTATGACCGCAAACGTTCCGGCCACAAACATCACCAGTCCGGCTTGGAAGCCCAACCCCTCCGTAAAGGGAAAGCAGAAGAACGTGAGATAAAAATGCAGGAAATAGCAGGCCCACAGCAAGAGGGTATGAAGCAGATAAAGAGGTATGTTGCGCACATACCGAAGCGAAAGAATGCCTTGCCACACATCGAGCGCAATGCCCTTGACCCGTTCGTAAAAAGAAAGCATACGTGCCAAGTACACCAGAAGCAGGACAACCCCAACTACGCAAAACAAAGCCACGTAAAACCATGGGGACTCAAGCAGATGGAGGAAAGAAGGCATTTTGGTGCCCGTTTGTCGAAAGAATGTGACGAACACCGGGAACTCAAGACATAAGGTAATTCCGGTTATGAGGAGGATACTCAGCGTATCCACCAACCGCTCCGTAACAACCGTACCCAGCGATTTGGAGAAAGACACCTGGTCATATCGAGACAAAACGCCACAACGGGACACTTCACCGATACGGGGTACGACCAAGCTGGCGGCATAGGACACGTATATGGCGTCCACGCAACGAGCCGTCCGAGGATGCACGCCCAAAGGCTCCAACATCTGATGCCACCGGTAGCCGCGCGCCACATGGCTCAATACTCCGAACAGCAGTGAAAGCACCATCCAATCCCATCGAAGGTCGTGCGTCAAGATGTAGCCCGCACGTGCAAAGTCGAAGTCGCGGTACACCCAATAGAGGATAAACGCTCCCAAAAGGAGGGGCAAAACTATTTTTGCGGTCTTCGCCAACACTTTCTTCATGCGCCAACCATTAATTCTTCATTCATCATTCTTCATACTTCAAGGAAAAGAACTACCTTTGTGGAGTGCAAAAATACTAATAAACTTGATACATGAGATTGGTAAAGCCTAAAAAGTTTCTTGGCCAACACTTCCTGAAGGATTTGAGCGTGGCACAAGACATCGCCGACACCGTGGACGCATATCCCGATTTGCCTATCTTGGAGGTGGGTCCGGGCATGGGAGTGCTCACCCAGTTCTTGTTGCCCAAGGGACGCAAGCTGAAGGTGGTGGAAGTGGACTATGAATCCGTAGCCTACTTGCGCGAGAATTATCCCGAGCTGGAGGACGACATCATCGAGGATGATTTCCTAAAGATGAACCTCACGCGCCTTTTCGACGGGCAACCTTTCGTACTGACGGGCAACTACCCCTACAACATCTCCAGTCAGATATTTTTTAAGATGTTGGAGCATAAGGAACTTATTCCTTGTTGTACGGGCATGATACAGAAAGAAGTGGCCGAACGAATCGCTGCAGGCCCCGGAAGCAAGACGTATGGCATCTTGAGCGTCCTGATTCAGGCCTGGTATAAGGTGGAATATCTGTTTACCGTACACGAACATGTGTTCAACCCGCCTCCCAAGGTGAAGAGCGCCGTTATCCGTATGACACGCAACGACACGCAGGAGCTGGGATGCGACGAGAAATTGTTCAAACAGGTCGTAAAAACCACTTTCAACCAACGCCGGAAGACCTTGCGCAACTCCATCAAGCCCCTGTTGGGGAAAGAGGGTACGCTGACGCAAGACCCGCTTTTCGACCGGCGCCCCGAACAACTGTCCGTACAAGAGTTTGTAGAACTGACCAATTTAGTAGCTAATCATATTCAGCTTATATGAATTATGCGTCTATTTTTCGACCGCACAGTGTACATTAACATATTAGCACATTGAATAGATATGGAGATAAACGAAGAATACATAGACAAGGTCAAAGAACTTATCGCGGAAAAAAATGCCGAGAAGGTAGTCGAGTGTCTGAGGGACTTGCACCCCGCGGACATAGCCGAGTTGTGCAACGACCTTGACATAGATGGCGCACGCTTTGTCTACCGCCTGTTGGACAACGAAACCGCCGCCGATGTGCTGGTAGAGATGGACGAGGATTTCCGTAAAGAATTGCTCGACGCCCTGCCTTCGGAGACCATCGCCAAGCGTTTTGTGGACTATATGGATACGGACGACGCCGTAGACTTGATGCGCGACCTCGATGAAGACAAGCAGGAAGAAGTCCTTTCCCACATCGAAGACATCGAACAGGCGGGCGACATTGTGGACTTGCTGAAGTACGATGAAGACACGGCCGGTGGTCTGATGGGCACGGAGATGGTGACCGTAAACGAAAACTGGAGCATGCCCGAATGCCTGAAGGAGATGCGTCTGCAGGCCGAACAGCTGGACGAAATCTATTACGTCTACGTCATCGATGACGATGAACGCCTGCAAGGCGTGTTCCCCTTGAAAAAGATGATTACGTCGCCCTCTGTGTCGAAAGTGAAGCACGTGATGAAGAAAGACCCCATCGTGGTGCATGTAGACACCCCGATAGACGAAGTGGTGCAAACCATTGAGAAATACGACTTGGTGGCCTTGCCCGTAGTGGACAGCATCGGACGCCTGGTGGGGCAGATTACCGTAGACGACGTCATGGACGAGGTGCGCGAACAATCGGAACGCGACTACCAATTGGCATCCGGTCTCTCGCAGGACGTAGAAACCAACGACAACGTGGTACGTCAGACAACGGCACGTCTTCCTTGGCTGCTTATCGGCATGTTGGGCGGCATAGGCAACTCCATGATATTGGGCAATTTCGACACGACCTTTGCAGCCCATCCCGAGATGGCGCTTTACATCCCACTCATAGGCGGTACGGGAGGAAACGTAGGCACACAATCGTCCGCTATCGTGGTACAAGGCCTTGCCAACAGTTCGCTCGACGCCAAAAACACCTTCAAGCAAGTGCTGAAAGAGGCGGTAGTGGCCAGCATCAACGCCACCATCATCTCATTATTGGTCTACATCTACAACTTTGTGCGTTTCGGCGGAGCAGCTACGGTCACCTACTCCGTGTCCATCAGCCTATTCGCCGTAGTGATGTTCGCCTCCATCTTCGGCACCTTGGTACCCATGACGCTGGAGAAGCTGAAGATAGACCCCGCCATCGCCACCGGCCCCTTTATCTCCATTACGAACGACATCATCGGCATGCTGCTCTATATGGGCATTACGGTGCTGTTGGCATAGCTTTGGAAAGAAAAACGAGCGTGACTCTAAAAATATTTAAGAAAAAAGTATGAAGTAATTGTTTTATTTCATTAATTTGTACTCAATTAGTGATGTAACCCCAAACGGGAAGATATACCCGTTTCCTAAAAAAGAATTGCAATGACGGACACCCATGACACTAATCTCCCCGAAAAAGCGGTGGAATTAGAAGAAGAAAAGAAAGCAGCAGAAGTCTCTGAACCTGTACAAACGGAAACTCCCGCTGAAGAAACGGCTGTGGAAAACAAACCGGCAGAAGCGCCGCAACGGCTCACCAAAGAAGAAGTAATTAACAAACTGAAAAACATTTCCGAGCATGTAGAAGATGTGGCGCGCACCGAAATAGAGGGCTTGAAGCAAATATTCTACAAGCTGCACAATGCCGAACTGGAAGCCGCAAAACGAAAATATGTGGAAGAAGGTGGCGCAGCAGAAGACTTCACCCCTCAGCCGGACCCTCAAGAAGAGGAAATGAAACGCATCATGTCCGTCATTAAAGAAAAGAGGAGCGAGCAGGCAGCCGAACTGGAAAAACAGAAGGAAATGAACTTGCAAGTCAAACTCTCCATCATAGAAGAGCTGAAGGATTTATTGGAGTCGCCCGAAGACGCCAATAAGAACTATGCCGAGTTCAAACGCCTGCAACAGCAATGGAACGAAGTGAAACTTATCCCGCAAGCCAACGTCAACGAGTTGTGGAAGAACTATCAGCTCTACGTGGAGAAATTCTACGACTTACTGAAACTGAACAACGAATTCCGTGAATACGATTTCAAAAAGAACCTGGAAATAAAGACCCACTTATGCGAAGCGGCCGAAAAACTGGCGGAAGAACCGGATGCGGTTTCAGCCTTCTATCAGCTACAAAAACTTCACCAGGACTTCCGGGACACGGGTCCCGTAGCCAAAGAACTGCGTGACGAGATATGGGCACGCTTCAAGGCAGCTTCTACGGTAGTGAACCGACGCCACCAACAACACTTTGATGCACTGAAGGAAGCCGAGCAGAAGAACCTGGACCAAAAGACGGTCATCTGCGAGATTGTCGAAGGCATCGACTATAGCCAATTGACCAACTTCACCGCTTGGGAAAACAAGACTCAAGAAGTAATAGCCCTGCAAAACAAGTGGAAAACCATCGGCTACGCTCCCCAAAAGATGAACGTGAAGATATTCGAGCGTTTCCGCACGGCCTGCGATGAATTCTTCCGCAAAAAGAGTGAGTTCTTCAAAGCCACCAAGGAACGGATGAATGAAAACTTAGAGAAAAAGCGGGCGTTGTGCGAAAAAGCGGAAGCCTTGAAAGAGAGCACCGATTGGAAAACGACGGCAGAGACATTGGCCAAACTCCAAAAAGAATGGAAAACCATCGGCCCGGTAGCCAAGAAGCATTCTGATGCGATATGGAAGCGCTTTATAGGTGCATGCGATTATTTCTTCGAGCAGAAAAACAAAGCGACAGCATCCCAACGGACCGTAGAACAGGAAAACTTGGAAAAGAAACGCGCCGTCATAGAGAAACTGACGGCCATCGGGGAAGATATGGATACCGACAAAGCGGTTCAATCCGTACGCGACTTGATGAAAGAATGGAACAACATCGGATTTGTACCTTTCAAAGACAAGGACAAAATCTACAAACAATACCACACATTGGTAGACAAGTTATTCGAACGCTTCAACATCAGTGCGTCCAACAAAAAGCTGACCAGCTTCAAGAGCGCAATCAGCTCCATGCAAGAAGGCGGCACACAAACGCTGTATCGCGAACGCGAACGGTTGTCACGCGCCTATGAAAACATGAAGAGCGAACTGCAGACCTACGAGAACAATTTAGGTTTCCTGAATGCTTCTTCCAAGAAAGGCAATAGCTTGCTGAATGAAATCAATCGCAAGATAGAAAAGCTGAAAGCCGACATTGAGTTGGCCAAAGAAAAGCTGAAAGTGATAGACGAAAGCATACAAAGCCAAGGTTAATCCCCTATTATTCATCGCAAAGAGCCATAAGCCGGACGAAGTCATAAAATCGTCCGGCTTTCTTATGCCTGCCAATCGGAGATAATCAAATATGAATGTCCGCATTTTACCAATACTTTCCTTATGCTATCGGCTTTTGACTCCTGCTGAAAGCATAACTCCTTCTTACTTCCTTTAACTTCTGGCATTTTGGGATATTCATTTTATCATTTAATGTCCATTCCTTTCACTTTAAATCAGACGGGCGTTCTGTTTAAATGAAAGTACACGAAAAAACCTGTGTTTTTCAGCAGACAAACCAGTGGTTTTCGGTAGACAAACCTATGTTTGGCATCGGGTAAACCTGTGCGTTTGCAAGTCAAACCTATGTTTCACACCCTCTGTTGAACTTTTACCGCTGTATGTTTCACGCCTTCACCGCATTCCAACCAATTGGATTTAAGAAAGATACGGTGAAAGATACATCTTTCACGTGAAATCTCACCGGCTGACAAGCCAAGTGAATGCAATTTGTTTTTTGAGTGTTATCAGATAAAGTTTTTTGCTGTTTTTATATCAAAAAAAGTTTTCATATTAAAAAATTAATTATCTTTGCCCTTGTATTTTTAAAATATTCGGAAAATATTAACTTACCTAATATTGCATAGATTATGAAAACAACAAAGCGTTTATGGATTGCGGTGATTTGCGTCATCCTTTCGGTCTCAGGTTTTGCACAAAGCCGTACGGGCTACTTCAATGACAACCTCCATTTGAGCAACCGTCTGAATCCGGCCGTGCTGCCCACGGCGGGCTATCTCTCCATGCCTGTTTTGGGTATGATAGACCTTGGCTTGTCTACAGACTTCAAGAACATTTCGGCCTTGGTTGACGCCGTTTCTACGGACGAAGGCATTTTGGAAAATGATGATTTCTACAACTCGTTGAAGAACGATAATCAGATTGACTTGGACTTAAAGATGGACATCCTCTCTTTCGGTTGGTGGAAAGGAAAGAATTTCTGGAGTGTCAACGTAGGACTGAAACTTAATGCTGGTGCTTCTTTGCCGAAGTCTTTGCTTGACTTTGCGCGTGAAAGTGCCCTTTATGATGAAGGCTCAACCAACACGATTCCCAATGCCAACATCGAAAATGTGACGATGAAGATGAAGGGTTACACGGATATAGGTATCGGCTACTCTCGTCGTATCAACGACAAGTTCACGGTAGGTGGTCGCGCCAAGGTGCTTTTAGGTTGGGCGAACGTCGATTTAGGAGTAGACAACTTTGAGTTGGACCTCAGTGACTTGCCCAGCAATCCGGACAATCCAAGCAGTTGGGACCCCAATCGAACTTATCGCGGACACACCGCTGCACAAGCCCATGTACGTACTTCTTATAAGGGCGGCGGTTTGGAATTCAATCCCGATGGTAGCGTGAAAGAATTTGCGTTAGACGGTTTCGGAGTAGCGGGATACGGTGTCGGTTTCGATTTGGGTATTACCTATATGCCTATCAATCGTCTGACTCTTTCCGCCGCAGTACAGGATTTAGGTTTCATCAAGTGGCAAAAAGGTTCTACTTCGATGGCTACAGCCGACCACAACGAGGACATCGTAGTGAACATAGACAACTACGAAGACTATCTGAGCGACGATGTGTTCGACTTGGACAAGTATGAATTGAAAGAAGAAGAAAGCAAGGGCTATAGCACCGGATTGGGTACTACATTGATGGTAGGCGGTGAATATCGTTTAGGCCTTAAGGAGCAATTCAGCGTGGGTGCATTGTACACCACCCGTTTCGCGGAATTGCGCAATGTTTCTACGTTCAGTGCTGTTGCCGGCTATGTTCCCGCTTCCGTATTCAACGCTTCACTCAGCTATACCTATATGCAATACACGGGTAGCGTCATTGGCGGCTTGATTAAGCTGGGTAGTGCGTTCATTGGCGCTGATTATGCGTTTGCAGGCCCGCAGGCTTCCTATAACTTCTACATAGGTATGTCCTTTAAGATTGGCGAACGTTCGGGCGACAGATAATTTTTTGAATTTGTAAAAGGTCTGTCATGAAACTTATACGTATATCATTAAGTATGAAGCAGTGGCTTTGCAGTTTTGTTTGCATCGCCCTGCTTCAATCATGCGGTGTTTCCGAAGCGATAGATGATATAGAGGAACAAGAAAGACTGGCGGATTACACCGATTGGTTAGACGAATTGCCAGTGAGCGTAGCCACGAGTGAATTGTGGGACATAAAGGTTTGGTTTCCGGAAGAAGCCTATAACAGGCATCTCACATTCTTACTGAGCGAACGTCAGGATGCCGAAGGAGGATTTGAGATTCCCGTAGATGACCAAGTTCATCCGCTGAAAGGGCTGAAAAGCAACACACCTTATTATTATTGCCTGCGCAGTGATTCTATACCGGTGAAAAGCGTGATACGTACGTTCAACACTCCGTATTTCTCGCCGATAAGCATCGGACTTGTCGAAGAAGAGAATCGCATCAAGTGTGAAATCTATACGGACATTCCCCAAGAGTCTATTTTAGAAAAAGGGTTTTACAGCGAAGAGGACAATAACTGGAAGTACGTGGTCGAAGGAGATGATTTCAGCATCCCCAGAGACTCTATGCTATATTCCATAGCGGCTTATCTGGTTATGGAGGAAGGGATGGCGTATTCCCAAATGTGGCAAGGTTATGCTCCAAGCTTCGGCCCCATCACTGAAATTTATCAAGGCAACGCTTTGTTATTGCAATGCGAAATAAGAGGCGCCTTGGATGGAGAGTTCGAAGTCGTGCTCTCTGACGGTCGGAAGCGCAATCTTGGAGCAGATTTGGTCAAACGAACCAGCAAAAACAGTTGCCTTGTGACTCTCGATCCGCCGCATTATGACGTGCCGGTGAAGATTCAATGCACTTATCGCAACTATTGTAGTGAAGAATATACATTGCAGCCAGTTGAAGAATAATGAAAGGAATTACAGCCATGAGAAAATATATATTTCATCTGTTGGCCGCGCTCATCCTCATGACAGGAGTGGCTTCATGCGATAAAGTAGTGGAAACCATCCTGGAGGAAGAAGATGATGGGTTGCACCGCGGATATTCCGTGGAGCTCTATGAACCTGAGATGGAAGCCGACCTCAGTTATACGCTGACGGCAAAGTTCAGCGATATGGAAAGGTATCGTTATAACAAGATGAGGGTCGGTTTTTATATTGTCGAAAGCGACTATACCCCCTATCATCCAACGGCAAACATCGCAGGCGAACCTTATGAAACGCAAGATTGGGAAGTTGAGAATGACAGTTACAATTGGGTGGACGAGATAGCTGACGACGGCACTTATTCATTCAACTTCTCCCCAGTTGGGAATCAACAATACACTTGCAAAGCCTGTGTGTTGGAGGAATTGTCGGACGGCAGACTACAAGTCATCAACAGTGAGCCCTTTTGCGTCCGTGGAACAACCCCTATTGAACTTGTGTTGACGGACACGCTGAGTGTCAGGTTTGAAGTTCGGTTTAATGGGGAGTGGGCGAATACGCGCACTTTGGGAGGAAGTGGCATTTGTTGGTCGAGCGAGGGGATACCCACGATGGAAGACAAATACACGCCCTATCAATCCTATTCTTTCAATTTCGGTGATTGCGAAACCGTCTATCTGCGCGGATTTTTAGCATACGAAAACGGGGCGGTAGACTACTCCAATGTGATAGAGTATCATCCGCAGGAGTGGACGTATTATGTCAAGACTCGGGAAGATTTGGCGCATTTGGCAGGAACGGAATACAACAACTTTCGAGGTACGATTGTCTTTGAGATAGATATGTTAGAAGAAGAGAAGAAACTATTGAATACCTATTTCAATTGTTATGTAGAAGGTAATGGGCACAGTCTCTATTTTGGCAGCGTAGGTCCTTACGGACATGTGAACAACGTGAGGATTCTTTATAGTTATCCATGGGAGTTGCACAATCAAGGGAAAATAACTAATTGTTTTGTTGATGGCAACAATCATTTGTTTAATTTACCCGGAGGGTACATTGGACAATGTAGTGGATGGATTCGGGAGAACCAAGGGCTTATTGAAGATTGCCAGGAAATTACTGTATCTGAAAATTATGGAGTAGTAAGAAACTGCGTAAATTCATTCTCTTCCATCTATGACAAAAATTTAGCACCATACAATTATGAGTATATAGTACAGACAAACACGAAGTATGGTGTTATCGAACGTTGTTCCCAGTCATATCCATACTATAATATATGCGGATATAACAACGGAGGAGTCATCCGATAAACAATAACGCCCTTTTTAAAAAGAGGTTCATCTGATATTGAAAAGAGGATAATCCTATATGACGAAGAGGATTATCCTCTTTTCAATATAGGATAATCCTCTCCAAAGTAAGTAAGCTGCGAAGGCAAAGTAAGTAAGCTGACTTGGGCATTTCAGCTTGCTGTCTTTGCCAAGACAGCAAGCTGCCTCTGTATCTTATTACCTCGCTTTACTTCTCCGCCGCCGGAATCTTCACCTCAGCAACGCCCACTTTATCATCATTCAGCACAATGCGCAGGTCGCTGGCGGTAGTACCTTTGAAAGTATAGGTTTGCGGAGTGCCGTATTGGCTCACGGTACCCGAATAAACGGTCAAGAATTGACCACCCCCTCCGGACAACTGTATCTCAAAACTTGCAGGCAAACTGTTATCGCGCGTGAAAGTAATGGTCACCTCATCCACCTTGGGTGTCTCTTTCAGAGCGATTGTGATATAATCACCCCTATTGCCTTGCCAACCGGTAGCAGGATTTCCATCCAATACATTCATAACCAACTCCGGATTGGTGCTGGCCGTTACGGGACTTTCCGTTTTCTCCGCCTCTATCCGTGCCACACGTGTCTGGTAATCTTCCACTTCCAAGACTGCACTTTGACGGATGTCTTCGGAGGAAGCACCTGCCATCAACACAAACTCACCCGGCTCTACTGTCCATTCCATGTGCTTGTCCAACAGTTCCAGCTGCTTCCGGTCTATGTGGAAGGTCACTGTCTTGGTTTCGCCCGGCTTCAGATGTACACGCTCAAATCCCGCCAAGTTCTTTTCGTAAGTAGTCACGCTGCTCAGTACGTCGCGCACATACAGTTGTACGACCTCATCACCGGCACGTTTACCCGTATTGGTTACTTTCAGACTGACCGTAGCCTGTTGGTTCGGAGTAATCACTTTGGGAGAAACTTCCATATCGGAATATTCAAAGGTCGTATAGCTCAATCCGTAGCCAAAGGGATAAAGCGCGCCGTTTACCCGCGAAGCATTGCCGTCCGGACCTAAGTTCTTGCCACCATCCACTTGGGAAGAAGGTTTGCAAGGGAAGTTGAACGGTATTTGTCCTACGCTCTTGGGGAACGTAACAGTCAGCTTACCACCGGGATTGTAATCTCCAAACAATACATCGGCCACGGCTATGCCGCCTTTAGAACCCGGATACCATGCTTCCACAATGGCCGGAACGAAACGGTCGGCCCAATTGATGGACAAGGGACGTCCGTTGATGAGCACCAACACCACCGGCTTGCCGGTAGCCTGAACGGCTTTCAGCAAGTCCAATTGCCGACCGGGCAGTTCCAAGCTACTGCGCGATTTGTTTTCGCCGCAGGTACGCTGTCCGCCACCCAATACTACCACACAGACGTCAGCACGCCGAGCGTTCTCCACCGCCAGGTTGATGTCCGTCTGTTCTTTCTCCGTCAGCGGGAAATCTATCAATTCACTGTCCGGCCAATTGGCATCCACCAACTCACAACCTTTCGTATAGAGCACTTCGGCCTTGCCCGCCACTTTGTTCTTTATACCTTCCAACACGGTCGTGACATCCACAGCCAAAGGACCGTAGTGGGTCAGCGCATAAGATTCTTCATCCGCATTAGGGCCACAAACGGCAATCGTCTTCACGTTGTCCAAAGAGAGGGGCAAAGCTCCGTTTTCGTTCTTCAACAGAACAATGGATTCACGCGAGGCTTGCAACGCCACTTCCTCATGCTCGGCTTTCTCCACTTCCACATCAGCTCCCGCCAAATCGGTCTGATAAGGCGCATCGAACAAGCCTACCAAAAACTTCACACGCAGAATGTCTCGCACCCGGCTGTTAATCAGTTCTTCACTCAATCCCCCTTCGGCCACCAACTCGCGCAGCGGCTCCACAAACGACTCAGGCGAACGGAACGTACAACGTACATTCAGTCCCGCCTCGATACTCTGGCGCACGGCTTCCTTCATATTCTGAGCCGTCCCGTGTTTGGTATAGAGATACTCCAACGCATCGCTGTCCGATACCACGTAACCACGAAATCCCATCTCACCGCGCAGGCGGGTCGTCAGCCAATAATAACTGCCTTGGATGGGAATACCATCGTAGTCGTTATACGAACTCATAACACCCAGCAGGCCGGCTTCACGGATTACCCGTTTAAACGGATATACGTGAATCATTTCCACTTCACGCGGAGACATTTGCGGGTCTACACGAGCCATCCCCTCACGCGCGCCTTTATTGTTGCTGTAAGCTACGAAGTGCTTGCCCGTGGCAGCCACCTGATAATCTTGTTGCAGGCCCTTCACCATTTCGATGCCCAATTCTGCCACCAAATAGGGCGACTCTCCATAAACCTCTTCGTAGCGTCCCCACCGCTGGTCGCGCCCTACGTCCAAAATAGGAGCATATACATTGGTATATCCCAACATACGAGCCTCGTGTCCCGTAATGCGGCCTACTTCATGAATCAAATCTCGGTTCCACGTATGCCCCAATCCCAGCTGGGTAGGGAAATTGGTGGCACGATAACTCTCTACACCCCGTATGCCTTCGTTCGTAAAATCAACGGGAATCCCCAATCGCGTCTCTTCCACAAAGAAGCGCTGCACTTCGTTCAAAGCCCAGGCATGACGCGACGCCGGCCAAACGTTTTCATTGTCCGAGGGAGGCAGTCCCCATTGCTGGAAGCCGTTCAGATGCTCGTCGATGGCACCAATGCCATCTTTCCACAAGCTTTGTTTCCACTCCGGTGTAGGCAAATCGTCTTTCAGCACACGCTTGTACCCGTACAAAGTTACCATCTGACAGGTTTTCTCATCCATATTCATCTGGCTTAACAGGTCATCGATACGGGCGTCAATCGGCGCGGACGGATCTTCATACACATCCTTTACCCCATTCTTATTAAAGTCAATCCACCCTTTATGGTACATTTCTTTCTTGACGGGTTTATACACTTTGGGCACTTGGAGTGACTGTGCCAGCACTGTGCCGGCAGTTCCCGCTAAAAAAGCGGCCAACAGATAATTTCGTAAATTCATATAGATAGATAGTTTTTATTTCACGACTTTTGCCACTGTACTTCCCGCAAACTCACCTTGTGGCATGTCAAAAACCAACGTTTGCGATTTCCCTTTTCGGGTCAAGGTCACTGTAAGGGTCGCTGGGTTCTTGGATTCACAGTATGGATTGGCTATATAAAGCCTCTGCTCCCCTTCGTTCCACATCAGCGTGCAGGGAGCGTCCACCTTCAGCGTCACACCATCCGGCAAGTTCAAAGTTCCGGCTTGATAAAATACCGCTTCGGTTACTTTTAGTATGGCGTGACGGACTGCCTGCAACTGCTCCGTATTGGAAAGTATCGCTACGGGAATCCGCTTGGCATACGCGCCGGCTTCCTTTGCGTCTTTCACATTCGGACGAACCACGTAAGCATACGTTCCTTGTTCCGAACAAAGACCATGATTGATATTCAATGCGAACAAACCATTCTGGCAAGCCAAACGATATTCTGCTTGCGGAGTAAGATTATAGTAACCAATGCACCCATGCAACACCCATTTCAAGTCCTTCAGAGATTCAGGTTTTGTCAATGTCCGAATATCTTTCCCGCACGCATATTGCACCTCTCCGTCCACGTTGCACTGATTGACAGTAGTATATACATCCGCTTTCCCGCTTGCATTCCGAATACCGGCACCTAAGCACACAAATTCATCATCGAAATAGAACCAAGCTTTATGAGCCACCAAGGAACGACGATCCAGAATCATGCCGCATGCGCCACGTACACTATCGCTCACGCCACCGGCAAAAGCATTCCCGTTATTGCCGTGCGCGCCCCAATCGGGAACCGGAAGCGGTTCATTGTCTTGTTCCGCCGTAATGCCGGGGTATTGGCGGTTATTGAACTTCTTAAAGTAATCGCCCGCATATTCCTTGCCGGTTACGAAAACATAGTTGACGCCATTGGCGGCATAATAGTTGAACTCACCATCCCCGTTTCCTGCCTCATTGCCTACGGTACGTGTAGAAGTCATGCGCGAACTGGCATAGTAACCGGGCCGACGGTTCACCATATAGTCAAAGCGCCAGAACATACGGTTACCCGCCAGCGTGTTTTCTCCGCCGATTCGTCTCACCACTTGTTCCATCTGCGTCCGTGCCTCCCCTTCACTCAGCTTACAGACCCGTTCGGCCAACTTTAATATGTCTTTTTGGAAATGATTGGAGTCAATGTAGCGCCCGGCGTTGTTGGGGTCATATTGCTGCGCAAAAAATATCCACTGCGCACCTTTTATGAAAAGATCCTGCAGCAAGCTTAATCCAGGGCTTTGGTACTTCGTCCCTTGGCAAAACTCCAAATAGAACAGCATAGAATTGACAAACTCCTTCCCATAGCTGGTAAAATACAATTGGCGTCCACTACCGCAATGTTGCCCGTAAAGATAATCACGCAGCACCCCTTCCGTCTTTTGTATGGTCAGCAACGAAGTCATTTGGTCACGAAAACGAACCATTTGAGCGTCATCTTCCGTCAAGACACTTGCCGTCAGCGAGCCCATAATAATGTCCGCCGCATTGGCTCCCGTCATATGCGCCGGCTTGGCGGTCTCGTACGAATAACGCAGGTAGGCCATCGTCTTGTCAAACAGTTCCGGGTCTTTCCTGATTTCATCCACCATTAAGATAACTCCTTGCGACAATTCCTTGGGATAAGGGATGTAGCGGTACCACCAGTTGGCGGCATGGTGGTCGGTATCGACCCAAAAGCGCAACGCCTTCAAGTACTTGTCCCTCAACACGGTGTCATGATAACGTTTGTTCTTGGGCTGCTGGTAGGCATTGGCCAGTACTATCAGGTTCTGTACATGCTTACGGGGCGCGCCGCTTGTTACGGTATAATCAATGTCCGAGAACGCGCCTTCCGGCGTCAACGAGTTCAACAACTCATTCACCCGTTTCTCCGAAGGGTTAGACTTCAAGTATGTATCATACATACGTTGATAAATCGTTTGGAAGTCCGATGAAGATGCCTGGCTCAGATTGGCCGCCAACAGCGTCACCGTCATCAGGATAAAAATACGTAATGCTTTCATATCATTTATGGTTTCAAAGTTTATTCTGCACAAACATACACAAAAAATCTTACTTTATATATAATATGGAGTAAATTAATTAAAGAGTTCTTCACATATCCGCATCTCCGCTCCTTGGAACACCACTTTCAGCAAATGTAGCTGGGTGTCGGCGCAAAGGCGTTGCACCACCTTGTCCGCACTGTATTTTTTCAGCTGTTCGTCCGCTTCCCGGCTCTTCGCTTCCATCTCCGCGTCCGTGGCGGTAGGGTTGACGTACTTCAGTTCCATGATGTAGCTGTGGGCGATGTCCCCATAGCGTGCCTTGTCCGGCAGCATCAGGAAATCGCTGTAGCCGTAGTTCAGCTCGATTTCCGGTTCCACCAAGTAGAGCGAGTTCAATGCCAAGTAAGCCTTGAAGAAACCCTGCAGGTTGTGCTCGCCCCGGATGCTGTCACGGATGGAAGAGTTTTCCTTGTAAGCCTCGGCGATGCGGCGGATTAGTGGTTGCCAGTCGCCTTCCAAGGACATCACCATCATTTCTCTTTTCAAAACGCTTAGATCCATTTCAAAACTGCGTTTGAAATAGTCCCGCATAAATGCCCAGTATTGTTCTCGCACGCAATGGTTTGGTATCACCATTTTCAGCATATCCCCATACTGTGTCCCCATCGTGAGCAGTCCATAGTAATAGAGCAAGCTCTTGAAATTGTCATCATCCGTCACGTACTCGGCGGGAAAAGATGTCTTCAGGTTCATCAGTACGGAACCCGTGGCGGAGATTTCCTCGATGACACTCATACGATCCTCCCGCCTATTGCCTCGGTCGATGTCCGCCAGCATCTTCAGTTTCTTGTAGTCCGTGCGGATGTTCTTGTCCACCATTTCCTTCGGTGCAGCCCCATAGAGTACTTGGTTGCGCAAGTAGTAAAGTACCATATCGCAGTTATAGATACGGTCATCGTCAAGACATTCTTCCGCAAAACAATAGTTATTGTACCACGGCTTCATCTCCTCCAGCATCGCCTCGATGTCCGCCTCCGCACGCAACTTGCCGTTGTCTTGGAAGTAGCGAAACATCGTGCGCACGTCATTCTCCGAGAAGCCCAGCATATCGTTGAAGCGCGGGTCTTGCGAGATGTTCCAGTCGATGTTGTACCCGCTCGACAGGTCGTCCAGCGTCACGGGCGATACCCCGATGAGGAACACCCGGCTGAACATCGCCTTGAATATCTTGAAATAATCCCGGTAGAAGCCGCTGGCGTGGGTGAGTTTCCGGAACAAGTCTTTCCCGCCATCGCTGAGGATGACGTTGGTAAAGTTGTCGTACTCGTCTATTATCAGGTAAAG
>CALUIQ010000129.1 GCA_944320735.1 uncultured Bacteroides sp. | reverse complement strand
GCCAAAGCTCCATCCGAAGTCTTGGTGGAAGGCACTTTCGCGGGGGGAGCGTTCAGTACCACTTTATATTGGTCTATTGAAGACAACACATCTTTCTTTTCTTCCTGAATGGAAACGCAACCGGTAGCAAGTACCGCGCTGACAACAAGGGATATGGCTATTTTGGCAATCATAGTTCAAGAAAATATTATTTAGTCAGAATCGTCAAATCCAGCCCGTGACGAGCCATCAATTGGGCAATGTAGAGCGAACGCGGGAAAACGTTTATCTCGTTTTGTCCTTCCCAATGTCCATACGGACGGTCCTTGAAGTGTCCCGGATATTTCTCGCCTTTCGTGCCGATGCTATAATTGTCCCCCGACACCCAAGGGTTTTGAATGGCGGCACGTCTCACCCGGCAATTCCACAACACTTGGGTTACTCCTGCCCAGCCGTGTCCGCTACCCATATTGCCACGGTCTTGCACGTTTATCTCGCCGTCCGTCACGATGTTGTCATACAGCGTTCCAGAAGCCCAACGATGGTGCGGACCAATGTCGGCATAGGTTTGCGACGCCGTACAATTGTAGAATACGTTGGGACCACATACCCGTGCGCCCGTCACAAAGTCGTGCCTGCCTTCCGTAGCCTGGCAATTCATAAACAGATTCTGTTGCCCCCAGTTGTTGAAGGAATAGCGCAAGCCGCCCGTAATGACCGATTTCGTTTCCAAGCAACGGCAATCGCTCACCGTTATGTTCTTGGCGGACACTTCGCAACTGACAGCCGCATAACCGAAATAGCGACACGTGACATTGCGCACCCAGCAGTTTTCCGCCTTGTCTATTTGCACGCCAATCCATCCGTGCTGGGTATCTTCATAGTCTTTGAATTCTGATTCCAAACATAGATTGCTGACTCCCACTTCGGAGATACGTCCGGGAAACTCATATTTAAAGACTTCGCCACCGCCGTATTTCTCCTCCATCTGCACAACGATGGGGTTGTCTATATAAAGTTTATTGCCTTCGATGCGCGTGATTTCACGCTCGTAGGACAGGTTGTACTCTTTAGGCTGCCATTGTTTGGTTCCTTTGCGTTCTACAATCCGGTCCATCCGAAGGTCGTGAATCCAACGCTCGGTGCCGGGTCGGAAGACAATGATGCGGTCGCCCACCTTGTAAGGAGACGTTGACGAGACGTTGAGCTCGCACGTACCCACAGGAACAAATTTATCGGTAATTTTTGTACGGGTATTCGGGATTTCGGCCAAACGTCCTGTTCCACAAACATTGATTAAAGGGAACTTGGTAGTCCCGATGGCCAACAACCGTGTCTCGTGTACATTGTCGCCTTCTCCCTTCAACACCACGCCGCTTGTGCGGATGAACAGCGTCCCATGCACCGGATACGTACCCCGTTTGAGCAATACAACACCGCGATGCCCGTCCGCATCGGCTGACAAGGAGGACACTTTGTCTATCGCGTCCTGAATATGTTGACGGTTGTCCACCCCTGCAAGTGGAGAGACTTCTACCGTCACCGGATAATCCGGAATGGCCTTGTCACCATGATGATACCCCACCCGGCTAAAATCGGGTATCACATTGCCCCGCTCGTCCGGATGATAAACCAACTTACCAGAAGCGTCGATCTCTACCAAGCTGGATTGCCAGCCCTGCGGCAGTTTTTTCTGCGCTGAAAGATTCATACTGAGGAATCCTGCCAGCAATATGCAAATATACTTTCTCATAAGAACTAAATGATAATTTAGCGTTGTGTTTAATAGCACACAGATGACACAGATGAGACAGATTTACACAGATTTTAAAAAGGGCTTCGCCACAGAAAAAAATAAAAATCTGTGGTCATCTTGTTTAATCTGTGTCATCTATGTGCCATATAAATTCCCATTTATCTGACTGTTTCATTTTACAACCAAATCAGCGGATTGCGGACCGGGAGATTCCGTACCACCTCATCCACCTGCGGGAAATGATCCAGCTTGGCCCACGTAGCAACCCAATCGGAATTGTTCAAGTTGACGCCACCGAAAATCAAGAATGGGTGTGCCACCGGCCATTCTTCCCAATACATGACGTCGTGGGCGTATGGCCACGAGTTTTTATCCACCACATAGGGATAAATAAAATCAATGCCCTTCCCGATGCTCTTCCCGTCGGATGTCTCATACCGCCAAAGGTTGTCTTCCGAAGTAGAAAGTGTTTGGCAGATGGTGGCCATCGCGTCTAAGTTGAAAAGCGAGTAACCATACGGTTTGGTACGCGCCAGTTCCAAGGGAAAACTCCCGTCATCCGCCATTTGGCGGGGCAACAAGTCATTGGTATAACGGGTGCGACAATACGAAAGTATGGTTTCGTCTCCTACATATTTGGCAAACACGGCGGCCTGCATCACCCAACAAGTACCATGATTGTTTTTAGCCTTCATCTCGTCTTGCCCGTAAGGATGGGTGGAAATCCACTTCAAATAGTCAGAAAACCACTTTTTGGTTCCCTCGACGACATCCTCGGGCAGGACATCCTCCTCTTCCAGCTTGTACAACGATTGGGCCACTTCCATCAAGTGGACCGTGTCGATTATGCCGATGCCCCTGCCGGTCACCACGCCTTTGATGGCCTGGGCGTACAACAGCGCAGGACGCATATAAGTTTCCTTATCCATAAACCAAGCGCGCACGTGTGCAATGACGGCATCCGCATATTTCCGGTCTTTGGTAAGCAAGTAGGCCGAAGTCAAGTTGCCTACTACGGAGCTAAACTCAATCATTGCTTTCCGGTGAGCCACGAAGTTATCCGGATTGGTCTGCCCGTCGCGCCGCACATAGGGGCCTGACAGATTCGTACTGTCGGGCCACCAATAGTCTCCCTCGGAATAGAAATCATGCTTGTCGCCCTGACTACGCTCCGCTATAAAAGAAGTTATAGTGATCGGTTTCTTGGTCAAGTTTTCACTTGCCTGCTGCAAAACGCC
This sequence comes from uncultured Bacteroides sp., assembly GCA_944320735.1. Classification (GTDB taxonomy): domain Bacteria; phylum Bacteroidota; class Bacteroidia; order Bacteroidales; family Bacteroidaceae; genus Bacteroides. The sequence goes on along the minus strand of CALUIQ010000129.1, from coordinate 9,458 downwards.
ATGCTCCAACGTATCCGCGACAATTGAACCCTTCTTTTCGGCCACACATGCGCACAAACAGAAAAGCGGCATGAAAAACCATAATATACTTTTCCTCATAATCCATTCTTATTTTAAGTAAGTGTACAGAATTAACTTATGCTATGGCACACAGACAACACTGATTTTACAGATGGCCACAGATGTTATAAAAAATAATCTGTGAAAATCAGTCTTATCCGTGTCATCTGTGTGCAATAAGATAAATTTAATTTGTTACTTATAAAACCGTTTGCTTAACTGTCACAAAAGCCGTCGGCACGTCTTGGGCTTTAACCGCCACGCACGATACTCCCTGATTCGTACGTACCCGTATCTGGGCACGTCCGTTACGGGCTTGTACTTTCCGCGAGCCACAGGCGGTGCCTTGGTTCTGAATCAATTCCCCATCGCCCGCAATGTCGAAAAAGACAAAACTCTTGGAGTCCAGACACCTCACGCCGGCCGCATCCACCAACTGAGCCTCGACCTCTACAATGCCATCGCCCAAATCTTTGGTGACAACCTGGAAACCGGACTCTTTTCCCCATTTCGCGGTCTGGTATTCGAAACGTATCTCATCCGCCAATTCTTCCTTTTCGCCTACCGCTACGGCACGAAGTACGTTTTCGCCCGGCTTAAACACGGCGTTCCAACGCAATCCCGCAGCCGGAAAATCCTGGCTGTCCCGTTTTCTCGTCCCCAAGCTTTTCCCGTTCAGGAATAGTTCCACCGATGCGCAATTGGAGTACACAAGGATTTCTTTCTCTTCTCCTTCCTCACCCCAACGGACAGGCCATCCGTGACCATAGATATGCAGCATAGTTTTTTCCGACCAATAGGACTGGAATACATAGTAACTCTCCTTAGGCGTCAAATCGCGTTCCACGACGCCTTTCTGATTCATGTAAGGAACGGGATTCTCCGGACGGATGGGCGTAGAGAAATCCTTGAAAGTCCAAAAGGCGGTGCCGGTCAGCCAAGGCATTTTTTCTTGTTCTTTCAGATGCCAGTCCATCAATTTCACGATATAAGTCTCCGACCAATCTCCTTTCTTCAGCACCAAGGCGGAACCGTTCAACGCCACGTCTTCCGCGGTTTCGTTTCCTCTACGCAAGGGTGCCACCACTTCCGCGTGCCGTCCGGCATGGCTGTCGCCTCCCCATTCCACATGCAGGAAATGCTTCACCTTCTCTACCTCGTCCTTCGTCTTTTGCTGATAGTCCGTGTACTGACCGCTATACCAACCTGCCCAAATAGACGGAGAATAAACGTCTACGATGTCACTACAGAACGCGCACCTACGGATAGCCGTCTTGCGTCCCGCATCCATCTTATGGGCTATGTCGTTCAGCTGGCTCATCAAAGACCGGATTTCACGTTGCTCAAATTCAGGGAAGTCATTGGGCCAGTCGTTCTCGTTGCCCAACCCCCAAATGATGACAGAGGGATGATTGTAATGCTGCGTGATCATATTGCGCAACATACGCTTGGCTTGTTGGCGGTATTTTCCGCCACCGACACCTCCGCGACACCACGGAATCTCTTCCCACACTAAAATTCCCAATTCGTCACAAAGGCGGAGAATTATCTCCGACTGTTGGTAGTGTCCCAAACGGATAAAGTTGGCGCCCATATCCTTTATCATCCTCATTTCCTGAATCATCTGCTCCTCTGTCATAGCCGCGCCCACGCCTGCATGGTCTTCGTGCCGGTGAGTACCACGCAACAAGAGCCGCCTGCCGTTCAGGTAGAAAGGTCCCTTCTCCTCAAAACTGAACTGGCGGAAGCCAAACCGTTCCGTCGCCACCGTTTCCTGCCCATCGGCCTTTACGGCCACTTCACAGGTGTACAGCAACGGAGAGGACACATCCCACAACTTTGGCTTCTTAATCTCCGTATCCAGCAACAGCGCATCGCCCAATGGCACGACATTCTCCAACGTCCGCGTGCTCACCACTTTGCCTTCCGGCGATTTTATGCGCACCTCCACGGAAGCCCGGCGCACATCCGACGGATTATAAAACTTGGCGGAAACCTTCAAGCTTCCCTTCGACCGTTTGTCGTCCAGCACAGGCTCAATCTTCAGCGAAGCTACAGAAACTGCCGGCAGATACACCAAATTCAAATAGCGGTAAATGCCGCCATATACGTTGAAATCGGACATATCCGACGGAATCATTTCCGCGTCGCGCGTATTGTCACAACGGATGCTCAACGGGACCCGTCCTTGAAACCGCTTTGCCTCGTCGCTGGCCAGAAAATCCCGTACCGCTTCCGTAATGTCCACATTCCAACTGTCATAACCTCCGACATGGCTTCCCACTTTCGTCATATAGATGTAAACGTCGGTTTTCTGTCCGGCGCCTTCAAACTCCAGCATAACGCGCCCTCCGGGATACGGATTCTCCACCTGCAACAACGTTTTGTACCATCCCGGACCTTGATAATAGTTTACATCCGAATCTACAGCGTCTTCCGCGTTGAAACAATGGGGCAACGTGACCTTTTGCCACAAAGGCTGTTCTTCCGGTTGTCCCTTACGAGCTTTCCGCACCAGTTCCCACAGGTTGCCCACGTCTTCCCGGAGAAACTCCCAGTTGTCCGTCAACCTGATTTTATGGGCGGTGACAGGTATCTTGGCATTCGTCCATCCCAACAGGGAAAATGCCACTATGATGAATAAAACAATACGCCTCATAAGTAATTGTACAATTTATCGAACTGTGTGTTGTCTGATTTTTCAGCCGCAGATGACGCGGATTACACGAATTCGTAAAGGGGCTTCGCCCAAATCCTTGTCAGTGACAGAGAAAAAATATAAAATCTGCGTCATCCGTGTCATCTGCGGATGAAAAATCAAGCACACACATAAATTCCCATTTATACGATTAATTAATTTAGAGTATTACAGCAAAGCCGTCCCTTCGCTCTCCAATTTCTGCTTCTTCAGCAACGCTTCCAGGAAATAATAGTCGGCGTAGACCAAAGGCACGTCGCGTTCGAAGTTGTGGGCACCGGTGCTGTGCAGCAGCAAGAAACCGTAGGCTCCGTTCAGAGGCGCGCGATAATACTTGCTCAGGCTTGCGACAATGGTATCCGCCCAACCCTTATACTGTGCCGATTTTTCGGGATTGTACATAGACAGCTCATACATCGCACACGCCATCACCGCTGCTGCCGACACGTCACGAGGTTCGTTGGTCTTGTCGGGCACGTCAAAATCCCAGTAAGTAATCAAGTCCTCCGGCATAGACGGATGGGTGAAAATATAGTTCGCGATATGCTCCGCCTGCGTCAGGAATTCGGGCAACTTGGTCTCCCGATAGCACATCGTATATCCATACAAGCCCCACGCCTGGCCGCGCGCCCAAGATGACTCGTGGCTATAGCCTTGGTGTGTATGTTTATGCAATACCTCGCCGCTGATGGTGTCATAATCCACCACGTGGTAAGAACTGTAGTCCGGGCGGAAGTGGTTCTTCATCGTGGTACGGGCGTGGGTAGTGGCGATATTATAATAGGTAGAATCGCCCGACTCACGAAAAGCCCAGTACAGCAATTCCAGATTCATCATATTGTCGATGATGACCGGACATTGCCACTTGTCACGGCTATGGTCCCACGAGCGGATGCAGCCGATGGTGGGCTTATAGCGGGTAATGAGCGTGGCGGCCGACTGTAGCAGGATGTCGCGGTAAACGCTGTCGCCGGTCAGGCGGTAGCCGTTTCCGAAGCTGCAATACATCTTGAATCCCATATCGTGCGTGCCGCCGTTCGTCTTTTGGTCTTCGATGTTGGCGGTAAACTTCCGGGCTTCGGATTGCCAGAAATCATCTCCCGTGTATTCGTACATATACCACAGTTCGCCGGGGAAGAAGCCGCTGGTCCAGTCCCTCGAAGCGACCATCTTGAAAGAGCCATCATCGGCAATGGTGCGCGGAGACACCAGCTTCTTTTTGCCTTGAACGTCCTTTTGCGCAGCATTGACCGAATCGACTTGCGTCAAGGCGAACTTCAGTTGCCTGGCAGCGAAATCAAAATCATCTTTTACGATATTTTCCTGTTGCGGTTGCGGGGCACAAGCAACACTAAACAAGGCCGTCACGACCAGTCCCCCCATCAGAGTTTTCATTTTCTTTTTCATTGTTATCTACTATTTGTTTTTGATGCTAAGATAAGGAGTAAAAGCGAAAGTTTGTATAAAAAACGTCTCAAATCTTAGAAACATTATCTCAAAGATCCCATTTTGTACTATTACTACACATTGAAAGACTCAATAATGTACAAAAAGACAAGTTACCTTACTTAATTAGCGGGCTAAATTAGGAGAACGCAGACTACGCAGACGGGCGCAGAGGCTCGCAGAAAATAAAGGGCTTCGCCTGTCTGCATTAAGAAAAAATATAAGTCTGCGTTCATCTGAGTAGTCTGCGTCATCTGCGTTCCCTGTGACAGATAAATTATCATTTACCTGCCCATCACCCAACAAAAAGTGCGGAGAACGCAGGTGGAATCATCATCCTGCGCTTCCGCACTTCGAACCAAAAAAGTATGAAGAATGATTAGTCTTCGATAATCACTCTGAAACCAACGTTGAAGATGCGTTGGTAGGGCAAGAAGCCTTTACGCGCGTAAGCGGTGGAGAACTTGGGACGTTCAATGAACGAACCGCCGCGTACGACCTTGCATTCGGCCGCCTCTTCCTCGTTCTTTTCATCGTAAGGATAAGGCACGTAGTTGGAGCGGGTCCACTCGCAGACATTGCCGTGCATATTATACAGCCCGAACGGATTGGCCTCATACCGCTTGCCTCCGATTTGCACCAAGTTGCCATCGTCCACGGTCTCGTCCTTGGGCAAGAACGTATAGTGCTTGTACATCGGGTGGGTAGGCTTCATCGGCTTGGGGTCGACACCCGCCACGGCAAACAGCGTCGTGGTCTTGTCCGCCAAGTTGTCTTTGGTGCCAAAGTCCGTACCCATCGCTCCGTACCAGAAGTCCGCACCGCTTCCGGCCCGGCACGCCCATTCCCATTGGGCTTCGGTAGGCAGCGTCACCTTCAGGTGGGTTTTCTCGCTCAACGCCTGACAGAACTTCATAGCGTCCTCATAGCTGACGCGGATGACGGGCTGCTCGGGTTGGTTGGCGGGATAGCCTTGCACCACGTGGTCCTTCCATTGCTGGTCGATGAAACGGCTGTCGTGTTCGGGGAAGAATACGTTGAACTGCTCGTTGGTCGTTTCCAGTTCGGCCATCCAGAAGCCTTTGTCCACCTTCACCTTCGCCGTGGGATAGGTATCGGACGGGCCATCGTAGCTGCCCATCACAAATTCTCCGGCGGGGATGCGCACGAAGTTCATATACACGCCCGGAGCCAGTTCGATGCGCTTGCGGGTCTCGCCCTCGGCGTTCTGCTTGGCTTGGGCGGCAGCGGCGTCAAACGGCCATCCTTTCACCTTCAGGTTTTTCCGCTTAATCTCTTTCTCCGCTTCGGGCATCACCGGCTTTATCTCACCCTTTCCTTTCAGGTAAGCGGCATAGTCCCTCAGCTCTTTTTCCCAATCCACGCTGCTTCCTCCGGCATACTTGTCGGCCAGTTCCATCCGTCGCGTGTATTCGTCGAAGCCTTTGTAGGGAGGCTTGTTCATCGAGCCGTGCTCAAAATACCCCTTGTCCGGCGCGTTGTAGTCTATCCAGTTGTACAACGTGCGCCACTCCTTTTCTGTCAGCTTCACGTTGTGATGTCCCCGTTTCAACATACGCACCAGCTCGCTGGTATTCGGGTGATATTCGTAGGGTTGAAGCACTACCATATCGCCCTCGCCACCTTGGCGGTGTATGTAGGGATGGAAGTTCAGGTAGGAGGTGCCATAGCCGTACTTGTCCTTCTTGCCTCCGCGCAGGTCGAAAGCCTTCTCCCCGTTGTGGCAGGCGATGCAGGCACGGTCTAGTATGGGCTGTATCTCCAAGTCGAAAGTGAACGAGCGTACTCCTCCTTCGGGCGGGGTGATGACGTTGGGCGCCTTTTGAGAAGCGATGACACGCTTCGGAATAGGAATCTGGTTCTGGTCTTCGTGGCAACCGATGCACGAAACCACTTCTCCCGGCTGTCCGGTCACCCAACTGCGCATCCACTGCACGGCCACGCCGTCTTTGTCTACGGGCTGTATGGAGATAGGCGTGTTGGCGGGCGCCTTAAAGATGACAGAGCCGTCCTCTTCCACGGGAACGGTACCCAACAAGCGTTTGATGTCCCATCCGGACTGAATGCCGTGCCAATTGTGGTCCGATTTCTTGGACACATAAGCGTATTCGTAGGCGTGCAGGCGGAGTTCTTTCACGGTTCCGCGGGGGATGCCGCGCAGTCCTTCGCCCTCATAAATATCCTGGATGAAGAATGTGGCCTCCTTGTCGTCCAGCTTCACCTTGTCCGCGATAACGGGCGGCGTAGGCACCTTGCGTACCAAGACAGGACTGATGAATCCCTCGCCTTCCGCCTGGGCGATGCAAGTGACATTGTCGAACACGTCTACCAGGTAAATACCCCAAAGCGAATTAGGAGAGAGCTTGGCGGCAACCAAGAAATATTTGTCACTGATGGCCGTAGGCTTGATGAACTGAGGCCATACGCCGTCCACCAGTCGGTCTTTGATTTCTTCCTTCACCGGACGATTGCGATAAGGAATCTCCTGCACGATGCCGGCCACGTTCTTGCGTCCGCGGGCGGGGTCGAAGATAATCAGTCGGCCCGAACGCGCGATGCCGTGATGTCCCGAAATGATGCCGATAAAAGCCGAACCCGTACCAGGCAAGGGCTGTATGTCGAAGGTACTGTTGGGGAACATAGAGCCGCTGCCATAGAGGGCTTTGTTCTCCGTCCCGTCCGGATTCATATGCATCACGATGCGGGAGTAATAATGCGTCAGGTCCGTATATTCCCACCGGGTGTACATCACGCGTCCGTTGTTCATTATCACCGGGTTCCAGTTTCCGTCCTGGTCGAACGTCAGTCGGCGCAGGCTCTTGTCCGCCGGTGCATAGAGCACCATATTGCCCACCGGATTGGCGCCGCTCAAGCAAGGGATGCGTTGGTAACCGATGTTCGAATTGGCGATGATGCGCCCGTCGGGCAGGTACGTGCCGTCGAAGAACTCCAAATCCGGCTCTTCGTTTTCAATCAACGGATGGAAACCGCTCCCGTCCAGTTTGACTTCAAAAACGTTCCAACGCTTGTCGTCCCGCAGTTGGGTGAACATAACCCGGTCTCCATCCCAGTGGAGCCGGAGGTCTGATATAGGTGATGTGTTTGTGGGTTTGTACACCTCGCGCACCTGAATGTCGCCGCGCAAGTTGGTCAATTCTACGATGGCCGCGTCAAAACCGCCCCGGCTGGCCGAACCTTGGTTGGACCAGTTGTTGTTTTGCGTGCCCAGCTTGGGAGCCATCGCCTTGCGGTCTCCTTCCCCCAAGATGTAGCGTGCCGCCACGATGCGATCGGCGTCCAGCAAGGGATTGGCCAGCAGGATGTCCCTCTTCAGCCTCAACGCCTTCTCCGCGTTGGCCACTGCCAGCGTGTCACCTTTGTAGATGCCGTCAAACCCCTTTGCCGAAAGGCGCTTTATCTCTTCCAACATCGATTGGTAACGTGCGGCATCGAACGACGCTTGCCGACCCATATCCGCCAAAGCCAGTCCGATGGCTTCGGGATTGAGCCACGCCAACTGCTGTTGCAAGTCCGACACACGGTCCAGTTCACCCGCCAGTTCGACCATAGCCTGCGACTGCTTAGCAGCGTCTGTTTCCGCCTCAACCTGTTTCAGCTTGTTTTGATAATAAGAAGCGTCTTTCAACGACTTCAGTTGCGACCGCACTTGCGTCACGACAGCCTTGTCCGGTTTTTCGTTTGCGGGAGGATTCGCCTGCAAGGCCGTGGGGAACAACAAGCAAAGTCCCACGATGCCTCCCATCCAAAAGTTCTTTTTCATAATAATCTATTTTTAAGTAACCAATTTAATTTATGCTATAAATGGGAATTTATGCGCGCGTTGCGCGCTTGAATGAAGAATTAAGAATGATGAATGAAGAATTATAGTAATCAACTCCTCTCCTTCTGGGTATTAATTCTTCATTCTTAATTCATCATTCTTCATTTCGGGGCTTCGCCCCGATAAATTATCATTTAATTTTGTACGCTCGTCATTATTCCTTCATCCACGACAATTGTTTCCACCACTCCGGTCCATCGTTCGTCTGCGGCTCACCGGGCGTGCTCCTTCCGTTTTGCACGTATCGCGCCAACAAATCCTTCAATTCTTTGACCACTTCGGGATAGACCGCTTCCAGGTTTTTCCGCTCAGTGGGATCAGCCTCCATATCATAAAGCTGCACGCGGGGCAACGTGGCGATGACCGCATCGTCTTTTCCCGGACGGGGATAACTCCAGCCACCCGAACTGGGCGAAACCAGCAGTTTCCACTTCCCTTTGCGGATGCTGAACTCTCCATTGATGGAATGGTGGACGGTGGCTTCACGAATGGGAGCGACTTCCTTTTCCGAATCGAGGGCGGGACGCAAGTTGTAACTGTCTTCTCCCTCGGTGTCCGCCATCCGGTGTCCCGCCACGGCGGCAAAGGTTGCGTAGAAGTCGGTCAGGCAGATGGTCTGGCTGACGGTGTGCGGCTTCACCTTGTCCGGCCAACGCAGCAGACAGGGAATGCGGTGCCCGCCGTCGAACAGGTCAGCCTTGTGTCCCCGGTAGATATAATTGGGCGAATGACCCTGTTTCTTCAGTTCATCGATGCCTGCTGCCGGACTACATCCGTTGTCGGTCGTGAAGACCACTATCGTACTGTTCTCCTCGCCGGAGTCGGCAATCGCCTTCAGCACCTTGCCTACCATATCGTCTACCATCAGGACAAAATCACCATACTCTCCTAAGCCGGATTTGCCCCGGTACTCTTCCGTAGGCAGGATGGGCGTGTGCGGGGCGGGCAAAGGCAAATACAAGAAATAGGGCTGCTCCGCAGGGGCTTTCTCCCCGATGTAACGGCAAGCCCGAGCGACAAGGTTGGGCAAGACATCTGTATGGTCGAAGTCGGCTCCCGTCGGACCCTTGCGCCACCAACTGTACTTCCCCTTGTTCACCGTCTCTCGGTCGGGCAGGCTCGTAGGACGGTCGTTCTCCACATAGACGTAGGGGGGCATATCCAGCGAGCCGCAAAAGCCGTAGAAATAGTCGAAGCCGCGGGTCGTGGGGCCGTTGGCTATCGGGCGGGAAAAGTCCACGGAGTCCTTGCCCGCGGCGATGTTGGCCCAGTCCCAACCGAGGTGCCATTTGCCGATGCAGGCCGTTGCGTAGCCCTCTTCCTTCAGCATCGAGGCCACCGTCTCCTGTCCCTCGGCTATCAATGCCGGAGAATACCCGTTCAGTACGCCTT
>CALUIQ010000128.1 GCA_944320735.1 uncultured Bacteroides sp. | reverse complement strand
GCACAGTTGCATTCCATATTATAATAGATACCATCCTCTTCGGGAATGGAGAAAAACTCCACGCAGGCATCTTCCCATACGGGGCCATTATCTGTGGCTGCCGTGGCACGGACGGAGTTTTCCCGTACCTTGTAATGCAGCACGATGGCATCGCCTGTATGCGCGATGCGGAAGGACGCTTCAGGTTGGTAAGGATATTCTTTCCAATTCACGGTTTCAATGGGTTCAAAAGCTATTTTTTCCGCATCCAGCAGGGCGGGTATGGCTTCCACCGGTACGTCTTTCAGACTGATTTTCTTTACATACAATTCTTTCATATCGTTGGTTAATGATTTACACGCGCCACAAAGGGCGCAGATGATGCAAATAATTAAAAATCTCATAGTCAGTTAAACGAAGAATGATGAATGAAGAATTTTTAGGCTGCGCTGTCAGTACGCATAATCACGCTGCATAGTAATTCTTCATTCATCATTCTTCATTCATCATTAAAGTAATGATTTAATGTAAGCGTGCATCTCCGGTGTATGTTCTTCCACGCTTTGTAGCAACTTGAATTGGGCCTTGGTACGTACCAAGTTGTGTTCCGGATACTGTATCTTGTAATATGTGTCTCCGTTCAAGTAGTCGGCTAAGAAGCGTACACATTGCATATAGGGGAACAAAGCAGCGGCATAAGGCAGGTTTTCTATCTCGATGGGGAGCAGGAAACCACGTGCGGCTTCGATGTACCCTGCGGTAAAGGCACGGAAGATGTCCATATTGAAGTTTACGTTGTCCAGATTGCGGTCGTCTTCCGCTCCGGTGTTGGCTGCCGAACGCAAGAAGTCACCGTAGTCAGAGAAGATGAACGAAGGCATCACCGTGTCCAAGTCGATGACGCAGAGCACTTGGTCCGTCGCCTCGTCGAACATCATATTGTTCACCTTCGTATCACAATGGCACACGCGCTTAGGCAGTTTGCCTTCCCGGTACAACCGTTCGGCCTTGCACATTTCTTCGGCCCGGCGTTCTATCTCGTCCAAGTAATAGGACACTTCCTTTACACGTCCCGCCTTGTCATCCGCTACCGCCTCACGCAATTGGCTCAGACGGAACTCCATATTGTGGAAATCGGGAATGGTCTCGCCCAATTGGTCGGTAATGTCGGCCAGCATAGCTTCGAAGTCACCGAAAGCCAAACCTACCAGTTTTGCGTTCTCCGGATTGACAGCTTCACGAGTGACAGCGTTCGGGATGAAAGTCATAATGCGCCAATAGGCAGTTCCGTCTGTCCAATACGTCTTTCCGTCTTCGGCCGGCCAGAAGTGCAACGTCTTGCGCTCTATGTCGCTTTCGCCCCGTTCTTCCAGTCTTTGCCGGATGTGAGCCGTGACGGCTTCGATGTTTCGTTGCAACAGGTCTACGTTTTGGAACACGTTGTGGTTGATGCGTTGTAGCACGAAATCGGGTTGTCCAGGTTTCGTGATGACTTTGTACGTGTCGTTGATAAGTCCCGATCCCAAAGGTACGATTTCTTGAACTTCACCCGGCAAGCGGAAGTGAGCGGTGATAGATAAAAGGTTGTTCATAATGTTTAATGTTTAATGATTAATATTTATTTGATGTTTAATTCTTTATTGTCAGGACGGTATTTCAGATACCGATACCCGAAACGGCAACGCAGGCAATCACGCTTGTCGCAATACTCCTTTTGCAGCTGGATGAGTGCTTGCGAGTCGGCGGCCGAGGTGACGGCTATGCCTGCTCCTTCCCACATACGGGTGATGTAGTTGTTCTCGGCGGGTAGCTCTTCCAGTAACGTCGTGGCTCGTTCGCACAAGTATTCTTCTTGGCGATGGCGACCGTAAGCGTAAAGGAAAGGCACTACGGTGTTGATAATAATCAGGTCAAGCCCCGATTTGCTCATTTGTTTTCCCTTTCGGGGAGATGTTTTGGCAAAGGTGAAATGCTCTTCCCAATAGGTTGACACGTTCGTAGCCAATAGTTTCCGTAGCTCGTCTACTGTCCGTGTTTCCATTACTTTGGAAAAGAGTCCTTCACTGTGATGGTACAACCAAGCGAGTTGGGCCAACCGGATATGGGGAAAACTGCCCGGACGGGTGCGCAGAAGTTTCCAACTGGAGGCTGTCATCGGTTCGGGAAGGTTGAATTTTTGTCGCAAGTAGCGGTATTCTTTCCTCAGGCGAGTGTAATAATCATCGTAATCGGGGTGGTCTTCTTCCAAGAAGCCTGCCGTGCCCAAGAAGAACGCTTCTATCTGGAAGAGGTTGTCGTGGTGTTTGTCAACGGCGCGCAGGGGGATAAGTCGTGCCCATACCTCGAAAGCGTCCGCATTCAGTCCGAATCCATAGCCACGTGCCAAGGTAATGAAGAATGCATCTTCCCAATGGCCTCCGCACCCGTCGAGCCGGGTTTGGATATCCCCCGCTTTCCGTTCGAAGCGTTCCACCTGCAAGGCCGTGAGCCACGAATGTGTCGTCAGTTTAGGCAAATCCGTCAAGATGGTGTAACAACGTGGGCGAGTATCCGTCCGGCGGAGTTCATCGTATCGGCGGGTCACTTCATTCGGAACAGTCATTACCAATTGAGGAATCTTTTCCCCGTCTTGCCGTGTCACTGTACAGTCGGCTTCGCCCACTACGTGCAGGATGACGTTATTGTAGGCCGTGTCCCGGTCGTGTCCGTGCTTCATCCAGTCCGATGCTCGGTCGTGTATCTCCACGTTACCGGCCCAAAGCACCTTGTCCAGCTTCAGTTTAGTGCCTGTGAAGTCTGGTCCGGCGTGCGGGTTAGGCAAACCGGGGTCGATGACTTCCACTTGCTGTCCGTCCGTCGTGCGGAGTTCTCCCAAAGGAAACAGCTTGTGGCCCCAAACGTAATGCAATAACTTTTCCACGTTTCTTATTATTTTAAGACCGAAATAAAAAAGTCTCGTTTTACCTATTTACGAGACTGTGCGAAATATATTTTTATTTAGCGGTTTTTCGTCTCCATAGGTCGTAATAGCTGTAAATGGTCAGTCCAACAACGATAGTAGCCAAAATGGCAAAGCATAAAATTCCAGCATTCATAATTATTTTTTATTAATAGGTTTTAAAAGATTACTGCCAATCACAGTAAATCCAATAGTCATAATGATTCCAAAAGCCAACATTGCGATAACTTGCCAAATATTCACATCCTCTTGAAAGTATACAAGGATACTACCCAATACAAGTGCCGTAAAAGTAGCTTGTGCAAGTACGAAACAATGTCCAGCTAATTTTTCACGCAAAAGTGTAATATTCTCTTTTTTAAGCTTATCAGATTCCATATTTTTGTTATCAGTTGTGCAAAAATAAATATTCTTCTTGATATATCCTAATATCATTCTTCTTTATCCGCTTCTTCTTCCCGCTCTGGCAATGAAATCGTAAACTCGCTGTACCGTCCCGGCACGCTTTCCACTCCCACGTAGCCTCCGTGTTCACGCACCACGTTCATCACGTAGTTCAGTCCCAGCCCGAAGCCGGAGACTTTCTTCCCTTCGCCTTTATCCTTAGGCAGGACACGTTCGAACTTGCCGAAGATGGTGCGTTGGGCGGAGAGGGGAATGCCGATGCCGTTGTCCCGTACCCG
>CALUIQ010000127.1 GCA_944320735.1 uncultured Bacteroides sp. | reverse complement strand
ATGCCGCGTAAGCGACTCCTATTTTTATCATTATATAAATAGGTCAAACCATTCTTTTCCTACCACCCCGCCCGTTGGGCACCCCTCCTTCCGGAAGGAGGGGAGTTGATTACTGTAATTCTTCATTCATCATTCTTAATTCTTCATTCAAGCGCGCAACGCGCGCTAAATTCCCATTTATATCTTCATTCCTAAAGTTACTTTGTAAGAACGTCCGGGCATCGGATAGTTCTTCACAATGCTGTACTGCTTATCGCCAAGGTTCTGTACGTCCAACCGCAAAGAGCAGTCTACACGTTTCCAACGGAAGGAACGATACAAAGCGACACCATATTCTATATAACCTTCCAACTCATTGGCCTTGATATTCTGCACGGTGGAATAACGCTTGTCTACCCCCGTGGCGTGAAAAGCCACATTGACATACGGATTTTCCCACGCCAAGGAGAACGCGCCCGAATGCTTCGGTGTGTAAGGTATCTGATCCTCGTAATACACCGACGAAGGATCGGTCTTGTCCACGGCTTTCTGATAGGTGTAGGACAAGGTGGTGAGTAACCGATGGCGAGAAGCCAGGCGGAAAGCTATGTCCAGCGTCGCATCCAAGCCCCCAATGTCCACACGCCCCAAGTTGACCATCGTCCAAAAGAACATATTGTAGGGCATGGCCACAATCTTGTCCTTTACATAATTATAATAACCGTCCGCCGAAAAGTTCACGCTCTCCAACAAGGTGCGGGACGAAGCATATGCATAGGTCAAACCCACATTATACTGACGAGCCACTTCGGGATTCAAGTTCCGGCTTCCCCAACGACCGAAATAGTTCTCAGTAAAAGTCGCCACCCGGAAAATATCTTTGTACGAGGCACGTACCCGCAAGTCCTGTTCCTCCCAAGGCTTCCACGACACGGACACGGAAGGGGATAACCGGCGGGCATCTCCGGCAGCATCTCCTCCCTTCGCCTCGTTCAGGTAAAGCGAACCAAGCAAGAGGGCGGTAGCCGTCAGACGGGAAGTGCGATAGCGCACGGCCAACGTCTGCAACACCGTATGTCGACGGGGCTTCACCCCTAACGTGGCGTTCGATGTGAGGTTATTGAACGAATAGTCGGCGGCATAAGAGAGTGCCCAATCCGCATGGTGCATATAAAGCAAGGCGGCCGAGCCGTAATATTCACGCTGGTAATACTTGTTGTTCATCGCCCCGTTCGGGAACTCCTCGCCCTCATCGTGGTAATGGGAAGATGCCCAATTGAACTTTCCATTGAGCTGAAGGGAGAAGCCGTTGTCCCAATAATTCATATAATGGAGTTGGGAGAAGAAATTCCGCTCAGTCAGCTCCTCGTTGCTTACATTATTATATAGGATGACGGGGCCGGGCAATTCGCGAAAAGAATCATAGTAATACACCTTGCCATTGAGCACCGCATGTTCACCGGGACGGGCATAGAGGTTCCATTCTCCCCGCCAGGTCTCTATATAATTATTGTTGCGGTGCTCTTCGGACACGTATTTCCCGTTCACCAAGGTGAAAGGGTAACGGTTGACCGCCCGCATAAAGTCACCGGACAAGGACATAGACACTCGCTCGGCCAAACGCTGGTCGTAGCGCACAAAGGGATTCACCAAGCCGAACGAACCGGTCTTTACCTCCGCCTTCACCCGAAAAGGACGTTCGGACAAGTCGGGCATAACCGTCTGCAAACGGATGGAGGCCGCCGACGCCACGGTACGGGCAGGAAGAAAGATGTCATCATTATCGCCCACAGTCAAGGAGAGGGACTGAATGTTGTCCAACGAGAAACGTGACAAATCCACTTGCCCGCTCTGACAATCAGTAATGGTCATCCCGTCGTAAGCCACGGATGTATGTTGCGAGCCTAAGCTTCGCACAGAAACGGTCTTCATGCCTCCGGCGCCTCCGTAATCCTTCACGTTCACTCCGGAGAAACGGCGCAAAGCATCCGCCAAATCCGTTACGCCCTGCCTGTCCAGTTGCTTGCGCGAAAGCATCTGTACGGGAGCCGTACTCACCATACCCCGACGGGAAGCCGAAGCGCTTACTTCCACTTCATCAAGCACATGCACTTTGTCCTTGATAGTATCCGGCGCACTGACTTGCGCAAAACCGGAGGCGATGGCCGAAACACACGCCCATACGCACGCCACCCTACGCAGCCACGTCTTTCCTTTCCTCATAAACACAGAAGAAATTGGTAAATTCCACATTGTTACATCCCCCGCTTTCCTCGAACGGACGATTTTTTGACTTTGTTTTGCAGGTCTTCTGACTTGCCCCAAAGCGCATCGCCTTCCCATTCATCCATAGAACAGTGGCCTTGGTGATTGACACGCTTCCTAAAGAGCTCACAGCAGCGGGACTGTCCGGGATTTGCACCCGATTCCCTTTTCATCCCATCCCCCGAACAAGGGATGCGGAACAAAACGTGGGCAAAGATACGGTTTCTGTCTGTAACCACCAAACAAAATGTCACCAAAACAAAAAAACCGGCTACTCGCAATGAGCGCCGGTCTTTCCTCTATTATTAAAGCTATTTACAATTATGCTTCTTCTGCTACCACTTCGAAAGGAATCTCAACGGAAACTTCCTTGTGGAGTTTAATGACAGCCTTGTATTGACCTACTTCCTTCACCGTATCTTTCACCACGATGAGCTTGCGATCGATGTTGTGACCCAACTTAGCCAACTCTTCGGCAATCTGGATGTTGCCTACCGAACCGAAGATAGTGCCCGTAGAGCTAACCTTCGTAGCAATGGTCAACGATACGCCTTCCAACTTAGCAGCCAATTCCTCAGCGTCCTTCTTGATCTTCTCCAACTTGTGCGCACGCTGCTTCAACTCTTCAGCCAACATTTTCTTGGCAGCGGGTGATGCGATAACGGCTTTACCTGTCGGGATGAGGTAGTTGCGGCCATAGCCGGACTTTACGTTTACAATGTCGTTCTTGTAACCCAAGTTGATTACATCTTCTTTCAATATCACTTCCATACTTACTCCTCCTCCTTATTATTTCATCAAGTCAGTTACATAAGGCAGCAATGCCAAGTGGCGAGCACGCTTTACGGCTTGAGCCACACGACGCTGATACTTCAAAGAAGTACCGGTGATGCGACGCGGAAGAATCTTTCCCTGCTCGTTGAGGAACTTCTTCAGGAACTCGGGATCCTTATAGTCGATGTACTTGATACCGCTCTTTTTGAAACGGCAATATTTTTTCTTCTTTACGTCTACTGAAGGCGGAGTCAAATATCTGATTTCTGATTGTACTTGTTGTGCCATGATTTAATCCTCCTTTTTAGTTGATTTTAAACTTCTTCTCTTTGCAGCATACTCAGCAGCATACTTGTCCAACTTGAAAGTCAAGAAACGGATGACGCGTTCGTCACGACGGAAGTTGATTTCCAGTTTGGCAATGACAGAGGGTTCTGCATTGAACTCAATCAGCTGATAGAAACCCGTGGACTTCTTCTGAATAGGATAAGCCAGCTTTCTCAGTCCCCAGTTTTCTTCATTCACGATCTCGGCACCTTCAGCAGTCAGGATGCCTTTGAATTTGTCTACCGCTTCCTTCATCTGAACATCAGACAAAACGGGAGTCAAAATGAAAACGGTTTCGTATTGATTCATACTTGTTTAATTAAAAAATTTAATTGGTTTTTAATTTTGCGGTGCAAAGGTACGCTTTTTATTTGGAACCACAAACATTTCCTATTCATTTTTCTTTAGATAACCAATAAATGATAATTTATCGGGCTATGTGTTATCAGATTTTTCAGCCGCAGATGAAAAATCAAACACACACATAAATTCCCATTTAGTGCTTTTACCCCCCACCGAGAGGCTAAAAAACCAATAAATTCATTTATTAATAGATTTTTTGCACAAAATATTTCGTCTGTTAAAGAATTATGCTTTTCTTTGTGTCTGAATTGTGGAGAAATATAATAATCTATTAAAAATACACACAAATGAAAGGCTTATTAAAAAATCTGGGATTGATATTAATCTTGATTGGAGCGGTTATCCTTGTAGCTTGCTCGTTTACGGGAAACGTTAACAACAACACTATCTTGGGATGCTCAATTCTACTTATGATTATCGGTATGGTAGGCTATATCGCTATCAACAAGAAAATCACCGATTGATATCAAAGGAGAAAAAACATGAAGATTAAAAAAGAGGACGGTCGCCCAAGCGAACCGTCCTCTTTTCATTTTTTACATTATTATTATACAGCACACATCCATCAGGCTTCCGGTTCGGGCACAATGAGCTTATAACCCTTGCCGTGGATATTGATGATCTCGATGCTATCATCCTCTTTCAAGTGCTTGCGAAGCTTGGTGATATATACGTCCATACTACGCGCATTGAAGTAATTGTCGTCTATCCAAATGGTCTTCAAGGCGAAATCGCGTTGCAGGATTTCGTTGGCATGGGCACAGAGCAAGCCCAATAGTTCAGACTCCTTCGTAGTGAGCTTTGTCTGCTTCTCTGCGGTGGATAAGATTTGCTTCTGCGTGTCGAAAGTAAACTTACCTATCTTGTAGATGTTGCTCTCTTTGTTCTTTTTGCCACGTACACGGCGCAGTATGGCCTCAATTCTGAATACCAACTCCTCCATACTGAAGGGCTTGGTAATGTAATCATCGGCTCCTATCTTAAAGCCTTCCAGGATGTCCTCCTTCAGCGTCTTGGCCGTCAGGAAGATAATGGGAATCTCGGCGTTGGCTGCACGCACTTCCTGCGCCAGGGTGAAGCCGTCTTTCTTCGGCATCATCACGTCGAACACACACAAGTCATACTTGTTTTTCAAAAAAGCCTTGTAACCGGCCTCTCCGTCGGGATATAACTCAGTGGCATAGCCCTTGGCCTGCAGATACTCACGCAGGAGCATGCCCAGATTCTCGTCATCCTCGCACAATAAAATACGCAATTTCTCGTCCATATCAATCAGTTTTTTAATAAAGGTAATGCGATAATAAATTTAGTTCCCACATTTGGCTCACTCTCGGCACGTATGGTGCCCTTATGGTCTGTGATGATTTTCTTCACGTAAGCCAATCCCAAGCCAAATCCTTTCACGTCGTGCAGATTACCCGTATGCACGCGGTAGAACTTTTCGAATATTTTCTTCAGGTTTTCCTTCTTGATGCCAATACCGTTGTCCTGCACGGATATCATAAGCTTGCCCGGTTCGTTCCAAGTCTTCACCATCAGGTGTAGGTCCACATCGGGTCGCTTGTACTTCACGGCGTTGTCCATAAGGTTGAATATCACGTTGGTCAAGTGCATCTCATCGGCAAAAACGTTGGCATCCGTAGCGCTCAATTCAGAATCTATGGTACCGTTATAGCGTTCCACTTTCAGTGCAAAGGTATGTATTACACTACGAATCAGCTCATTGGCATCCAATTCCTTGCGCTTCAAGGTCGCCTTCTGACGGTCGAACATAGACATTTGCAACACCTTCTCCACCTGGAAGCGCAAACGTTTGGTTTCATCGTTGATGACCCCCGATATGTGTTGAAACATAGCGGGAGATTTTCCCACGGCCGGGTCGTTCAACATCTGGGCAGCCAGGGATATGGTAGATATCGGAGTTTTAAACTCGTGCGTCATATTGTTGATGAAATCATTCTTTATCTCCGTCAGTTTCTTTTGGCGGAAGATAACGTATATCGTGAAAATGAACGTAACGAGCAACACCACAGTAAATATCAACGAGGGTATCATGAACCTGACCGAGTCGAAGATATAATCCTTCTTGCCAGGGAAGTGTACCTGCATGAGGCTCATCCGCGCAGGCGGGTCGTTAAGAAACAAAGGCTGGCTGTACGAACTCTCGTTTCCCTCATCTGTAAAGTCCGAACAACGGTAAACCTCTCGCCCGTCAGAGTCTATCACCTTGAAATGATAATCGAAGTTTCCCAAGCCATTATCTATCAAGCCTGCCTTGATGTACTGATCCAAGTTTTTAAAATTGACGCGCTTGTCCAAGGGCTTGTCACTGGCGTGGTACACCATATCGAACACCACGTCTTCCACCAAACCGCGCTGGTACAAAAAACGGTTCTTCAACATATCGGCATACGAACGGGCGGTTTGCGGAATAGTCTTGGCACCATGCTTGCGCGAAATCATGGCACGCGGCAGGGGCGAAGGCTTATTAGTAAACGTCTTCAATTCTACAGACGAATGCAACGTACCATCGGGAGCCCTAAAAAGGAATTTACGGCTCTGCAAAACGCTACTCTCACTTCCTTGTGCCCGAGCCCACGCTTCCTGCTCGGCCTCGGACAGGTCTTCACGCAACCAACGAGCTACCTCGGCCGACTCCACGTCTTTAGAAGCCGACATAAGGGCACGCTTCACAGATTCGTCGAACTGCTCGTTGCGCATCTTTACGATTTCCTCCATATAGCTAATCTGCAGATAAAGCAGACTGAGGAACGAAAGACCCATAATAACACCTAATATCCAAATTGTAGATTTTTTCATACCGCAAAATTAACAGACCCTAATTAACACTCCTAACCGATTAACCTGTTTTAACGCAGCGATTAAGCAAATTAACCGAATCGTCTTTTTTAGGTTTCACCACGCACATAATTATAAGCCTGCCACTATTTTGTTTGCAAATTTAATAAAAAATTAAATGATACGTTCACATTTCCCGTTTTTTATCGGGATTATCTTGAAAAAAAGACCGCCCCACGTTAAAACGGGGCGGTCTCATTTAACAATTATATAAAAAACAGATGAAAATGAAGCGTCAGAAATTCATCACTCCTCCGTCTGAGCGAACTCCTTGATAAGTTTCTCCTGTACATCGCTCGGCACCAGTTCATAGCTGGCAAACTTCATAATGAACGATGCGCGCCCACCTGTCAAAGAGCTTAGCGCGGTGGAGTAAGTAGACAATTCCTTCAAAGGCACCTTGGCAATCAGTTTCTCGTAACCGGCCTCACTGCTCATACCCATTATCATAGCGCGACGTCCTTGCAGGTCGCTCATCACGTCGCCCATCTTGTCCGAAGGCACAAAGACTTCCACATCGTAGATAGGCTCCAGAATCTTAGGTCCGGCGTTACGGAAAGCCTCACTGAAAGCGTTGCGTCCAGCCAGCATAAAGGAGATTTCGTTGGAGTCTACCGGGTGCATCTTACCATCATAGACAATGACACGCACGTCACGGGCATACGAACCAGTCAACGGACCTTGTTCCATACGCGACATGACACCCTTCAAAATGGCGGGCATAAAACGCGCGTCGATGGCGCCGCCTACCACGCAATTGACAAACACCAGCTTACCGCCCCACTCCAACGGCACTTCTTCCGTACCCTTGACGTTCATCTTGAACTCCTGGCCATTAAATTTATAGGTGTCCGGTGCGGGCATGCCTTCGTAATAAGGCTCTACAATGAGATGCACTTCGCCAAACTGACCAGCACCACCCGATTGTTTCTTGTGGCGATAGTCGGCACGAGCCGCCTTCGTGATGGTTTCGCGATAAGGGATGCGCGGTTCTTCGTATTTCACCATAATTTTCTCGTTGTTCTCCAAACGCCACTTCAACGTGCGCAGGTGGAACTCGCCTTGACCGTAAACAATGGTCTGGCGCAACTCCTTAGATTGGTCTACAATCCATGTGGGATCTTCCTCGCGCATACGGTTCAACACGGACATCATCTTCTCCGTCTCACTCTCGTTGACAGCCTTGATGGCGCGCGAGTATTTCGGATTAGGACATTTGATGAAGTTGAAGCGATTTTCCGCTCCCTTTCCATTCAACGTATTGCCCGTGTGTACATCCTTCAGCTTCACAGTGCAACCGATGTCACCGGCTACCATCTCTTCCACCTTGATACGGTTGGCACCAGCGCAGGCATATATCTGTGCGATACGCTCCTTCGAGCCACGGTCGGCATTGGTAAAGTCATCTCCCTCATGCACCTTGCCACTCATCACCTTAAAATATTGTACATCACCAATGTGCGGTTCTACGGCGGTCTTGAAGAAATAGAGCGATGCAGGACCTTCGGGATCGGGTTTCACCACCTCTCCACGCGTGTTGTGTACAGGCGGCATTTCGTCTACAAAAGGCACTACGTTACCCAAAAATTCCATTAAACGGCGTACGCCCATATCCTTGCCTGCGCACACGCAGAACACGGGGAACATACCGCGGCAAGCCAATCCCTTGCGGATGCCTTCGCGCATCTCGTCTTCGGTAAGCGATTCGGACTCAAAGAATTTCTCCATCAGCCCCTCATCGTGCTCGGCTGCGGCCTCCACCAAAGCCTTGTGCCACTCGGTGGCTTTCTCCATCTCCTCAGCGGGAATGTCCTCAATCGTGGGCGCGCCACCTTCGGGTCCCCACGAATATTTCTTCATCAAAAGTACATCAATCAACGAATTGAAGTTAGGCCCCGTAGCCAACGGATATTGCACGGGCACAACCTTCGAACCATAAATGCTCTTCAATTGCTCCAACACGTGGTCGTAATCACACTTCTCGTTGTCCAGCTGGTTCACCAAGAAGATAACAGGCTTACCCAGCTTCTCGGTGTAGCGGAAATGGTTTTGCGTGCCTACCTCAGGACCATACTGGCCGTTGAGCAGGAGGATGACCGTGTCGGTCACGTTCATGGCCGTAATGGCGGCTCCCACAAAGTCGTCACTTCCCGGACAGTCAATGATATTCAACTTCTTGCCGTTCCATTCTACGTGAAAGACGGTAGAGAATACTGAGTAGCCATACTCTTGCTCCACGGGGAAGTAGTCGCTGACCGTATTCTTGGCCGTGATACGTCCACGGCGTTTTATTATCCCACTCTCATAGAGCAGCGCCTCTGTGAGAGTGGTTTTACCCGAGCCATCATTGCCAAGCAGTGCAATGTTTTTGATTTCATGCGTCTGATATACTTTCATGATATATACAAGATTAATGATATGAATAAATGTGGCAGGTCTTCACCCGCCTTTAACTAAAAGTGGGCGCAAATTAGGGAAAGTCCTTTAAATAAACAACTTTTCAGCACGTGTTACTAAACTATGTTTTTCAACATAAAAGAAAAATGTTATCTTTGTACACGGAATATTTAATAAACACATTTTTTGTACCATGAACAAAGTAACATCTATTGTAATGGCTGCATTGTTGTGCCTCGCCTCTTTAGGAGCCAATGCGCAAGCACCTGCCGGTGGTCGTACTTTTGAAGCCGGAAAGGGCACTTTCCTGTTGGACGGCAAACCTTTCGTAGTGAAAGCAGCCGAGCTGCATTATCCGCGCATTCCCCAACCTTACTGGGACCAACGCATCAAGCTGTGCAAAGCGTTGGGTATGAACACTATCTGCCTTTATGTGTTTTGGAATGCGCACGAGCCGCAGCCTGGCGTGTATGACTTTACGGGACAGAACGACTTGGCCGCCTTCTGCCGCTTATGCCAGGACAACGACATGTACGTCATCCTACGCCCCGGACCTTACGTATGCGCCGAGTGGGAAATGGGAGGCCTGCCTTGGTGGCTGCTGAAGAAGAAAGACATTCGCCTGCGCGAGGATGACCCGTACTTCATCGAGCGCGTAGCCTTGTTCGAGAAGGCCGTGGCCGCCCAAGTGAAAGACCTTACCATACAGAACGGAGGTCCCATCCTGATGATTCAGGTGGAGAACGAATACGGAGCTTACGGAAAAAACAAGAAGTACGTCAGCCAGATACGTGACATCGTTCGCAAGGAATTTGGGAAAGACATCACGCTCTTCCAGTGTGACTGGGCATCGACTTTCGAGAAGAACGGCCTGCCCGACCTTGTGTGGACGATGAACTTCGGCACGGGTGCTAACATCGACAAGCAATTCGCACGCCTCAAAGAAGTTCGTCCGGACAGCCCGCTGATGTGCTCGGAATTCTGGAGCGGATGGTTCGACAAATGGGGAGCCAACCACGAGACCCGTCCCACCGAAACTATGATAGCCGGCATTGACGAGATGCTCTCCAAAGGTATCTCCTTCAGCCTCTATATGACCCACGGAGGAACTAACTGGGGACATTGGGCGGGAGCCAACTCGCCAGGATTCGCACCGGACGTGACATCCTACGACTACGATGCCCCCATCAGCGAGTCGGGTCAGACCACACCCAAATACTTCGCCCTGCGCAAGACATTGGCCAAGTATATGGACGGAGAGAAACAAGCACGTATCCCCAAGCTCATCAAACCCATTGCCATCAAGGAATTCCAACTGACAGAAATGGCTCCGCTCTTCGCCAACCTACCTAAGGCCAAGAGGGACGTGGACATCCGCACGATGGAGGAATACGACCAAGGATTCGGAAGCATCCTCTACCGCACTACCCTGCCCCAGATAAAGACTATGGCTCAACTGACCGTGAACGAAGCGCACGACTATGCGCAAATCTTCGTGGACGGCAAATACATCGGCAAACTGGACCGCCGCAACGGAGAGAAGCGACTGACTCTTCCTGCCTGCCCCAAGGGTGCCCGGCTGGACATTCTGGTGGAAGCCATGGGACGCATCAACTTCGGACGTGCCATCAAGGACTTCAAGGGAATCACGGAACGGGTGGAACTGACGATGGAGCTTGACGGTTATCCTTTCGTATATAATATGAAGAATTGGGAAGTGTTCAACTTGGAAGATACTTACGAATTTTATCAAGGTATGAACTTTCAGCCCATCCAGAGCCTGACGGATGACAAAGGCCAGCGCATACCGGGCTGCTATCGGGGCACATTCAACGTGAAGAAGCCCAGCGACACGTTCCTCAATTTCGAAACGTGGGGCAAAGGTCTGGTGTACGTCAACGGTTACGCCTTGGGGCGCATTTGGGAAATTGGCCCTCAACAAACCCTCTACGTGCCGGGATGCTGGCTGAAGAAGGGTGAGAATGAAATCCTTGTGTTCGACATCATCGGTCCTAAGGAAGCCAAATCTGAAGGCTTGACCGAGCCTCTGCTCGACCAACTGCTTGTAAGCAAACCTATGACGCACCGCAATGAAGGCCAGAATCTTGACCTCAGTGCCGAGAAGCCCATAAAAGTAGGCAGTTTCAAGCCCGGTAACGGCTGGCAGGAGGTGAAGTTTGACCAACCCGTAAAGGGACGCTACGTGTGCATCGAAGCCCTCAATGCCCAAGATGGCAAAGACTTGGCCTGCATCGCCGAGATATATGTGCTGGACGCTAACGGAGAGCGACTCTCACGCGAACCGTGGTTGGTGAAATATGCCGATAGTGAGGACGTAGCCCACGTGAACCGCTCGGCCGACAAGACGTTCGACTTACAGGAATCTACCTACTGGAGTACGGAGCGTGGCAAACAATATCCTCACTCGGTAGTTATCGACCTGGGTGCCGTACATACGCTGAGCGCCTTCCAATACCTACCCCGTATGGAGAGCAAAGTGCCCGGTGGCATCAAGGATTTCCGCATTTACGTGAAGGAAGAGCCGTTCAAGTATTGAAAAGAGGGAAACGAGAAAGGATAGCATACGGTTAATAGAATTTACAAAAATGCAGTTTCGGAAGAATTCATCTCGTTTTAAGTTACTACCCTAAAGTAGGAATGTTTCTAACATAGAGGGGGAATGTTAGAAACATTCGGGGTCTATGTTAGAAACATTCTCCGAAACCGCTTGGAAGCATTTCTAACAGAAGTAAACCATTCCCTCGGACAGGATTTCCCAAATTTATACAACAACATTTACGAAGTCTGCGGGACTATAGAAAAGGGATGCCCCTACAAACGGAGCATCCCTTTTTATTATGCGCTTATCTGAAAGATAAATTTCAGCGGATATCCAAGCAATGTTTTACCGGAGTGAGAATGAAAGTAAATTCATAATCTCCATACGGCATTTGGTATTCGGGCAAAGGCAGAGCACCCCAACTATTTACGCAAGCCAGACCGGATTGACGCAAATCGATGCAGAAGTTCGTCAGGTCAGCCTGGGGAACTTCCGGCGAGTGACGCTGTATCTTACGCGGGCCTTCGTCCAAAGACTCGATGGTATAGTGCAGGGCGGATGCGGAGAAAGGTGCGGCAGCTACCACTTCCACACCGGCACCACCTGCATTCAACATCTTCCACCAACGGATGTCGGTCTTCGTGCCGTTCTCTTGCGGACGGATGTAAGAATAGAACTGTTCGTCCACGCTCTGGCGATAGATGCCCAAGTCGGTGCAATGATTACGGTCAGCATAGTTCTCAATCGGACCACGGCCATAGTATTCAACGGTCTCGAACGTGCGCGGCATAGGCATCTGCATACCGAAGCGGAACATATTGCTTACCTTGGCACTCTTGTCGGCCGTCATCTTCTGCGTAACTTTTATAGCTCCTACATTATTAATAACGTAAGTCAGATTCAGCTTAGCCGAGACTTCGGGCATATCGTAAGCGGCTTCTACCATTACTTGTCCGTTCTCTACACGCCCTTTCAGGTCCGTCAGCTTGATTTGCGGATTCTTCCATACCACATATTTATTTTGCAGGTTAGCACCGAAATCGTTGTCCGTTGGGGCACGCCAGAAGTTCGGAGTCAACGCTTCGCCTTCCTTAATCATTTCCAAACCGTTAGCCTCGTACTTCGTCATATATCCACTCCGCTTGTTGAACTCTATCCGGAAGTTTTCGCCCATTACAATCAGGTAGTTAGCTTCGTTTTCCTTCAGCGTAGGAACCACAACATCTACATTGACCGGAGTCACATTCTTCAACTCCATAGACGGAGCCGTGTAGGGAGTCAACACCAACTGGTCTTTAGCCACCATATGTCCGGCGTTGAGCAGGCCTTCGTTGCGTTTCAGCTTGTAAACCACGTTCAGCAGGGCTTCATTCTTCTTGCAATAGTGTCCCAAAGCCAACGTGAGTTTGCCCGTCTGTTGGGGAGCTACATTGAGGTCGTCCACCCGTCCGGTAGCCATTACCTTACCGGCTCTCAGCACTTCCCACTCCAAGTAGTATGCAGAGAGGTCGCGGAAGAAATTCTCGTTATAGATACTGATTTCCACATCATCATTATCGGCTTTCTTACTTAAAGTCGTCCAAATGTTCTGGTAGAAATAACCTACCTCATACATATGCGGATTGGGCACACGGTCGGGGCTGATTAATCCGTTATCGCAGAAATTCTGGTCGCTTCCGTCGAAACGGTTGAAGTCACCACCATAAGCGTAAATGCTTACACCATTCTTGCCCGGCCAACGGATAGACTGGTCAACGAAGTCCCAAATAAAACCGCCTTGGTATTTCGGATACTTGCGTACCAAGTCCCAGTATTCCTTAAAACCACCTTCGGAGTTACCCATAGCGTGAGCGTACTCACACTGGATAAAAGGCTTCGTCTTGGAGGCATCCTTGCAATACTTCTCACTACCTGCGTACCCCAAATACATCGGGCAATAGATGTCCGTCTTGCCTTCGTAACCGGCACGCTCGTACTGTACGGGACGGCTGGGATCTTCAGCTTTCACCCAATCATAAGCGTCTTCAAAGTTCTTGCCATAACCGGCTTCGTTACCCAATGACCAGAAAATGATGCTGGGATGGTTGAAACTGCGCTGCACATTACGCTGGTTACGCTCCATATGCGCCTTGTTATAATCGGCACGCTTGGCCAAAGTCTTTTCGCCGTAACCCATACCATGAGATTCAACATTGGCCTCAGCCACCATATAGATACCATACTTGTCACACAATTCGTAGAAGAAGTTGTCGTCCGGATAGTGGCAGGTACGCACGGCGTTCAGATTGAATTGCTTCATAATCTGAATGTCTTGAATCATACGCTCCTCTGACACGTAGGAACCTCCATCGGGATCCATCTCGTGACGGTTGGCACCCTTGAAGAGCACGGGCTGGCCATTGACAAGCACCTGAGCGTTTTTGATTTCCACCTTGCGGAAACCTACCTTCACGGGAATAACCTCCGTGCCGCCCTGCATCTGCGCACGCAGCGTGTATAGGTACGGAGTCTCGGCAGTCCACTTATAGGGATTCTCCACATTCATCACAACCTCCGAACTACCCTTAACAGTAGCAGTGGCAACCTGCTTGCCCGTAGCGTCAAGCAATTCCAAGTTGACCGTGCCACCACCTTTCAGGCTTAATTCCACGTTGAGTGTAGCGTTCTTGTACTCAGCATCCAAGTCGGGAGTAATGCGGATATCTTCAATACGTTTCTTTTCACGAACGTAGAGATAACAATCGCGTGACACGCCGGTGTGACGGAAGAAGTCTTGGTCCTCCAGATAGGAGCCATCGCACCAACGGAATACCTGAAAGGCGATGAGGTTCTTTTGCCCCGGTTTCAAGTAACGGGTCAAGTCGAACTCAGCCTCCAGTTTGCTGTCTTCACTATAACCCACATACTTACCGTTCACCCACAGATACATATTGGAAGCCACGGCACCGAAATGGGCAATGATATCCTTGCCCTTCCACGAAGCGGGTACGGTGATTTCACGGCGGTAAGAACCTACGTGGTTACCCTCAACAGGCACTTGGGGCGGATTGTTTTCAAACTGGTTACGCCAGGCAAAACCCGTATTTACATAGATAGGGTCACCATATCCGTTCAACTCCCAAATACCTGGCACAGGCATATTGTCCCATGCTTTGTCGTTGAAGTTCAGTTTCCAGAAGTCCGTAGGACGGGCATCAGCATTGGCTACCCAGTTGAACTTCCACAGTCCATTCAACGTCATGTAGTGGGTAGACAATTTCTTTTGTCCCACCTCAGCTGCTTCCGGTGACTCATACGCAAAGTAACTGGTGTGCATCGGATAGCGGTTTACGGCATTGACCTCAGGGTCTTGCCACTCAGTAAAAGTCTGCGCGCTGGCCGCAACGGCAAATAAAGCGAACAGACCGGTCACAAATTGTTTCTTCATGATACAAATAATATTATTATATACGTTTATTGCGGTATGCCAAGCTTATGCCTGGCATACCGCAACAAAGTTAAGGGAAATTCTCTAATCACAAGACGAATTATACGTCAAAGAAGTAGAATTTTACTTCAATTGTAGGCGATAGACTCCAAAGAAGCGTCCGGGAAGCTGCAACGAAAGCGTTTGCCCTCGGGCGGGAACAGGACGCACGCGCGGCACTAATTTTTCACCATCCAACGTATTGACCACCATTTGGTCATCATTTTGCAGGTAGATGCACGTACCTCCGGCCAACTGTTGTTTCTTCTTCAGTCCTGTGAAATCAATCTTCACCTCTGCCGCTCTGGCACCCGTATTGACCAACTTCACGATAATCTCGTTCGTGGGCTTGTTCAGGGCGGCCGTAGCATACAGGCTATCCTGACCTGCTACGGGCTGGCCATCCATTTGGAGACGAAGCACATCAGTACCCGTGTTCATACCATACATCTGTTGCACATAATAATTAGGCGTACGCATAACACGAAGATTGTCAAACCAGATAAGGTCGGGATTCCATTGCCAAGCGTCTATATGCGCAAAGAGCGGGGCGTATGTAGCCAAGTGTACCACATCGGCATTGCGCTCCAGGCCGGTCATAAAAGCGGCCTCAGACAAGGCAGCGAAAAGGTTGTTGGCCTTGCCTGTCGGATGGTCATGGGCGGCATACTCTCCGGCAAAAACTTTCGGTTCCTTGCGGTTGTAGAAGTCATAACGGCGGGCATTGTCCTGAAACCATTTCGGCTCCATATAATAGTGTTCATCTACGAGGTCAACGCCCACACGCTTCATCTCCGGCCATAGGTAATCGAACTTATCGCCCGAAGCACTGGGACCGGACGAACCGATAATCTTGATATCGGGATATTTCTTGCGAATTGCCTTGGTGAATACCTCCAAACGTTCTACATATACTTTGTCCCACTGCTCGTTGCCCACACCTATCATCTTCAATTTGAAAGGTGCAGGGTGTCCCATATCGGCACGCACCTTACCCCATTTGGTATTGACATCGCCGTTGGCAAACTCTATCAAGTCGAGTGCGTCTTGCACGTAGGAACCCAACTCGTCAAGGGGTACCATCTCGTTACTCTCGTACTGACAGGACAGTCCGCAACTGATGACGGGGAGCGGTTCGGCACCTATATCCTCACTCAGTTGGAAGAATTCAAAGAAGCCCAATCCGTACGTCTGGAAATAATCGGGGAAAGCACGGTGCTTGAAAGTATAGTTCCAACGATTCTCGTTCAAGGGACGATTTTCGACCGGACCTACAGAATTTTTCCATTGATAACGGGTTGCCAGGCTATTTCCCTCAATGATACATCCTCCGGGAAAACGGAGTACACCGGGATTCAAATCATAAAGGGCTTGGACAAGGTCGGCACGCAACCCATTCTCACGTCCCTTCCAAGTCTTGACCGGGAAGAGGGAAATATGGTCCATATCTACCGTACCTCGGCTCTCCAGTACGATGCGCAAGCGGGCATGAGGATCGGTAAAGGTAGACTTTAGAACAGCTGTCGTCTTGCTCCACTCCTTACTGCTGATTTCAATGCTTTTCTTCACCGGATTAGCCCCATCGGCCCGTACCAACTCGATAGAAAGCTTCATAGGTTGCGATTCCGGTGTACGGGCATACACCGAGAAGCGGTATTCTTCTCCTTCTTTCAGGCCAATGCCCCGATAGCCTTCGTTATCAATGCCCGCACGCAACAAGCGTCCATCATTCACTACCCGGATGTAGTGTGGGTTACGCGGGAAAGCCGGGGCGGCTTCCTGCACTGTCACATTGCCAAAAGGCACCCAGCCCATAGACCATTGGGGAAATTCAAAAGAACGATTCTTCACCAACTCGGCATACAGGCCTCCGTCGGCACCAAAATTGATGTCTTCAAAAAAGACACCATACATAGTCGGCTGGATTTGAGCCGTAGGATTGGACACGTCTACGGTCATCACATGCTCTTGTGCCTGCACGCCGAACGTGAGGGACAAAGCCAAAAGTGTCGCTAATTTCTTCATAATATTTTCTATTTTTTATTTGTTAGATGGGCTCACCGTATTTTCTTTCACCCGAATAACGGTAAATGAATAAGGAGGCATAGTATAAAGAACCTTTTCCCTCGTAATTTCAAAAGGTTCGGTCAAGGGTTTTGCCTGCTTATCGGCGGGAGCTCCCTTCAACACCGTCTTGGTAGCCACAGGATTCACCCACGAAATGTTTTCCATACTCACCTTGGCATTCACCTCTACCGGCAATAGGTTGACCAGCTTCACGATGTAATCACCGGATGCGTCATCCTTCACCACCGACACGCCGATGCGTTTCCGCACGGCATCCCGTTCGTTATTCAACTTGACGGTAGAAGGTATGTAATGATTGCCGGCATTCTGCCCGAACATCTGTTGGGTGTAGTACCCAACTGTAGGCTTAACTTCCTGATTATTGAAATAAATTAAATCGGGACTCCATTGGATATGTCCTTCCTTGGCAAGCAAAGGGGCATACGAAGTCATTGTCACTACGTCGGCATTGCGTTCTACCGCAGTCAGGTAAAGTGCTTCGGACAGTGCTGTCTCTATGTTATTGGGACGACCGGGTAAATGAGCGGCATATTCTCCCAAGCAGACCTTGGATTTCGAACGGTCATAGCGGTCATAGTAATCCTGGTTGTGGATGAACCATCCGGGTGAAACGTAATAGTGCTCGTCCACCATCGGGATTTCCAACTTGGAGGCCAGTTTCCAGCCTTCATTGTAATCCGTCCCTTCGTAGAAAGGCCCCACTGTACCGATAACGGTCACTTCGGGATGTTTCTCCCTGACAGCACTGTATATCATAGTAAAACGTTCCTCGAAGACCTCCGTAATCAGATCCTCGTTACCGATACCTATATATTTCAAGTTGAACGGCTCCGGATGTCCCGCTTCGGCGCGTTTCTTCCCCCATTCTGTCTTACGGGCATCACCATTGGCGTATTCTATCAAATCGAGCACGTCCTGCACATAGGCAGGCATCTGTTCCATCGGGATGCCGCACTGCTGACCATATTTAGTCAAGTCATCATAACCGTATTGCGTCCCGCCACCGGAGTTTTGACAAGGCACACCTGCCGCCAATACAGGTACAGGCTCGGCACCAATATCCTCGCAAAACTGGAAATACTCGAAATAACCCAATCCACGGGTCTGATGATAGTCCCACAGATTACGCAAAGGCTTGCGGGCTTCCAAAGGACCGATGGATCCTTTCCAATCATATAGATTGTCTATACCATCTCCATGAGCCACACATCCGCCCGGGAAACGTACAAAGTGAGGATGTAAGTCAGCCAACGTCTGTGCCAAATCGGCACGCAAGCCATTCTTCCTTCCCTTGAACGTGCTTTGCGGGAAGAGAGAAACTATGTCGAAATGATACGTTCCTCCGGTAGAGGGAGCGATACAAAGGCGTGCATTCGGCACGTCCGCTTCCGATGTCAGCACCGCCTTATACTTCTTCCAGTTCTTTGAGGTGACTTTCACGGTAGCAGCAGCGATTTCTCGGTTGTCCATATCTATCAAGCTGACCACAACCTTTCCTCCCTTTCCCCCTTGTCCGGTACGGGCAAAGCAAGAGAAGTCGTAGCGTTCTCCTTTCTTCAATACAATACCGTCAAAGCCCGGGTTCAGCAGACGGACGCCTGTTGATGGTACATGCAGGATGGCGTAATGCGGGTTGTTTTCGTGGATAGGTGCTTCCGTCCCAATGGTTACCGGATCCGTGTCCTTACCCGAGACTACACTCCACGCATAACCGCTGTCCCAACCCTGACGCGAACCGTCCGAAGACGCATACTCGAAGTCGCGGTTTTGCACCAGCTCGGCATATAGCCCGCCATCCGCCCCGTAGTTGATGTCTTCAAAGAAGATTCCTATTAAATGGTCACTGATTGGCTTGCTCTGACTACCATACACCCGCACGATAGCCTCCACAGGTTCCAATCCGGCAAAACGAGTGGGGTCATCGGCCATACGCTCGTCATACAGACTTTGGCGATACCGCTTATGGTCGGCAAAGCGGGTCAGGTTTTCTATCAAAGCATAAGGCACTCGCTGTACCCATCCGCGTTGATTTTCACGGCCTACTATCACGGTTTGTTCCTTGACGGGCCATGCCGCAGCCGGTTGGTACTGTCCGCGGTTCTTAGGATAGAAATAGCTCTGCGCCCTCCAGGTCAAAAGATCATCCGAGGAGGCATGCGCCATCACCTGCCCGCTTTGGGTAGTAAGCCATAGGCAATGCCAACTATCATCTTCCTTACTCTGTACCAACATAGGGGCATACATTTTCTTACCGTTCCCCCAAGGGCCGAAATCGCTTTTCAAGTACTCATAATTGTCGGCCACAATGTGCCATTTCTCTCCATCGCCGCTCCAAGCGAACTTCAATCCGCTCTGTCCGTTGGCTTGCGCATACGAGAAAAGGTACACCGAATCGGGCGCATTAGCCACATCCCGAACATCTGCCTGCACGGGCAAGGCCGCCAATCCTAAAGCTAACGCAGGAAAAGCAATTTGTTTCATTGTCTTCATGGTATATAGATATTTAATAAATAATGGATTACTTTACCAATATATTTCCGCCTTGCGGTTGCACCACCAGTTTCACCTGACCATTCTTTCCGATTTTCAGTTCTTTCAACTCCGGCTGCCGATTTTTGTCATCCGTATAAAAAGATACTGTTTCATCTACCAACATAGGCAGACAGACTTCCAGTGCCAATGGTTCTTTCATCGCATTGACGGCAGCCACATACCAAGTGTCGTTATGACGGCGTGCCAACACCACGTACTTGCCCGGATAACCGTCTATGAAGCGAGTCTCGTCCCACGTCGTAGGCACTTGCTTCATAAAGTCAATGCACACTTTCGGCGCATCAGTCAAGTTGTTGGGCGCCAAGGCAAAGTTCTGGATGGGGTTTTGGAAGAGGATGGATGTAGCCAACTGGAAAACATCGGTCGTGCGTCGGATGGTACCTCCATCGTTTCCTCGGTTCAAACGTTTGTTCAAGAACGTTCCGCCAAACTCCATACAGCCCACCGTATTGCGGATAAAAGGATGCATACAAGCGTTGAAAGCCTCGTTGTCACAGAAATGTTGTTGGAAAACCAAATTCTCTGAAGCCAATACAGCCTCGCTTCCCACGTAGTTGGGATACATACGCTCCCAGCCGCGCGGCAGGGTGCAACCGTGAAAAATGACCATCAAGCCATGGTCGTCCGCATCGCTCAATATCTCTTCGTACAAACGCATGGTCTCCTGCTTGTCACCTCCGAAGAAGTCCACCTTGATGCCTTTCACGCCGATTTTTTGCAACCAGCGCATCTCTTGCTTACGGATGATGGAGTTATCCATATGATTAAGCGGGCTTTGCTCGATGTCGTTCCAATAACCGCTTGAACTGTACCACAAAATGAAACCGACTCCTTTTTGGCGGGCATAAGCCACCAATTCCTCCATACGTTCGCGCCCAATGTTCTTGTTCCACCAATTATCCACCAATACGTATTCATAGCCCATAGTTGCGGCCAAATCTACATACTTCACTTGGTCGGCAAAGTTGACGCTGTTGTCTTGCCACAAAATCCAGCTCCACGTACCACGTCCCATCCGATAATGATGTTCGGTCTGGTATCGGGGTTCCACTACATCCCAAGGCACTGTAGTTTCCACAATCGGTTTCAATGTATTTCCTACGGTAATGGTACGCCATGGGGTACTTCCCGGCAAAGCGAAAGCCGGCTCTACGGTTCCGTTGCCGTTGTTTTCTTCCGGCATAGGGAAAGCTATCATATAAAGCCCGTTATCAGAGTCGCTCAAGTGCGAGGCGCAATAGCGGCTATCCACACCGGTCTCGCTGACCAATATCCAGCCGTCCTCCCCTACCTTAAACAGGCAGGGAAACGTATAGCCATGGCCATATTGTGAGCGGTCACTCATAGGGGCGTCCGCCTTGTATTCCTCTTCATAGCTGGGCTTGGTGCGCTTCCAACCTATCATCGCATCGCTTTGAGGGCATAAAAACGTGGTGGTGGCATCGGGGAAGCGGAATCCTGTTACTTCTGAAAGAACACGCACGCTGCCCGTCTCGCCACTCTTGGGCAAGGTGTAGCGAAACGCCACATCGTTATTGCTTACCTGGAAAATCACCTGCATCGGCTTCTCGTCCGCATTCGTAAAATGGCACACCAACTCGTTGGCCTGATAATGCACAGACGATGTCTTGATGCGTGTTTGTGTATAGATGCGATCCAACTTTTCCGTCTTATACTTTACGAGTTTCAAACCTTTTGAGAAATCTCCGATATTGGTGTTCATACCCAATGGTGATTCTTCCAACATTTGTTTGCCGTTGTATGCAATTGTGTAAGAAGCCTTCCCTGCCTCACAAGATACGGTCAACTTCAGTTTTCCGTCCGGTCCCGTCACATCTATCGGTTGAGCAGCCATTGTCAAAGCCATCAACCCGAACAAGCCTATTGCAATCAGTCTATTCATAAATATGTATTTACAATTTATCGGGCTGCGCTGCGTTTCATCGTAAACACACAGCTAAATTCCCATTTATCTTATAAGGTAGGAATAACCGGTTTGATGGTACCGTCCGGATTGAACTCCAAGCGATCTATGCATACCTCACGATGCACGCCCGGTTCGTCTTTCAAGTACCATTTGTTGATGCGATGATATACAATTCGCCACTCGTCCGTACCCGGCAAGTTCAATACCGCATTATGAGCGGGACCATAAATTTCTTTCTGCGGATTCTGGATGAGCACAATGGGTTGGTCGGCCACTTTGATGGGTCCCAATGGAGAATCCGATGTTCCGTAAGCCACATGATAGTTGGGCGAACCAGTATCGTCTACCGACCACAAAAAGTAATAGATGCCTTTACGATAAAACACATAGGGAGCTTCGCGATAAGCATAATCCTGCAACGTACCTCCTTCGGGAGTCAGCACCGTCAACGTTTTCTTTTTGATGGCAACCATATCTTTGTTCAGCTCGGCACCGGCCATATAGCAATTGCCCCAATACAGAAACCTTTTGCCTGATATGGGGTCTGTAAAGACATCTACGTCTATCTGCTGTCCGCGTCCTACGGGAGAGTCCGTAATGATCGGATGTCCCAAGTCTGTAAAAGGCCCTACTGGATTATCGGCCACGGCTACCCCGATTTGCTTGCCGCCTCCTACTTTCGGGTTTCCGCTATAATAGAAGTAGTATTTATAGCTGCCGTCCTTTTGTTTCACTTCTTCTATGCAGGGCGCCCACGCATTGCCATCGGCCCAAGGCACTTGCTCGGACTTTAAGTTGAGCATCACACCTTCGTCCGTCCAATGCGTCAAGTCATCCGATGAGAATACCGTAAAGTACCAGCCACCCCACCCCGGAGTACCATCCGTGGTAGAATAGATGTAGTATTTACCCGTCTGATTGGAATAAAGGATTTCAGGGTCGGCATGAAAGCCCGGTAATACGGGATTGTTGGGCAATGCGCCCAATTCTACCGGCTTTCCCCACTTCTCCGTTATGCGGAGCAATTCGTCTCGTGTAATCGGGATAATCGTACCGTGGCGAGGATGGAAGTTCATCTTCACTTCGTTGTCTATCACTTTGAAATGTTCCAAATCGGTCGATTCGGTAAACTGATAACGTCCTTTCATATACACATCGTACATCAGTATGTATTTGTCCTCGCCGATGAACTTGAACGTACCGGCACCTTCCACGGCTTCTTTCGTCTGTTGCTTATAGTCCGGCTCTTCCGTCCATTGTCCGGAGGTCAGCGAGTGGGTCGTGGCCACCTTGATGCCGTTTCCATGGCCTTCGGTCTTATAAAACAAATGGTAGACACCATCTTTATATACGATATCTCCATCAATGCACGATTTTTTGTTTTCCGGCACGAACAACGGTTTGGGTTCTCCTTCCAAGTCGGTAAAATCCTTGTTGGCGTAAGCATAGTAGATGACGTCCGGTCCGGTGCCGTATTGCATAGACCAATACACCATATATTTACCGGCTTCCGGGTCGAAGATGGTTTGCGGTGCCCACACACGCTTCAGTTTTTCCTGACCTTCGTAACGCTTCTGCATATTGATGACCGAATGCGTCCAATTCACCAAATCTGTTGACTTCAGCAATACCATCGCGCGGTTGGAGTCCCATCCGTTTCCGCTCACCATATCGGTCACTACCATATAAAAGGTCTTTCCGTCCTCGCAACGCAAAATGTGCGGGTCGCGAACGCCTCCCGTCGAACTGATGACTTTTGAGTCAAGTACCGGCTTGTTGTCGTTCAACGCCCAATACGAATAGCCGTCCATACTGATTGCATAGCAGACAGCCTCTTCACTGATGTGGTTACCCGTGAAGTACGTAAAAAGATAAGCTACATAGTCTTTCTCACAGACTGCTTTTTTCTGGGAAAAGACGGAACATAATCCCGCCACTCCCAAAATCGATGTAATCGCAATGCGTAAAATCGTGTTTCCCATGACAATTTGTTTTTGGTGTCAAAAATACACATTTAAATCTATATAAACAACCTCAAAACAGTCTAAATAGACCTAAAAATAATTCATAGACACAAAAAAGGTTTAGAAAGCGCGCGGGTAGGCTGTACATAATCCACACTTTCATCCAATTGCAGGGTCACGTTGCTCAAGTTATTCCATGATTTGTCTCCACCATCCATATTTCACGCCATACCCACGACAAGTGAATCGTACCTCGTTCGTCCACATACAGTTGCCAATAAGCGTTACGCTTGTTCTCGCCGTCTATCAACACGTCCTGCATCCGATTCCACTATTTCCGTTTCACGTCGTAACGGTTCATCACCAAGTTTCCCCGACCCGAAGATCAGGAACGATAGACAAACAGCAAATCACCTCCCGCCAGTTTATAAAACTCCGGATAAGTCACGTCTTCCTCATCCTCACCGGTCGTGTCTTTTCGCCTAACTTCAAGGAATAAGGAGCCACGCTACGGCAATAGTTCAACGGTTGCCCGTGATGATCAAACGCCACGTGTATGTATCCATCCCCGTCCAGCATTATGCTGATGACATTGTGCGCGTCCCTCACATTGCCTTGATATTGGGTACGGTGCAACGTCCATTGTCCGGTTTCCAAATTCCGCTTGCCTAGCATCAGATAGCCTTCGAGGTCATAATAAAAGATGTATTGCTCTTCCCCCATAGTCACCAACGAACTGTTGCGAAACACAGTTGTATTCACCGAAGTCTGACTATATCCCAGTCCGACTTCCACCAAATGTCCCTTCACTCCTTGCGCCATCAGCGGCAAGAAGCATCCTACGAATAAGCAGCTACAAACTGCCAATATTTTTTTTATTCATAAATAATAATTCCCATTTGTCTTTCCTCATCACATCGAAACAGTCGAACCATACAGTGTATCTAATTGAAGGAACAAAAAAGAGTCCCTTCTCCGGACTATCCGGCGAAGGGACTCTCGCTGAAAGACGGCGGCTACCTACTCTCCCACTGTGACGCAGTACCATCGGCGCGGCCGGGCTTAACTGCTCTGTTCGGAATGGGAAGAGGTGGAACCCCGGCACCATAGC
>CALUIQ010000126.1 GCA_944320735.1 uncultured Bacteroides sp. | reverse complement strand
CGCAAGAATAGTTTTGCGACGGTCCTATTCCCGGCGCACAAGCGAATGTTCCGTCTCCATACGCATGAACGGTTACATTCTCTATGCGGATTGTCCCGCAATCGCCCGATTCGTTTCCTCCGATACCCGGGTAATCGTTCGACGAATTGTTCTTTCCTCGAACGGTGATTACGTTATCTGTACTTTCGGAAGTGATGATTAGCGTACTTCCTTTTTCCACTATCATACCTGTCCCGCTGGTGGAGGTCACGGCACTATTGCCGCCTGTCACGCATATGGTGGCAGTGCTGTTTCCTGTGATGCGGATAGGGGTTGGGGCGGAGATGTTCGCATTCTCCAGATAAATGGTAGGATTGTCGCCGGTGATGTTGATGGAGGTGTTGCGTGTGCCGCGCACCACATAGTTGCCGTTGTCGTTGATGGTGCCATTGGCAGGTATCTCCTGTGCGTCTGCGGGTATGGATGAGTTTACGGTGAGTCCGATGGTGTACATCGTGGCGGCTTGCAGCGTGCTGATGCCGCTGACGTTGGCTATGGCGGTGCCGTTCAGTCGGATGAAGTTATCGGGGGTGATGGAGGTGACGGGTACTACGTTGGCTTCGTAGGTGGTGGCGTCCACTTTGTGCATGGTTATCCAACCCGCCGTGCCGGGCGTTACGTTGTCGCCTTGGGTGTGGGTGCAGGCGGTGTAGTTGTTTACTTCTACCTTATTTACTTGTCCGGCTTGTGTGCCGCTCAGCGTGACCCGCACTTTGGCAAGCTGATGGATGAATTGAAGGGAGACGGGGTCGTTGTATTGGGCATTGGGAACAAAGGCTCGCAGTACGTAGGCAAGTCCGGTGGTTTGGTAGGCAAGGGAGACTTCCTCAGAAGTGGGGTACCAAGCGGTGACGGTAGCGGGGGCAGTGCTTTGCCAGTAGAGCTGCCTGTCGGATGTCAATGTCTTATCGGCATTCAGCGTGTAGATGGCGGTTTCGTCGCCCAGCTGCACGCCTATCATTTCCGAGCCGTCCCAATCCCATACGCTGCTCTGTCCGTCCGCGCTTTCGCTAACCCTCGTCCACGGCTATTCGGTGACTTCGGCGGTGAAGCTGACGTTGCCTATCTGCAAGGGGTAGACGCCTTGGGGCAGGGAGTCGGGCTGGAGGGGCGACTCGCAGGCGGCGAGGAACGCCAATAGGAAGGAGAATACGTTAATAAGTGTTATGGGGGGAGGTGATTTGTGTTATTTTATCTTTCATAATCAGCGCGGTGTTTAAAGGAGTTATCAATCTAACTATCGGGGGCGAAGTTAAGCATTTTCCGGAAAAAAGCAAGGGATGCGGTGATTTTTTTGTCAAAAAGCCGCCACGGCGGTAGGCGCGATGCCGTATTGCTTCTTGAAGGCGGCGGAAAAGTGCGACTGGTTCTTGAAGCCCACGGTGGCGCAGACATCCACAACCCGCTTCCCCCCTTGCTGCATCAGGGCGTAGGCCACCTCCAGCCGCTTGCGGATGAGCCATTTCTCCGGCGTGAGGTCGCTTATCTTCTTGAAGTCGCGCTTGAAGGTGGCGAGGCTGCGGCCGGTGTAGTGCGCCAAGTCCGCTTGCGTGAACTCGTACATGTAGTTCTGGTTCATAAAGTCCAGGATGTCTATCTTCCACGGCTCGTTGAAGTCGAAGAGCGTGGGGGCAAACCGCCCGTCGATGTGGAGCAAGGCGAGCAGTCCCTCCTGTAGCTTCAGCCGCATAAAGTCGTCCTGCGGCTTCACCTCCGGGTCGAAGAAAGGAGTCAGCGAGGCAAAGAGGCTGGCCAGCTCGGCAGTCTTGGGCAGCTTGATGACGTTGGGCTTCAGCTTGGGCGTATCGGCGGGCACTCTGTAAGGGCCGCCCTGCGCATACATCTCCCGCAGGAACTGGCGGGTGAAGCTGAGGAAGATGCCGCAATAACGCTCGCCGCCGCAAGGCCGCTTGTACATCGTTATATGATGGTCGCGCGGAATGAACACGCTTTCGCCCTTGCCCACGTGGATTTGCCGCTTGCCGTTGTCCAGCACCATCTCACCGGAGTAGACGTAGTTGACGGCATACTCGCGCGAACGGTGGACGCAGGCCGAAGCGTCGTCGTAGAAGAAACTGAAGAATACATTGTTGTAATTGAATATCAGTTTCAAGGGATTTCCTTCTTCCATTTCTTGTTTTTCCATTGCTCTTGATGTGTTTTGTGCTTGCAAAGATACGAAAATAAATCCAGACGCGGCACATACACACGATTTTCCTTTTTGGAAAACTCCGCCAAGCCAACAAAAACGCAAACGCATAGCAATCAAGATATTAACAAACAAAATCGGGAAACTAACAAGCTGTTGATAAAAAAAGAAATATTTCTTTTGTCAATTCAAAAAACATTCATAGCTTTGCAAAACATTTGTTGGCCATGAGCATGACTTCTACAAAATCATCTGAGTGCTACATAAAAATCTAAATATATATTATTGTGGAAAAGAAAACTTATACGTACGACGAAGCCTACGAAGCATCCCTCCGATACTTCCAAGGCGACGAACTGGCGGCCCGGGTGTGGGTGAACAAGTACGCCGTGAAGGATTCTTTCGGAAACATCTACGAGCAGTCTCCGGAAGACATGCATTGGCGTATCGCGAACGAAATAGCCCGCATCGAAGCCAAGTATCCCAATCCGCTTAGCGCCGACGAACTGTTCGGCCTGCTGGATCACTTTAAGTACATCGTTCCGCAAGGCAGCCCCATGACGGGCATCGGCAACGATTACCAGATAGCCTCTTTGTCCAACTGCTTCGTGATAGGCGTGGACGGAGAAGCCGATTCGTATGGCGCCATCTTCAAGATAGACGAAGAACAGGTGCAGCTGATGAAACGCCGCGGAGGTGTAGGTCACGACCTTTCCCACATTCGCCCCAAAGGCTCACCCGTGAAAAACTCCGCACTGACTTCTACCGGACTGGTGCCTTTCATGGAGCGTTACTCCAACTCTACCCGCGAAGTGGCCCAGGACGGACGCCGCGGCGCGTTAATGCTGAGCGTGTCCATCAAGCATCCGGACGCCGAAGCTTTTATCGATGCCAAAATGGCGGAAGGCAAAGTGACGGGAGCCAATGTTTCCGTCAAGCTGGACGACGCTTTTATGCAGGCGGCCATCGACAACCGGACGTACACGCAACAATATCCCATCGACAGCAAAAACCCGATGGTGAGAAAAGACATCAACGCCAACGAACTGTGGCGGAAAATCGTGCACAACGCATGGAAGTCCGCAGAGCCGGGCGTGCTCTTTTGGGACACCATCATCCGCGAGTCCGTGCCCGACTGCTATGCCGACTTGGGCTACAAGACCGTATCCACCAACCCCTGCGGGGAGATACCTTTGTGCCCTTACGACTCGTGCCGCTTGCTGGCCATCAACCTTTATTCATACGTAGTAAATCCGTTCAAACCGGACGCATACTTCGACTTCGACCTGTTCCACAAACATGTAGTATTGGCCCAGCGCATCATGGACGACATCATCGACCTGGAGCTGGAGAAGATAGAGCGCATCATGGAAAAGATTGACTCCGACCCCGAAAGCGATGACGTGAAGCGTACCGAACGCGCCTTGTGGCAAAAGATATATAAGAAGAGCGGACAAGGCCGACGCACCGGCGTGGGCATCACGGCCGAAGGCGACATGCTGGCCGCGCTGAACCTGCGTTACGGCACGGAAGAGGCAACCGCTTTCTCGGAAAAAGTGCACAAGACCATCGCACTGAGTGCTTACCATTCGTCCGTAGAAATGGCCAAGGAGCGTGGCGCCTTCGACATCTACGACACGGAGCGCGAGAAGAACAACCCCTTCATCAACCGCCTGCGCGAAGCCGACCCGCAACTGTACGAGGACATGAAGAAATACGGACGGCGCAACATCGC
The DNA here is from genome assembly GCA_944320735.1 of uncultured Bacteroides sp. Taxonomy (GTDB): domain Bacteria; phylum Bacteroidota; class Bacteroidia; order Bacteroidales; family Bacteroidaceae; genus Bacteroides. Next base: position 31,146 of record CALUIQ010000126.1, on the reverse strand, counting down.
CTGCCTGACCATCGCCCCCACGGGCACCACCAGCCTGATGACGCAGACGACGTCGGGCATCGAGCCGGTGTTCCTGCCCGTGTACAAACGCCGCCGCAAGGTGAACCCGAACGACACGAACGTACGCATCGACTACGTGGACGAAACGGGCGACGCTTTCGAGGAATACATCGTCTTCCACCCCAAATTCGTCACGTGGATGGAAGCCAAAGGTTATGACCCTGCCAAGCGTTATACCCAAGAGGAGATAGACAAGCTGGTAGAAGAATCACCTTATTATAAGGCAACCTCCAACGACGTAGATTGGTTGATGAAGGTCAAGATGCAAGGCCGCATCCAAAAGTGGGTAGACCACTCTATCAGCGTCACCATCAACCTGCCGGCCACTGTGGACGAAGACTTGGTGAACCAACTGTACATCGAAGCCTGGCGTTCGGGGTGCAAAGGCTGTACCGTCTACCGCGACGGCTCACGCTCGGGCGTATTGCTCTCCACCAAGAGCGACAAGAAAGAAGAGCTTCCGCCGTGCAAACCGCCTACGGTCGTAGAGACCCGTCCCAAAGTATTGGAAGCCGACGTCGTGCGTTTCCAAAACAACAAGGAGAAATGGGTGGCTTTCGTCGGACTGATGGACGGACATCCCTACGAGATATTCACCGGTGTGCTGGATGACGATGAAGGCATCGTATTGCCCAAGAGCGTGACGAGTGGCCACATCATCAAGAATTACGATGAAAACGGACGCAAGCATTACGACTTCCAGTTCGAAAACAAGCGTGGCTACAAGGTGACCATCGAAGGTTTGTCCGAGAAGTTCAACAAGGAATATTGGAACTACGCCAAACTCATTTCCGGCGTGTTGCGCTACCGTATGCCCATCGAGCAGGTCATCAAGTTGGTCAGCTCGCTCCAGCTGGACAGCGAAAACATCAATACCTGGAAGAACGGCGTGGAACGCGCGCTGAAGAAATACGTATTGGACGGCACGGAAGCCAAAGGACAGAAATGCCCCAACTGCGGCAATGAGACGCTGGTCTACCAAGAGGGCTGCCTGATATGCAAGACGTGCGGAGCGTCCCGATGTGGATAACCGGCAAACGTACACAAACGTTTGCATCCCTTTTCGGGAACTAAAGTGACAACAGCTACAATGGCTATCGGAATAAATTCCTATACTTGCATAGCCATTGTAGCTATTGTCTTTTTAACAAACAAATCTAATCATATGACCGTATCATTTAATATCGAATACCGCACGAATTGGGGCGAAGAAGTCAAAGTACAAGGCTCGGTTCCCGGACTTGGCATGAATGACGCCGACAAGGCCGTCGCATTACACACCGTGGACGGCATCCATTGGACTACGGATGTAGAAATCTCTTATCCGTCAGAAGGATACATACGTTACAGCTATCACATCTATTACGAAGGGAGATTGGTACGTAGCGAATGGGGGGGCTTGTCGCGCACCTTATACATCCCGTCCGCCGACCCGCAAAAAGCCTACCGATTGGCCGACTGCTGGAAAGACTTGCCCGAACAGCAGTATTTCTATACTTCAGCCTTTACCGAATCGCTGCTGGCGCATCGCGAACGCAACGCCGCTCCTCAGGCACATACCCGGGGAATCCAAATAAAAGCGTACGCGCCCTGCATCGATGACAATCATTGCTTGGCCATCTGCGGCAACCAAAAGGCATTGGGCGACTGGAACCCGGACAAAGCCATACTGATGAGCGACGCCAACTTCCCCGAATGGCAAGTGGAACTCGATGCGGATACGCTCACCTTCCCCTTGGAATACAAATTTGTACTCTACAAAAAAAGCGAAGGACGCACGGTGGCTTGGGAGAATAATCCCAACCGCTACATCGCCGACCCACAATTAGCGGAAAACGAGACGCTAGTCATTGGCGACCGTTACGCCTACTTCGGCCTTCCCGCCTGGAAGGGAGCCGGTGTAGCCATACCGGTATTTTCGCTGCGTTCGGAGAGAAGTTACGGTGTAGGCGACTTCGGTGACTTGAAACGTATGATAGACTGGACGGTGCTGACCCAGCAGAAGGTGGTGCAAATACTCCCCATCAACGACACCACCATGACACGCACGTGGACAGACTCTTACCCCTACAGCAGCATCTCCATCTATGCGTTCCATCCTATGTACACCGATTTGGAGCAACTCGGCGAACTGCATGACGCGGATAAAATGACAGAGTTCCGCAAACGCCAGAAAGAACTGAACGCCCTGCCCACAGTGGATTACGAAGCCGTCAACCAGACTAAATGGGAATACTTCCAACTCATCTTTGCGCAGGAAGGCGAAAAAGTGCTCGCATCCGAAACCTTCAAAGACTTTTTTGAAGCCAACAAGGAATGGTTGCAGCCCTACGCCGTCTTCAGCTACTTGCGCGATGCTTACAAGACGCCCAATTTCCGCGAATGGCCCCGTTATAGCACTTACAACCAAGAAGACATTGAGAAGCTATGCCAGCCCGACACGGCCGACTATCCCCATATTGCCATCTATTATTATATCCAGTTCAACCTGCACCTGCAACTGTTGGACGCCAGCCGCCACGCCCGTGCCAACGGTGTGGTATTGAAAGGAGACATTCCCATCGGCATCAGCCGCAACAGCGTGGAAGCATGGAAAGAGCCCCATTATTTCAACCTGAACGGACAAGCCGGTGCCCCACCCGATGACTTCTCCGTCAACGGCCAGAACTGGGGGCTCCCCACCTACAACTGGGACGTGATGGAACAAGACGGATATGCCTGGTGGATGAAGCGTTTCCGCAAGATGGCGGAATACTTCGATGCCTACCGCATTGACCACATCCTGGGTTTCTTCCGCATTTGGGAGATACCTATGAATGCCGTACACGGCTTGTTGGGACAATTTGTGCCCGCCTTGCCTATGACCGCCCAAGAGATAGAAAGCTACGGGTTGCAATTCCGCAAAGAATTTTTCCTGACTCCCTATATACACGAATATTTCTTGGAGCAAGTGTTCGGCTCACATACGGAATACGTCAAACAGACGTTCATCGAACCTACCGACACGTGGGGCTGTTACCGTATGAAACCGGAGTTTGACACGCAACGCAAGGTGGAAGCTTATTTTGCGGGAAAGACCGATGCCGAAAGCCTCCGGGTACGCGATGGTCTGTACAGCCTCATCAGTGACGTTCTGTTCGTGCCCGACCGCAATGACCCGGAGAAATTCCATCCACGCATCGGCGTACAGCATGACTTTATCTACCAAGCCTTGAACGATTGGGAGAAAGCCGCTTTCAACCGACTTTATGACCAATATTACTACCACCGCCATAACGACTTCTGGGCACAACAGGCTATGAAAAAATTGCCTCAGCTGACGCAATCTACCCGTATGTTGGTGTGCGGTGAAGACCTCGGTATGATTCCGGCCTGCGTGGCTTGGGTGATGAACGAACTCCGCATTCTTTCTTTGGAAATACAACGTATGCCCAAAGACCCGTCTCAAGAGTTTGGACACCCCGAATGGTACCCTTATCGTTCGGTATGTACTATTTCGACGCACGATATGTCGACTTTGCGCGGTTGGTGGGAAGAAAACGCTTTACAGACCCAACGCTATTTCAACCACATATTAGGACATCCCGGCGAAGCACCTGCCACCGCCACCCCGGAACTATGTGAAGAAATAGTACGCAACCACCTGTACAGCAACTCCATCCTGAGCATCCTCTCCTTCCAGGATTGGCTGTCCATAGATGAACATTGGCGCAACCCAGATGTACAGGCCGAACGTATCAATGTTCCAGCTAACCCGCACCACTATTGGCGTTATCGCATGCACATAACTTTGGAACAACTGATGCAAGCCGATAGTCTGAACGAAAAGATTCGGGAAATGATTGCACAAACCGGAAGAACCTATTGAGAAAATGGAAACGTATATCTGCTTAGACGACTTGCATTTCTTTGCCTACCACGGTGTGTCTCCTCAAGAGAACGTGGTAGGCAACGAATATATTCTGTCTCTCCGTTTGGGTGCAGACATCACCCGTGCTATGGAAACGGATGATGTGACCGATACGCTCAACTATGCGGAAGTTTATCGTGTCCTAAAGGAAGAGATGGAAATCCCCTCCAAACTATTGGAACATGTAGGCGGACGCCTGGTTCGAAGATTGTTCCGGGAATTCCCCACCCTTGAACATATTGACCTGAAAATAGCTAAAAGAAACCCGCCGATGGGAGCGGACATCGCATCGGCGGGCGTAGAAATTCATTGTTTGCGTTCTGAAATCTTCTTTTCTACAAATTGAATTTTCAAGCGAGCTTCCTCTACATCTTTCTTTACCTCAGTAATAGACGAAAGCAGGCGCGCCAGGTCATAAACATCAACGGCCGCCTTGCGGTCAACTGGCATCATATTCGTTGTGAAAGTACGGTCTCCGCGGTAATCCACGCGGAGATTCTTGTCGGGGTGAGCGGCAACGAAACCAATGACGCCTCCGTCTTCACCCAACTTATAATCGGCCTTTTCTATCCGCTCGCCCAAATCTGTGGTCTCGTAACTGTCACGCGAAGCAGGAGTCTCGGCAAAACTACCGTCAGGAGCTGTTACCTTGACACTCGTATGGTGGATATTGGAACGGCCACAATAGATAGAAGTCATACTCAATTGCCCCGTCTCATCCGTCTGGAAACGTAAGTAGGACCGGTGCAAATTACGCTCTATGACCTGTGCGGGAGCCAGATAATGACCGATACGTTGGTAGGCCGTGTCTTTCTCCAAGACAAACTTACCCTTCAAAGCTTCCAATTCTTCCTGCTTCTTATTCAGTACACTATCCAAGTAAGCCACCGTTTTTTTCTGCTCGGCCAACTCTACATCCTGCATCAAGTAGATGCCCTCCCGCCGCACATCGTAAGCCTTAGGATAGAGTATCTTGATGCTATCTATTTGCCTCTTGGCCATACTATAGTTTCCGGCTTCATAAGCGGCACGTGCTTCGGCGAGCTTGGCAGCTGCTTTTTTCTCCATATTGCCACAAGAGGCGAACAGGCAACTTGCAGCTATCAGCATAATCACTTTCTTCATAATTTTTCTCTTATTCGGGTTAGTGATTACAAAAATAAGAATAATATTTCTATCCGGCAAAGGATTGAAATACTGTTCAATTCTTCTTCAACTGCGATTCAATGGGATCTTTGTACTGTTCTTGCAGACGAGTCAGTTCCCGATGCAAATCCTCCGTTATCTGTTCGTAACCGGGTTTCCCATACAGGTTGTGCATCTCATACGGATCATTCTTCAAGTCATAAAGTTCCCACTGGTCTATATCATTATAAAAATGAATCAGTTTGTAGCGTTCGGTACGTACCCCGTAATGCCGCTTCACCATGTGTTCCGCCGGGAATTCATAGAAATGGTAATAAAGCGACTTACGCCAATTGGACGGCTTCCGGCCTTTCAGCAGAGGCAACAACGAAACGCCGTGCATATCTTCGGGTACGGGAACTCCCGCCAGTTCGAGGAATGTGGGCGCATAGTCAATGTTCTGCACCAGCTGGTCGATGACGCCACGTGCCTTCAATCCTTTAGGCAGGTGCATCACTAAAGGTGTGCTCATAGATTCCTCGTACATAAAACGCTTGTCGAACCAGCCGTGTTCACCCATATAAAAACCTTGGTCGGAGGTATAGACCACCAACGTGTTATCCAACATGCCCTGCTCTTCCAGATAGTCCAACAAACGACCAACATTGTCATCCAATGACTTTATCACCTTGGCATAATCACGCATATAACGCTGGTATTTCCATTCGGCCAATTCCTTGCCTTGCAGGTTCTTGCTATAAAAATCATCAATGATGGGCTGGTAGAAAGCCTCGTAAGCCTTGAGGTCTTCCGGGTCAAGCCGACCAATAAATGCCTTATAGACTGCGGTCAACGGTGTTTTTGTTTCAGGCCGATACATTTTGTTGTCATACACGATGTCCATATCCTCCAAGATGTGCATCTGCTGCTGTGAAGCCGCCGTACGGCCTTCGTAGTCATCGTAGAAGTTTTCAGGCAGTTCAAAAGTCTTGTCCTCATAGAGTGACAGGTATTTCAGTTCGGGAAGCCAGTTGCGGTGCGCCGCCTTGTGATGTACAAAAAGACAGAAAGGTTTTCCTTTCTCACGCTTATTCTCCAGCCAGTCGATGCTCATGTCGGTTATAACGTTGGTGATATATCCTTTGCGTACAACCGTTTTATTGTCCATCGTGATAAAACGCGGGTTATAGTAGTCGCCTTGTCCGGGCAAAATCTCCCAATAATCAAAGCCCGTAGGTGTACTTATCAAATGCCATTTGCCAATGATGGCCGTCTGGTAGCCCGCTGCCTGCAACAGTTTGGGCATCGTCTGTTGCGAGCCGTCGAACATAGACTTCTCGTTACTGATAAAGCCGTTGGCGTGACTGTGCTTGCCTGTCAGCATACAGGCACGGCTTGGCCCGCTGATGGAATTTGCCACGAAACTATTGACAAAGCGTACACCGTCATTGGCAATGCGGTCCAGATTGGGGGTTTCAATATGCCGCTTGTCATAACAACTCATCATCTGCATGGTATGGTCATCCGTCATAATGTAGACGATGTTATACCGTTGGGCCGCCTTATCCTCATTCTCGCTTTCCGTTACGGCAGCATTCACCGCACCCGAAATAGTCAACAGGGCTGTACCCGGAAAAGAGTATAGCAAAGTTTTAGAAAAAGATTTCATCTGTTTTCTCTGTTATAAAAATTACTTATAAATCGTATTATGCACTTTCAAGTTCGTTATCTTACTTTTGAAGTCACCCGCTTTCTCCAACGGGAAAACCAGAGTCGGTACATATTTCCTCTTGGCTTTTCCTTCGTTGAAATACAGTGTGCGAGTCTCCAACTTCTCCACCACCTTGCCGTTCACCTTCAGTGTGGTGGATGTATGGTCTCCTTCGATGGCAACATGTGCCTTCTCGCCAGGATAGAAACGGAAGTTGAACGTGTTCAGATAGCCGTCGCGGGCAAATCCAAGTTTACCGCCGACGGGGTCGGACAGGTAGAACACGGCGTTGGCAGAACGGAACAATTCCGTACCTGGAACTTCATTGACGGCTTCGATGTCAAATTCCACCGTGTAGTTGTAACCTATCTCCGGATAAGGCATGGTCTCGCCTGACTTCACTTCGGCTTTTGTCAGGATGCACGAATTCGGTGTCCCTTTCCAGCGTGCCAACTGATTGACACCGGGAGCTTCGCTCAGTAACATCCTGCGTCGTTCGAATTCCTCAAAAGGCAGCGTAACGTGAACACCGTCCCACATCTTGGCGGACAACGTCTGTATGGCGGGAAACGCACGATGATGGATGTCCTTCACGGAAATGCCGTTGCCTACGTGGTCATTCCAAACAGCGAACATACCACCCAATATGGCCGGGTCTTGTTCATCGAATACCACTTTACCCACATGGGCGGGTGTCCAGCTTTCATACAAGAATTTGGTATTCAGGTAATCATAGTAATAACCGGCAGCGGGAACGATGTACAAAAAGCCGTCGGGCATACTGATTAGCTTGTACCCTTGTTCCACCATCTCCTTGGGTTGGGCATAACCGTTGTACCAAGCATTCATAATGACATTCTCCGACTTGACGGGCGTATCTCCTTTCGCATGGGTCAATGCTCCCCACAAGCAGACCTGCTTGCCAAAACTTTCCACATATTTAATATAGTGGTCCGTAAAAGCTCGGAACTGTTCCACAACTTCCTTATCCTTATTGGAGTATTCGTCGGTACCGATGTTTACCCTTGGACCATAGAACACCGGATCATCACCTTCTAAATATTCTTTGAAGAGGGCATCCATAAACTTGTAAGTCTCCGGATTACCCAAATCCAAGTGATCCATTCCGTACTTCTTGCTCCCTATTTCCGGTTTGTAGTGGCTAAAAGCCAAAGTATGCGCCGGAGCGTCTATTTCGGGAATTACTTCAACAAACCGCCCTGCTGCTTCTTTCTGGAAATTTCGGAATTCATCCTTGGTGTAATAACCATCGCGAGCCGTCAATCCGGGAAAAGTCTCGCACTCCAAGCGGAAAGCGGCATAGGTCTTGTCCCAATCGTTGTCAAAAAACTGTTTGAACCCGTTATCGTTCAGGTGGACCTGTAAGGTGTTCATCTTGTAATAGGACAAGATGCGGGTAACATCTTTCAGATAGTCCATCGGGATAAACTTACGTCCGCAATCGATCATAAAGCCACGGATGCCATAGTCTGGCCAGTCCGTCATCTTGCCTTGCGGCAACGCCCCGTTTTCCGTTTGCTCGCTTATCTGCAACAACGTCTGCGTTCCCCAATAAACGCCGATGGCTTCAGGGGCGGACAAAGTCACCTTTTCACCGATTTGAATCGTATAACCTTCCTTACCCAGTTTCTTATCTTTCTTCAAGACAAGGGAGAAGTCTCCTTTCCGCGCCTTTCCCTCTACCACTTCCAGCTTTTTGCCAAACATAGTTTCATAATCCTCGGCAAATTGCCGAGCAACGTCCGCCAATTGCGTTCCGCTATAGACTATACGTGTTTCTCCGGTTGGAGTGAAGTTCCCCTCCTTGCCTTTCCATTCCTTCAGTTCGGGAATGACAAACGGTTTGGGGTTCTGCGCTTGTATACACAAGCATGACAACAAGCCGACAAGGCAAAAAAATAAAATCTTTTTTATCCGAATGAATTGCACCATAATATATTTAAGTAAGTGTTCAAAATTAATTGAGGTTATTGAATGTCTTGTAAGAAGGGGGTGTATCAAAATGATTTAGGACACAGAGGCACAGAGATTTTATTTTATTGATTTACAAATATATTTTCTCTGTGTCTTTGTGTCTTCTGTGTTTTATTTCCCAATTATGATACACCCGCCTTATGTTGCACCATTAATATCCCGGATTCTGCACCATATGCTTGTTGGTGCTGATCTGTGCGTTAGGAATCGGCATCAAATAATAGGTGGGCGAAATGAAACTACGAGGCTGGTTAACAGTAACTACCTGCAACAAAGCTTCGTCCGTATCTCCTTCTACATTGAGCCCCTGTTGCAGCGTACCCATATTTTCCTCCGCAATTTTCCACCGGCGCAAATCCCAGAAGTTATGTCCTTCCATATACAATTCAATCATACGCTCGCGTATCACAATATCCATCAGGCGTCCGTCCGCCACGGCAGATTCATAGCTCGTTATGGGATGCTTGGCATTTGCCCATGCGGTCAACACTTCGGGGATGCCTGCCCGTTGGCGAATGGCGTTCAACTTGTTCATACCATCCTGTACATAACTGCTCTCTCCGTAACCTACACACGCTTCGGCGTAGTTCAGGTAAACTTCACCCAAACGGATGATGGGTTTCGGGTAATCTTGTCCGGGAGCACTTTCCGTAGACGGAGCCATATAGTCAGGACGTACCCCTTTCTTGTTCAGATACCCCGTCACAGAATAATTGTTGGTGCGGCCTCCTTTGCCACAATTTCCTTTCGTCTTCTTGAAATCGGTCAGCCAACGCTGATCCTTTCCTCCGGAACGCTCCTTGCTTTCCCAATACGCGCCGTTTCCCACTTGTTCTTGAGCACCAGACACGATGCGCGAGCTTTTACATTCATAGAATCCGTTATGGAAAGCCACCCAAGCGTAGAAGCGCGGCTCTCGCTGGTCGTGCAGTTTCAAGGTAATACCTTCACCTCGGGTATCGTCATTCAAGACTGTAGTGCCGTAACGTCCCTCGTAATCGAACTCCGGATCTTCATCAATAGGAAGTCCGTTTTCAGTATAGAAGCGTTCCACCATCTTCAACGAAGTGCCATAGCCTGCTCCCCAAATCAGGAAAGGACGTGACTTGCTTTGGATACTATAGGCAGGCTCCGAACGAGTGTTGGCCCACAATATCTCGGACGAATACTCGTCGGTGATGGCCAGGCGCAGGCGACGTTGTACGGGGTCTTGCGGATAGGGAGCGGCAGTGGTGTTGATGCTGCTTCCGTCAGCCGTCGTGTACAACGAATAACCGTTCGATTCTGCAAAGTTGATAGCTTCCAGAGCCGCATCGGCTGCTTCTTTGTATTTGTTCCGGTCGAACGTCTGCGAGATGAGGTGAGTACCATCTTCGTTGGTAAAGTCGCTATAAAACTCCGAATTTCCGTTGAACAACGGAGAAGCTTTGTAAAGCAACACCCTGGAACGTAAAGCCATAGCGGCAACCGAAGTCGCCATTCCGTAATCACTACCTGTCCGGTGAGCCGGAAGCAGTTCGCTCAACCGCTTGAACTCGCCGGCAATCCAATCCGCGCACTCATCGTAAGTCGAACGGGCAAGGAACTGATCGGCAGGCGTTGTGGCGTCCGCCAAGGATTTCACCAGAATGATGGGGCCATAGTGCTGCATCAATACCATGTGGTAATAGGCTATCAGAAAGTCTGCTTGGTTAATATAGTCATCAATGGTAGCCTGAGTGATGCCCGGCACGGTAGTCACGCCTTGCTTCAGCAGATAGCACTGACGGATACCGATATACGAATTATTATAGTAGGCTTCTACATTTCCCAAGTTGGAGCTGGAATAACCTCCCCGGAAATAAAGTTGGGTCGGTTCTCCGCCAAAGCAGCTTACAATTTCGTCACAGGCCGTACTGATACTGGTGTGGGTATTCTCAGAGGCCGGCAAGTACGAGTAGCAACTATACAAGTAGCGCAGAGCCGCCTCGGTGGACTCGAACAAGTCTTCTTCAGTGGCCGTTTCGTTAGGCACGATGTCAAGGTAGTTGCACGAAGTGATGTTGCATGTCAACATACCAAGCAGAAGGTATTTATATAACTTTTTCATATACATTTGTTGCTAAAGGGTTAATCTATTTACCAGTGTCTATTGTCATTTGGAAACCTACATTGAAAGTACGCTGCGTGGGGTACTTCATACCGTTGCCGCCGCCTTGTTCGGGATCCCAATACTTAAAGGGTGAGAACGTCAGCAGGTTCATACCGCTCAGGTAGAAACGCATGTTCTTGTAGGTATAACCGATTTCCGCATTCTTCAGTTTCAAGAAAGCGGCATTGCGCAACCAGTAGTCGGACGAAGCTTGATTGTTGGCGGACGTAGACATGGTCAGACGCGGATAGGTAGCGTTCACGTCCGGATTCTCCGGCGACCAGCGTTCTTCGGCAATCCAATCCAACACGTTACGCACGCTGTTGTCTCCGAAAGGATGGAAATTACTCATAACTAACGAAGTGCGGGCTACGCCTTGGAAGAAGAACGAGAAGTCCAAATTCTTCCACTTGATGGACGGGCCAAAGCCATACACGATTTCAGGCACGGTAGGATGGCCCTGCCAAATCCAGTCGTTGGTATTGACAATCCCGTCCTCCGATACATCCTTGTATTTGATGTCACCGGCTCCCAAAATGCTACCAATCTGCTGATTGGAGTTGGTCGCCTCTTCATCGCTGGCAAACAGTCCGTCGGAAACAAGCAAGCCGTTCATATTGGCGGATTGTCCAATGTAGCTTTGGAAATCATACATGGGGGATTCATCGTACTGGGTAATCTCGTTATGGGCATACGTGAATGTTCCTTTAAAGCTGACGAACCAGTTTTTCCCGAACTGCTTGTTGTAGTCCAGTGACAACTCAGCACCTTGGTTGCGCATTGCGGCAAAGTTGCCGAGAATCACCGTATTGCCTACACCGATATAACCGGGCACGGAATTACGCCTTTGGAAAATATTCGTACGGTTCTCGCGGAAAAACTCGAGAGTCATATTCAACGAGCGGAAAAGAGTCATATCCAATCCGACATTGACCTTTTCACCGACTTCCCAAGTCAGTGCCGTATTGGCGTAGCGGCCATAACTGGGGCCAGCATAATAGGTACGACCACTCGTATAACCAGTCTGATAACCCCGGTTGCCCATATTGATGATGGGCATATAGGCAAAACGTTCGGCACCAATATTATCATTACCCACTTTACCCCACGAACCGCGGATTTTCAACTTGGAAATAACCGGAAGCAAAGGCTTGAAGAAAGGTTCTTCACTAATGTTGTAACCTACCGCCACCGAGGGGAAGAATCCCCAACGATGTCCGCTGGCAAAATTCTCGGAGCCGTTGTAACCCATATTGATTTCTACCAAATATTTGCCATCGTAAGCGTAAGACATACGGGCAGCGATACCCTGCTTGCGATAGGGCAAGGAATTGATCAGGTTGGCCGATGTCAAGTGGATAACTTTCTCGTCTTGGTTGTAAAGGAACATGGCATTGACATCGTGCGCACCGAACGAACGTGTATAGTCTAAATAAGCTTGGAAATAGAAACGACGGTCACCGCTATTGGATACAGTCGGTTTCAGGGAAGTGTCTTGTTCGCCCGCATTACCCGTATTCAGCGTCGTCGTAAATTGATATCCCCCATTAGGATCCACCGAGTAGTCTGCCAAGTGATACCCGTCCCAGGCCGAACTACCGCCCGTAGCATTATAAGAATAATTCTTGAAAGAAGCTAACGCACGAAAAGACAAACCTTCGGTGATGAAGTCCAACTTTTGATCGAACTCCAAGGCAGCCACAACCGTACTGGCAAACGAATCGGTATATCCACTTGCCAAAGATGCCACAGGATTGGTGCGTTGTCCGGGATTCACACGGTCCGTGGTACCCCACTTGATACCGGAAGCAATACCGTCGGCAGGGAAATAAATCGGTGCTTCCGTCGGGCTGGTGTTCAATACTTGGTCAAACAATGCCTGGACACCCAGATTCGGTTGGCGTCCATCACGCAACTGCACGTTCAAACGCAATGAAAGACGCGTGCTGGGAGTCAGGTAAGCGTTGACATTGTTCTGGAACGCATAGCGCATCATGTTGATGCTGTTGTTGTACGAGGTAAATTCCGAAGAACGGTCTTTAATCATACCCGTCAGGTGGTTCACAGTGATGCTGGAGAAATAATCCACGTACTTACCTCCACCACGGATGTTCACATTCACATTTTCGTCAAACGAATGCGATTTGAACACCTCGTCATACCAGTCCACATTGGGGAATACATACGGATTCAGCCCCAGTCGCGTTCCTTCTATCTCTTCTGCCGTATAGGGAAGAATCGTACTCGTGTTCCCTTCATTACTGATGGCCTCGTTGAAGAGATTCATGTAGGTCACACCGTCCACCAGCTCTTGAATCTTCGTAGGCGTATTCATCTTACCCTCGATACGGAAGTTGATGATCGGTTTGTCGATGTTGCGTCCAGTCTTGGTGGTGATAATCATAACACCATTGGCCCCACGTGTACCATACATGGCCGTTGCCGTAGCGTCTTTCAGGATAGAGAAGCTCTCAATAATTTCCGGATCAATGAGGTCTAAGTCTCCCGATGATATTTCCACGCCATCCAGAATGATAAGCGGATTGGTGGCACCGCTGATGGTGGAAATTCCTCGAATGTAGAAGGTTGAGCCATCGGCACCCGGCGCACCGCTGCGTTGCATGGCAACCACACCTGCCAGACGTCCGGCAAAGGCGTTCGACAAGTTTGCAGAAGGTACTTCAAGGGCGGCAGGTTGAATAGTCTCCACAGCACCTACCATACTGGCTTTTTTCTGACCACTACCATAGGCGGTCACAACAACTTCTTCCAGCATCTCAGTATCTTCATACAAGGTGACAAGCAGCAATCTGCCGTCTGTCACGGTCACTTCCTTCGTTCGGTAACCAATGAAAGAGACCACCAATACATCACCACGGCTGACGTTCAGCGTAAACTTACCGTCCACGTCCGTAATTGTTCCTTTCCCGGCGACCCCCTTCACACTGATGCTCGCACCAATGATGGGATCGTCAGTACGAGCATCTGCCACGCTACCGATAACTGTGATTTGAGGATTCTGGAGAACTTCGTTCTCGGCAGCTTTGGCTTCTTGCCCCCGGTCGGTTGCGGCATTCAGCACTTGTGCCTGTGAACATAGACACAGAAACAAGGCTGCCAATCCGACCCGTCTTAGTTTTTGGGATACTTGTACCATAAAATTGAGTTATTAGATTGGGTTAATAAATTTCTATAAAGGTTGAACTTTTTTTTGAAACAACCAAAAGTTAACCCCTATTTAACTTATATTTTGCTGAAAATTGCAAATAATGCTATATGCATATTGCAAAATCACCAATTTTATATATAAAGAACGACATCACGAAATCTTTTTATCTTTCCTGCCATAGATAGAAGGCATAAGCAACTATCCTTTTGAAAACAGGATGACTCCTCTGTCAATCCCTACTCTTTTTTTACCCCCTCTATCTTAATCGGACACCCAACCGATGAGTACATAAAAAAATTGCGGTCGATTCGATACGACATCGAACCAACCGCAACATATATCCTAAATAAACAGGTCATCAATGGCAGCACCCGCCGCCACAACCGTCACCACAATCCCCATCACTACAGCATCCGCCGCCACATCCACCGCAACCGCCACTCATCATCCGGGCAGCCTCAGCCAGTTCTTCATTGGTAGCGGGGCGGTTCGTTACGACTTCCCCTACAAAGTTCAAATCACAACCCGCCAAGGGATGATTCATATCCATCACCACCACGTCATCTTTTACTTCTACCACACTGCCATTGATGCGCTGACCTTCAGCCGTCATTAACGGGATAACCGCACCTTCCACAATGTGTTCGTTATCAAACTTACCATCTATCAAGAAAATCTCCCGCGGCAGGTCGATAACATGGTCTTCGTCATACTCCCCATACGCGTCGGCTGCATTAATGGTAAAGTCAAATTTATCCCCCGGATTCAATTCCTCCAGTTGTCTCTCAAAAGCCTCCAGTGTCAGTCCCAACCCGGAGATAAATTGAAAAGGATGTTCCACAGGAGCTTCTTCCGTAAATTCGCGTTCGCCGTCCTCAATGGTGTACAGCTTGTAAGCGACAGTGATGTACTTATTCGTATCCATATATTCTTATATATTAAGTAAATGCACAAAATTAATTGATAATTTATCTGTTTGATTTTTTAGACACGGATTATGCGGATTGTGCGGATTTTATTTTTATTCTTCAATCATACGAATGATTAATTCGGGCGAAGCCCCTTTAATAATCCGCCTAATCCGCTCAATCCGCGTCTAAAAAATGATGATGTGCTTCACGCGTATAAATCCCCATTTTATGATTAATTACTTATTTGAGTGGGCAAAGATACAAAAATCATACTATTAGAACAACACGAGTGGAAAAGAATGCGTTATATTGTTATCGTTACAACAAAAATCGTATCTTTGCAGAAATAATATCAAATATGGGAAATTGGGAGAAACAGCAGAAAGAAAAGGATGAAGCGAGGGAAAAGAACAAGATGACCAGGGAGACGATTGCAAAGTATTTTCTCGACCTATCCAAACTTGTTTTTACAGCTGTCGTATTAGGCGGCTTACCGCTATTTACGGATAAAGATCTCAGTACGAATTGGGAAATCGTTTTAGTAGGTGCTATAGCTACTATTTGTCTTGCGATATTTGGATATAGAATATTAAATAAATGAAGATTATGGGAACACTTGAAGCTATATTGACAATTACGGCAGCCATCAGTCTTATTTTGGTTGTCTGGTCTTTCACAAAATCAGGAAAAAAATGGTTAGCAAGTCTTTGAAACCACAATGTATTGGCTAATTTTTCAGCCGCGTCTAAAAATAAACACGGAAACACAAAGGCGGCATTTCTATCATTTGAAATGACCTTTCTCTGAGCCTTCGTGTCTCCGTATTCTAATTCATTTCTTACTCCGCAACCAACCGGCAACTTCCCGAATGTGCCACCATCTCCGGCGCATACGCACACTGTACGGTTGCCAATCCGGACTGATATTCGCCCGCACGAGCTACCCGGCAACTATATTCCAATACATAAACACCTTTGCCCAAATGGTCGAAGAAGAAGCGGCTGGAGGCGTCCTTGGTCTCGGCATAGTAACCGAACGAACCTCCCCAGCGATAACCGGACAATACAGCGGTTGGCTCCAAGCAGGCGGCCCGGCTATCTTTTAACTGCACATAGTCCATGGCACGCTCCAAGCGAAGTACCAAACGAACAACGACCTTATCGCCCACACGAAGCGATGCGCCTTCAGTCAGCGGATGCAGCGTGGGGTGTCCGGAAGCGTCCAGACGCTCTACGTAGAGTTGTTTTTCTACCGCCAACTCTCCGCCTTGCTGTTTCACATCGGATATGGGTGACAAGTATTGGGTGTAAACAGCACCCCACGCCATACCTGTATCCCGCTTGGCCACGGTCATTTTCTTAGCCTTCAAAGCGACATCGCCTTCGGCAAACGCTTCTTTCACATAGCCCAATCCCCGTAACGGACGAGTGGTATCGGTTCCTTCAATCGTAGAGATTTGTTCACGCCCCAAGGTGATGAGCACGTCTCCCCTATCCGCCAGCCAGTTGCGGCCGTTGCACAACAAGGCATAGACAGCATCAGCTGTGGCTATGGGCGTCTCCCATGCCACGGTCTGTTTCTGTTTCAGCAACCAACGCTTCATATCTTCTATCAACGTGTCGTTTCCTCCGAAGCGATACAATGCCTCCATAGCTGCCACGTGAGCCGAAACGGGCCTCATACCCCATGAGTAATAGCCGTCGTTGAAGGCGAAGTGCGTTCCCATCTTGCCGTCCTGTATCAGGTGTTCTTTGAGCGAGACCGCAAAATCCGTGGCTTCGGCTTTACGCCCGTTTGCCAGAAGCACCACCAAGCATTGGGCCTTGATTTGCATGGAGGAGGTGGTCAGCAGATTGGGTACACGCTCCAAGAAGTAAGCGTGTACGGTTTGGTAAGCCTCGGGCACTTGTCCGCCCTCCAAAGCCAACAGATACAGATAGTCGAGTGCCAAGGAAGAAAGTGTCTTCACGGGATGTCCTTCCTTCTCGGCACGACGCATACGCCTGTATTCTTCCATCGCTTCTTGATGCAAGTAGCTGAACGCCCGTTGCTTCATCTGCAAGGCATCGCCTTCCAAAGGTGTGCCGGTGAGTCCGGGCAAACGTACCAACAACGTGGCAATGTACGTCGTAATGTCCCGGCTGGGGCACATTCCCTTGTACCAGCTCCAGCCACCTTCCTCGCCTTGCAAGTCTTTCAGCCTCGTGAGGGAAGAAATTTGCAGGTTGCGTTGGCGGTTGGTGTCGAACAACTGAACCAAGCGTTGCATACGTTCGGTCTCATTCGTGGCTTCGGCCAGCCAAGGCGTTTCGCTCAGCAGCATATTCTTCAGTTCCTGGTTTTGTTCAAGGCGGCTGCGGAAAGTCTCTGTCGAAGCGCCGGAAGCCTGCCAAGCATCGAGCACGGTCTTGATACGGGGTTGTGATTGGGCGATGGCCGTTGCCAAAGCGTTGGCATAATAAGCCGTTGCCCAAGATACGGCATTCTCATTGTCGGGCAGAGTCAATGCGGGAAGCGCTTGCACAGCCAACCAAGCGGGATTGCCGGTCACTTCCACGGTCAGTCGCCGGTTGGTGGCAGTGGGGTTGTCGTGATTGAACAACGTATCGAGCCTCAACGTACATTCATCATTGCCTCGCAGGTCGAAGGTCAAGGCTTCCGTCACCTGCTCTTTGTTGCTCAACACAGGCAGCACGTGTTGTTCGCCATCGCTGAAGGAACCGCCGTCCGCCGTCAGTCGTACACCCAACAAGTCATAGCGATCGTCTACTTCGAAGTCGAAGCTGACCGAAGCGTTGCGTCCGGCTTCCGCTTCAAACTTCTGTTTGCGGGTCTTGATGACTTTCTCCGTTTCGGGATCGAAGAGTTGCAGCACCACGGTGCCCTTCACCTTCCCGGTGGTCAGGTTGCTGACGGTAGCGGCAATGGTAGTATGGTCGCCCACCCTCACGAAGCGTGGCAAGTTGGGACGCAACATAAACTCCTTGGCAGTCACGACAGATGCTTCCAACGTACCTGTCCGCATATCTTTGGTATGGGCATAGCCGCGGAAGTTCCAACGGGTCAGGCTCTGCGGCATGGTGAAGGCAATAACCACTTCCCCTTGCTCGTTAGTGCGCAGGTGGGGATAGAAGAAGGCGGTCTCAGCAAAGTTGGTACGCAGGTCGTCCATCGGCTGGAGAGCAGTCGTTGATTCTACCCTTTCTTCTTCCAACACCGCACCGTCTGCCGCAGCGGGTACATAAGCGACTTCCACTGCCTGTCCGACTTCTTCCGTAGAAGCAACCGCGTCTTGCACCACAGCGGCTTCGGCTTTCATCATCACGCCTCCCGTCAAGGAAGCATTGCGGGACGAAGCATATCCGCGTATCATTACCGCATTCTCTACAATCGATATAGACTCTATTCCACCGGGATAAGGCGAACAGAAACGGTCGAAACTGAAAGTCGGCACCCGCCAGTCGGGTATCGTATAGTAAGGCGACAGATACAGATTCTCCGGATTGCTGATGTTCACACTGCGCCAGTAGAACCTTCGGGGGAAGAATACGCCCCACTGCGGATGGTTGCGATAGAGTTTGTCTAAGGAAGCATCGTACATCAATGCCAACACTTCAGCTGCGGCGGGCATTCTTTCGGGATTGCTCACCACCAACCTCCATTCTTCTTCCTGCCCCGGACGCAGACGGTCGCGGAACACTTGCCACTTCATGTCCAAACGCATCTCCGGCTGTTTCTTCTTTAAGAATATTGTCTGAGTATAAAATTGACCATCACGCAGAAGACTGAACAATATCGTCACGCTTTCACCGTACGTAGACAGATAAGGCATTTGGATGTGCATCAGCCTGTCGCTGACCGGCACCATACGGCTTTCTATCCGCTTTCCGTTCGTAAAGACATTCACCCACAGACAGGCGTCCTTGAAGGAAGTGCCGATGTGGAAAACGGCTTCTTCGCCCACGGCCACTTCGGTGCGTTCTTCGTGGCAGAAGAGCGGGGTATGCACAGGCGGACGGGTGTCACCTTTCGAGAAGAGGGTGAAAGTACGGTCGGTGTTTACGCTATGTCCCAAGGAGTCCGTGGCGGAGAGCGTCAGCTTGTAACAGCCCGAAGGTAAGGACTTCCACAAGGCATAGGGTTGAAGCGAATCCGTCCGGCAAGTGCCGCTTAGCAACGGTTTGTCTTGAGCGGGTTCGTTTCCCTTTGTTGCGCGAAGGACTTGCCAATGTACCTCCAAGGCTTGGGCAATGCTTTGCGCATTGTGGGCACGCACCACCCATACACCCGTATCTTCCTTACATACCTGCACGGGGAAGGAAGCGTCCAAAGTGAAGGCTTCTTTCTGCGCCGACAAGCTGTAGGAAGCCGATTGGGTCTCGCCCGCCTCGTCGGTGACCGTCGCTTCTATATTATATATATAGGTATAAGCTCGCATCGGTTCATAACGTCTGGGCTTACCCTGATCGGGAGCATCCAACTTCACATTGATAGAGAAACGACCTTCCGCATCCAGCCGCACGGTGTCAGCCTTGACGTTACTCTCCTGAACCCGCCAATAAGGACGATACATATTAGACTTTTTCACCCGATAAGCTACCGGCATGTCTTGCACCGCAGCTCCGCTGAATGCCTTTACTTGTCCATGCAGGGTGACGGTCTCACCCAAGCAGTAGGGCACACGGACAGGCTCGAAAGTAATCTCAAACGTAGGCCGTTTGTATTCTTCTACCCGGAAATGGACAGAAGCATTGGCATTCCCCTTGGCACGAATGCTGAAATTTCCGTTGAGGCAAGCCGTAGGAAGAGCAAAGTCAGCGTTGAACGAACCGAAGTCGTTGGTTGTGACTTGGCGGGTGGCGATTTGCTTATAGTTGGCGTCGAGCAACTCCAATTCGAAAGAAGTGCCTTGTGCCATAACCTGCGCGCTGTCTTCGTCCTGACTGTAAGCCACGCCTTTCACGTAAACGGTTTGTCCCGGACGATAGATGGCACGGTCGGTCAGCAATGAGAGGTTGTAACTAATACCCGGAGTCGGGTTAACGTCTTGCCTCAGGTAGATGCGCTGAGGCTCCATAGCGGTGTCATCGTCTTTGTGCGCCACGTAGCGTGCCACGTAGCTTCTCCCTTGCCAAGTAATCCGGGCTTTACCACCCGCACCGGAGGTGACAGACTGTAGCAGACTGTCCGTGTTGGAGTAGAAGTCCACCGTCACCCCGCTTACGGGATGGCCGCTCCGGTTGTCCAGGGTAGTCAGTTCTAAGGAACCGTCCCCCAAGTCGAGTGTCATGACCCGCAGGCGGGACACGGAGAGGAAACTACGAACTGTCCTTCCATTCTTGGCTTTCGGCACGGCCTCTACAATATAGATACCCGGCTTAACAGGCATAGGCAGGCTGAGTGTCGTATCGCTGGGCAGATAGGGCACGTCGGCAGGCAGTTTGTCGGCACCGGGAAGAGGTTTGAACGTATGTCGGGCCGTATAAAGACGCTTCGGCGCACACTTGCGGAAATCATCGTTGTTATTGCAGTCATACGAATCGGGATAAGTCTTCAGGTTGGTGGCATAGACGTTCAGCGTGACGGGGGTATCCAGTGTCCGGTAAATGACTTCCAAGCGGAGCGTGTCGCCGGGATAGCTGATGCCTTCGTTACGCAGGCTGATTTGCGGACGAAGCAACTCGGCACGCATGCGCTTCAATTCTCCGATGCGGTTATACTTTGGGAACAACCGTATGCCTTCGTCACACAAGCGGATGGCTTCGGCTATGCTCCTGCCTTCGCCTCCGTGGCTCATCCATTCCGCCTTGCGGATATACGCTTCTATGACGACAGGACGGTCGGCATACTTCTTTATCAACTCATTTAAAACATCCAGATAGGCTTTCTCCGTCTCCAAGTCGCGAGCGGCAGGAGAATAATAGCGAGCTTGGCTCAGATAGCTCCCCGCCTTCCATTGCCAATAGTCAAGGGTGGTCAGCACCACGGCGTCTCCCCCATCCGAGCGTGAAGTGTATGTGGTTATCATTTGTTGGTAAAGCCCGTCCACACGGCTCTGCACCAAGGAGTCGGCAACGGTGCCCGTCATCTCTTGGTAAGTATCAATGGCACGGCGTGCCAACAGATGATAAAGGTCGTGCCCGTAGTAGGCACTTGCCTCCCCTTGTACGATGAAAGGCTGATAGGCGGATGTCTGCACTTCCAGCAATGAGTTCCTGTCCGCCAGTGAGGCGGCGTTATGCTTATCCACCTGCTCTACGAATTGACGGAACGTCCAAGTACGGATGTCGGTCGAAGGCTCATCTACCGCCAAGTCTGTCCGTTCGGAGATAGCCCGGCGGTTCCCTTGCCAATAGTCCGCGTATTCACGTGCCAAGAGCGAATGCAAGATGGCTTTCTCTGCCTTGTCCGTGGCGGCATCCGCCCAATGCGCTATATATAATAAGGTGTGGTATAAACTATCCGGTGTCAGCCGTTGCTTGAAGTTCTCCCTGCAGAGGTAAGCCTTCAGCAACTGGCCGGAGTTTTTCTCTACCAAGGCTTTCCGGTAGATTTGATCGGTAACCTCAATCACCGTCTTAGGTCGGCTCTTCTCCTGTGCCTCTTCGGCTTGTTTCCATAGTTGGTTGTAGGATTGGGCCTGCGCCCCTGTGCCCAACCAGGCGATCACGCCCATCAGGCATACACTGATAAATAGCTTCATTCGTCTCATAAGCATATCGTTTTTACTATTTAGAACAAAGCTAACGATTAAAGTTTAAAAATGCGGCATCTTTTAACTAAAAATATTAGAAAAAGAGAATTAAATAGGAATTTAGCGCGCGCAAGCGCGCTTAAATGAAGAATGATGAATGATGAATGAAGAATTTTGAGTAAAGCCCTTTAAAATCTGCGTTCATCTGCGCCTGTCTGCGTCATCTGCGTGCCATCGAATACACAGCGCAGCCTAATTCTTCATTTAATAGTTAAATTATCATTTAAACAAAAATAGCTTATGGCAACAATCAAAATCAAATACCGTCCATCGACGGTTTATGGCAGAGAAGGCTCTGTGTGCTACCAAGTGATACACAACCGGCAGACCCGTCTTATCACCACCAGTTACAAACTTTTTCCTACGGAATGGGATGAAGCCCGATCCGTCCCTATGCAGGGAAGCGACAATGCCGAACGGGATTGTTACCTATCCGCGTTGGCCAACCGCATGGAGGAAGATCTAAGACGATTGGATTTCATCGTCCGAAAGTTGGAACGGTCAGGAAGCTACACCGCAGAACAAGTTGTGAGTGCCTACCTCCGGGCAGACAATTACGAGAGCAGCTTTTTCGCCTATGCTCGCAAGGTTATCTGGCAGACGCAACGCATGGGCAAGGAAAGAACGGCGGAAATTTACGCCAGTGCATTGAACAGCTTTATCCGTTTCCGGGATGAATCCGGAGACATTGCCTTGGAACATATAACACCCTCTCTAATGATGGAATATAAAGCATACTTGGAGCGGAACGGGAAATGCCCGAATACCCAATCTTTTTATATGCGCAATTTGCGCGCCATCTACAACCGAGCCTCCGAAGAAGGCTTAGTAGATAACGCCAATCCTTTCCGCCATATCTTTACCGGAGTGGAAAAGACCGTCAAACGGGCGGTAACGGCCGAAGTGATCAACCAAATCAAAAGACTGGATTTGGAGTTGTACCCTCCTTTGAGGTTTGCCCGCGACCTCTTCATGCTCTGTTTCTACCTGCGCGGAATGTCCTTCGTCGATTTGGCATTCCTAAAGAAAGATGACTTGCAGAACAATATGTTGGTCTACCGACGGCATAAGACCAAACAGCAGTTGGTCATCAAATGGCTGAAACCCATGCAGGAGATTATCGACAGATACACGAAGCCGGACTCCCCCTACCTGCTACCCATCATCCAAAAAGCGGGAATAAACGAAAGGCAGCAATACCTGAACGCCTCACACCTGATGAACAAACGGCTGAAAGAGATAGGAAAGATGGTGGGATGTCCCGTTAAGCTCACTTTTTATGTCGCGCGGCACGCCTGGGCCAGCATCGCCAAGAGCAGACTAATTCCGGTTTCTGTCATCAGCGAATCCCTCGGACACGACTCAGAAGAAACAACACGTATCTATCTTTCGCTGCTCGACACTTCCATAGTAGACAATGCCAACGACCAAGTTATTATGGCTGTTCTTTAAAAAGAATGTTCGACAAATCAAACCATCTCTTAGTAAGAGATGGTTTTGGGCAGCAAAAATACGTATAATAATTTGAAAACGCATAGTAATGAGCACAAAAAAATCATCTAAAATTGTTTTTTATATCTATTTGTAAAACATTTGTTTTATAAAATGCACCAAATCCGAGAAGTTCATCTTGATTTTCATCGGCTTACAATAACTATTGAGCATTAATCCATCTCTTACTAAGAGATGGAACTTTTAACAATAAAGAGTAGTACAATAATCCCAAGCGGGAAAGATGACTTTTGCGACAACGGACAGCAGTCCGAACTTTCGGGGTCAAAGTTTATAACTACAAGTGTATCAGCCGGATAACATCACTTGCAGGATTAGAAGTTTTTGCCTTAACGAATATGGAAGCTCTGATAGCCGATACCGAAAAACAATGGTTTGCCATGCGGGACTTAACCCGGAGCAACGCCAAGTTGCCTGCCTATAAAATGCTGGACGAGTTAAAGATTGAGAACTTTACACCTATGGTACAGAAGTTAATCATACGCCATGGGAAGCGGGAACGCACGGAAGTTCCCTTTATGCACGACTTGCTTTTTGTACACGATTCCCGCCTAACCCTCGATTCCCTTGTAGAAAGCGTTTACACCTTCCAATACCGATTTCAAAAAGGACGAATACCTATGACGGTACGCGATGTGGATATGGAGCGTTTTATGAAAACCGCCCGCTACTCAGACACGCCCCGGTATCTTCGCCCCGAAGAAATCACACCCAATATGCGCAAACGGTGCATCCGCATCATAGGAGGACCGCTTAACGATGTGGAAGGAACGTTGCTCACCGTGCGCGGCTCTAAAAAGAAACGGCTATTGGTGGAGTTACCTATGCTTATGGCCGTCAGTGTAGAAATCGAACAACCGGAATATATTCAATTGTTATGAAGAAATACATTGTGACTAGTGTCCTGCTACTATCTTTAGCAGGTACTGCCCTCTTAAGTTCTTGCGGAACGTCCAAAGAAGTGGTTTACTTCCAAGACATGAAACCCGGAGAAACCGAAATCAAGTTACCGGAAGTACAACCCATCACCGTACAACCCGAAGACAAGATTTCCATCATCGTCAACAGCCGAGATCCACAGCTGAGCAATTTGTTCAACTTACCCTACGTCACGCGCCAGTTGGGGCAGTCGGTACAGAGCAATAGCATATCCGCCAACACCGGGCAAGGGATATCCGGCTATACCATAGACACCGAAGGAAACATCGACTTCCCGGTAATCGGCAAAATACACGTGGCTGGTATGGAACGGGAAGAAATAGCGGAAATGATTAAGAACAAATTGATAACCGAGAATTTAGTGAAAGATCCCATCGTGACCGTAGAGTTCATGAATCTCTGCGTCTCTGTATTGGGCGAGGTCAACAATCCCGGCCGTTTCAGCATTGACCGCGACCACCTTACCCTCCTCGACGCCTTGAGTTTGGCGGGCGACCTCACCATCCAAGGCAACCGCACCAAGGTATTGGTGCTTCGCCAAGAGGGGGACAAGCAACGGGTATATGGCGTCAACCTGACTTCTGGCGAGCATATCTACACTTCTCCCGTCTACTACTTGCGTCAAAACGACGTGGTATATGTAGAGCCTAACGCTATGAAAGCCCGCCAAGCTACCGTGAACGGCAACAATGTCCGTTCCACGTCTTTCTGGATTTCCTTGGCATCTCTGTTGACCTCCATCGGTATCTTGATTTTCAATTAAAGAACTCTTAAACGATTATGGCTATACAAAACACTCCCAACAAGCCCAAACAGACCGACGACTTCCTTCGTCTGCAAGACCTGTTGTACCTGTGCCTGAACAAATGGTACTGGTTTGTCATCTCATTGGCGGTGGCTATGGGCATCGCTGTCTTCTACTTGCTCACCACGCCGCCCGTCTACACTCGCTCCGCCACACTCCTTATCAAGGAAGACGCGCAAGGCAACTCCATAGGCGACGCCTCCGGCGTGATGGCAGATTTCGACCTTTTCCGGACCAACACCAATGTCAACAACGAAATACAATCCTTGCAATCGCCTTCTGTCATATACGACGTAGTCCGCCGCCTGCGCTTGAATGTCAATTACACGACGGACGGACGCTTCTACAAACAAGTACTCTACGGGCAAAACCGTCCTTACGAGGTAGCGTTCATCGACCTGCAAGACAACGAGAGTGCCTCCTTGACCCTCTTACCCGCACCGGAAGGCAAGATACGCCTGACGGAGTTCACCCGCAACGGTGAAGATGTGGACGGCGAAATATCCGTCTCACTCAACGATACGGTGGCGACTCCCATAGGCAGACTTAGAGTCCTGCCTTGCGCCGCCTGTCCGGACCCAGCCTTTCAAGCACCGGTCTACGTCTCCCGTTCGGGTATGCAAAGTGCCACCGGTATGTATGCCGCCAACCTGACCGTCTCGTTGAGCGATGACAAGTCCACGGTCATTAGCTTAGCCTTTCAAGACGTATGCACCCGGCGCGCCGAGGACGTGCTGAACACTTTGATAGCCGTCTACAACGAAAACTGGATTAAGGACAAGAACCAAATAGCCGTCAGCACTTCCATGTTCATCAACGAACGCTTGGGAGTCATCGAGCGGGAATTGGGCAACGTGGACGAGGACATCTCCTCTTATAAGAGCGAACACCTCTTGCCCGACGTGCAAGCGGCCGCCAGCATGTACATGGCGCAGAGCAGCGAGACCAACGCGCAAATCATGGCATTGAACACCCAGCTGTCTATGGCACGCTACATCCGGAGCTACCTGACCAACGCCACCAGCCGCAACCAATTGCTTCCTGCCAACTCCGGCATCAACAGCCCCGGCATCGAGCAACAGATTGCCACCTACAACACCGCCCAACTGCGCCGCAACGACTTGGTGGCAAGCAGCAGCGAAAAGAACCCGTTGGTCATCGACTTGGATCGTTCATTGCAAAATATGCGCGAAGCCATTATGTCGTCCATCGACAACCACGTCGTCACCCTTAACACCCAGCTGCAAACCCTGCGGCAAAGCGAGCAACAGACAACCGCCCGCATTGCCGCCAACCCTACGCAAGGCAAATACCTCCTCTCCGTGGAACGCCAACAGAAAGTAAAGGAATCGCTGTACCTGTTCCTGCTCCAAAAACGGGAGGAGAACGAACTGTCGCAAGCGTTTACCGCCTACAACACACGGGTCATCACGCCTCCTACCGGCAGTATGGTGCCTACCGCCCCGGTGAAAAAGAACATCCTGCTGGTGGCATTCGCTTTGGGCTTGTTGTTCCCGGTCGGTGTCATCTTTCTTCGTGAGAACCTCAACACCAAAGTGCGTGGCCGCAGGGATTTGGAGAGTTTGTCCCTACCCTTCGTTGGCGAAATCCCCTTGGCGTTCAACGGTAAACAAAAGCGCAAAACCGAAAGCAAGGCCCTCGTCATCAAACAAGGGCGGCGAGACATCGTCAACGAAGCATTCCGTGTATTGCGCACCAACTTGGAATTTATGCTCGACACCCAAAGCGACAATCGCGCCAGCGTGCTGCTGTTCACGTCTTTCAATCCGGGCAGCGGAAAGACATTCCTCACGATGAACACGGCTGCCAGCTTTGCCTTGAAAGGTAAACGGATACTGGTCATCGACGGTGACCTACGCCACGGCTCCACATCAGTCTACATCGGTTCCCCTAAAAACGGCCTGAGCGACTACTTAGGCAAACGGGAGAACGACATCACACATACCATCCATGAGCACCCCGATTATCCCGGGCTGTACGTACTCCCTGTGGGCACCATTCCGCCTAATCCTACGGAACTGTTGGCCGAACCGCGGTTCAAGGAACTTATCGAACATTTACGAAGTACGTACGATTACATCTTCATAGACTGTCCGCCCGTAGAGATGGTGGCAGATACGCAAATCATCGAGAAAATGGCGGACCGCACGCTGTTTATCGTCCGTGCCGGCCTGCTGGAGCGCGACATGCTTCCCGAACTGCAACGATATTACGATGAAAAGCGGTTCAAGAATATGGCACTCATCCTGAACGGAACCGAAGGTGGTGGCAGCCGTTACGGTTACCGCTATGGTTACAAATATGGCTACCATTACGGTTACGGTGGGAAAAATTACTATAGTAGCAAGTAAATGGGAATTTATGTGGCCATTCCGCAAAAGACAAACATTGGAAGCAAGTGGATTCTTCCGTGGCTTCACCGATTGGCACTGCCATATCCTGCCCGGCGTGGACGATGGAGTGCAGACCATGGATGAAGCGTTGCGGATATTGGCAGAATATGAACGGTTGGGCATCCGGGAAGTGTGGTTGACCCCACATATTATGGAAGATATTCCCAACGAGACACAATACCTGCGGCAACGCTTTGCCGAGCTGCAGGCGGCTTATAAAGGGAATGTAACATTACGCCTTGCCGCTGAGAATATGTTGGACAACCTGTTTGAAGAACGTATGGAGAAGAATGACCTGCTACCCATCGGCGAGGAAGGGAAACACTTGTTGGTGGAGACCTCCTATTTCAATCCACCTATAGGATTACGAAACATCCTGCTGCGCATCAAGTCAAAAGGGTACCACCCTTTATTGGCACATCCGGAAAGGTATTTGTATATGAGCGAGGCTGATTACCGGCAACTGAAAGATATGCGCGTAATGTTCCAACTCAACCTGCTTTCCCCCTCCGGATTTTATGGAAAAAACGTATCCCGCAAAGCCGCCTGGTTGCTAAAACAACGTATGTACGACTATGCGGGAACGGATCTTCACCAATATGCCCAAATTGCAGCACTTGCGAATGCTCGTTCATTTACAATTTAACAATTTACAATTTACGATTTTGTTAAATGGGAATTTAGCGACCGGAGGCCGCAATTGACAATTAACAATGGACAATTGACAATGATTTGCTAATCAATATCCGATTCATTGTATTTGTTAATTGTCAATTATCAATTGTCAATTGTGCACTCCGCGCACATAAATTATCATTATGAAACAGGCATCTGTATTCGCTCACGGCATCAAAGCAAGGACAATCCTTCTTCACGCCGGGCAAATCCCGATGACCTACCACCAAGGCAGCAGGAAACAGCTTGTGCAGCTTCCAAAGCAGTTCTGCCAATGCGGTCTTCTGCTCCGTTGTGCGGGTGTCGGCAGGCTTTCCGTTTGCATCCAACCCGCCTTCGTAACAAATACCGATGGAGCAACGGTTGAAGCCGCGGACGTGCGCTCCCACTTCCAGCAAGCCCCGATGTTGTGTCACAACTCCGTTCTTGCGGATGTAGAAATGATAACCGACGGTACGGAAACCACGCGCTTTGTGGTCACGCAGCAGTTGCTCCACCGTATAGTCACGGTCACAACGAGTGGCGGAACAATGAATGACGAGGAAACGGACTGCGCCCTCCCCGCTCATCAGAGGGCCGTCCTCTATCTGAGTCAACAGGGCATGTTCATTGGAGATTTGTTCTCCGGCAATGTTCATGGGAAAAGTTTCTACAATCATAATCTCACTTTTTAGGATTAAATACAGAGGCACGGGGACACGGAGTTTCCCCCACGTCTACCGCGCCTCTTAAACTAAGTTTTTAGAAGAAGCTCACGCACGATGACACCCCAATGGCGGTCAGTGCGGCAATAATGGCTTGCGCCACCGTACGCAGGATTCTCAGGAAATTGAATTTGTTCGTTTGTTCGTTCATAATCGTTTCATTTTTAATTGTTAGTAGAAAAAGTAGGAGGTGTCGCATCCTGCGGCACACCATCATACAAGACCTGAAGGCTTGACACAACATGCCTTGTGAATGTGCCGCAGGGATGCGGCACCTCCTTTTAGGTTACGCTAAGGGGTCTTCCGTAACGTTATCGTCCGGATTGGTAGTACCACCATTGGTATCGCTATCCTCAGTACCTTCACCTCCGGTAGCGGAATTGTCTTCATCGGCGTCTTCGTCACTGAACGACACCTTTACCAATTCAGTCTTTTCAGGCATCAAGGCATAGCGGTAGACGCCGTTCATAATCGTGTACTCGGGTTTGAATGACGGACGGACGGATTTAATCAACTTGTTGGTTACCTCCTTGGCCGTAGCTACCGAGCCCTTGGTCAGTAATTCGTTTTGAAACGAACCAAGACCTTCAATATACACCCGGTAACCCAATGACAAGTGTTGTTGGCAGAAGAACGCCAGACGGTTGAACACAGCCTGCACGTCCGCTTCGGTCAGTGTAGATTCTTCCGCAATCTGCTTCGCCATCTGTTTGGAACTGATGGTTCCGTAGTAGGTCACTTGTGCGCAATACACGGTTTCACCCTTACGTTCACCCATTTGTAGGGTCACTTTTCTTGCATAATACGGTTGTCCCATAAATTCAAAGAACGTTTTAAATGTTAATACTAAAGTTTACTGTCTCAGGCCTTTTGACGTTGCAAAGATACGTTGCCCCCAATCTGCCTTTTGGACTTTTCGCGCCTTTGCGGCCTTTTCTTGGCTTGCCTTTCCAAGCCGCCTTTCGGGATGCCTTGAGACGAGTATGGAAGATGCCTATTGTTCAGAATGGTCAATCCAATCTTCTTAGAATGACCAATCTGAACCCTGTCAGAATGGTCATTCCGAGTTCGTTAGAATGGTCATTCCCAGTAGTTTGGAATGGCCATTTCGACAGGTTAAGAATGGCCATTCTGAAACCCACCCCTTTTCAAGGCTCTCCCAAGTACTTCACAATGAGCCTCACCTGCTTCGGAGTGAATATCTTGTCATAAATCCGGTAGCCGGCGGCTTCCAACGCCTCCGGTAACCCCGAACATCGTTGAATCATATTGCGCAAGTTAGCGACAGCCGTCTTTGGACGGGTACAGTGGGGAAAATAAAGCATCGCCAACTCCTGTTTGGAGTACGGACGGATGCGAAACTCTGTTTCATTCATATTCATACAGTTTTAAAATTTATACTTCATACATTGTTTATCAAGCTTGATGCCGCGAAATTAGCAGAACCGGTTGAGCCAGAAATTTCTATTTCACCCGGTTTCATTGGTTATCACTCTATTTCATTTTCACATTATGAAAACGACCAAAAACTTACAATGGTATATATCCGACGACGAACTGCGGGAAGCATACATCGCTCAGTTGGAGGCGTGCGAAACTATGGACGAAGTACTTGAAAAAGTAATTATCCCCCTGCTTGCCGAAGGACTTAAACACGTTGATGCAATCAGTGCGGGACGCAAAGCTTTCTTCGACGCCATCGAGCACCATTTGCACCTAACGGATGGGGGCGCTTCGTTCAGCACCTACTACCGCCGTTACGTCGACCGGGTAAAATCAACCAAAGAATCCACCTTACGCCAAATCGTCAACCACGCTTTAGCGACAAGGGGAAAGGAACTGACCGACCTGACGTCGCTCCTCCGACGAACCGGGAGCGAAAAAGCATTGGTCACCATCGACCTGCCTTTGGCAGATGGGCATTGCCTGCACATTGCCGCCAAAGTATACGATGTGGAACTCCGAAAAACGGAGTTACGCGGTTTCAACGGCATCCATGCCCTGTCTTCGATGTGTACCTACGAACTGCAAGGCTCTCCCGCCGTCATTGCCCAAGTTTTGCAACTGTACGCCAACCTTTCGGACGAAGATACACCTAATAAAAATGTACGGGTACATTATATATATAAGAGCGTGGATCGCCCCAACCGAACCCTGGAGCAAGCCATCAGTTTAGCTTTGAACTCCTGAAACATAAATGGGAATTTAACTGTGTGTTTACAATGGACCACAGATGACACAGATTAGACGAGATGACCACAGAATTTTATTTTTTCTGTGGGCGAAGCCCTTTAAAATCTGTGTAAATCTGTCTTATCTGTGTCATCTGTG